>NZ_JRGK01000001.1 GCF_000764645.1 Aeromonas finlandensis
CCCCCAAGCTATATGTGCAAGAGCTCCATAACTTAGGCGATTACATAAGTGAAAAGTTGGTAGGTTAAAGGGGAAGTCAGGAGGGATATCAATTCGTATTGTTATTTCTCTATTCATAAGAGAATGTTTGTAAAACATAGTCCTATCGTTATCTCCTCGAACTAAAGAGATGCCCTTAGATGAGAGATAATTAACTATCTGTGTCATATCAAGCACCGTTAGATACTCCTACTAACCCTGCTGATCTTGAACTATCCCTTGTTGGTTCGTCCTCGCTTTCAGGGAAGTCATCACCAAAATATTGACGTAACTTCTCACATTGTTTTTTTAGTGAGGACATATCATTAGTTTCATTTAGCGCATCAAGGAGATACTGCATACGCTTCCTAAGGAGAGTTCCCACGGTCTCTCCATTTTTTTGGAATGTATCCGAGTATGGTGTAACTGGTAGGTTGACATGAACCTCATATCCATTACTTGCAGGGATGAAATATTTATAATCTTTAAGAATGTTTGTGAGGGTATCAATCAATGCTTGGTTATCATTTACTTTACCATCATTATCAATGCAGGGTGAAAACGATTCCTTCACCATAATAGTAAGTGCTATAGAATAAACTTTTTTCCGTTCTACTTCGTTAGTATAAACAAAGTCACGCCAACGTTTTAAATATCTAACTAGTCGATAATACTGGCTTCTTTCATCATCTGTTATTTCCTTGGGAATGCTCAATGAAGCAATCCATTCTTTTAGTTTCTTTGGCTCTGAATTTGCCCATTCTCTATTGTTCTCGTCAGAAAATTCTTTTCCAACAGCCAGCTGATAATTTTGGTTTTCATCAATCCTATAAATTGGGAAATCAATATGATAATTTTCATTCTTGTAGTCGGCAGTCACACATGGCTTCTTTATTTTTGGCTCTTTAAATCCATGTTTTATCAGTACATCCCTAACAATTTTTTTCACATCAACAGGATTCTCTGGGGAGCTTTCCTTCGTTATTACAACCGCACGGTCAATATCGTAATCACCATCTAATGGTTTAATCGCAATATTGGAAGCAAGTGACCCCTGTAAAAATCTTGCCTGAACATGATAGCCCGCATCATTAAGTGCATCTTCAACTTTTGGGGTGACAATGTCGTCTTTATCCCTGGCTTTTTTGTATTCATCCGACTCCCTGGTGAGGATGATGTTTTTTATGAATTGATTATATTTACTTTGCAATGTGGCCATTTTAATATCCCGATTAACATGATGATATAAGTTGCATTAAAACTCTATATTAACTTTTTTGCTAATTCATCCGCTCTGGGGTGATAGTATCGCATTAACATTCTCGGGTCTTTATGTCCGGTGATCTTTGTGAGTTCGTGCATAGGAAATATCTCAGCCAGACGAGAAGTGGCTTCATGACGCAGGTCGTGGAAACGCAGATCACTGAGGAACTCGGTTACTGGAATCAAACCTTGTGCTTGGTACTCGAGCTCGTAGGTTTGTCTAGCACGCTTGACTGCCCGCTCAAAGGCTCGTGTTACCGCATCAGCTCGGATATCAAAAACCCGACCTGTAGCAGCAACTCCTACAGATTGCAGAGTAACAACTGCTCGGGTTGATAGCGGCACATCGCGCGCACTGCCATTTTTGGTCGATGGCAGGTGTGCAACTCTGCGTTTCAGATCGATGTGCTCCCAGCGCAAGCTAACCAGCTCACTCCGCCGCATGGCCGTTTCCAATGCCAGTATGACCAACGATGGTAAGACCCTTGAGCCACTGGCAGCGATGATCCGCTCTATTTCACCTTCTGATGCTCTACGCGTGCTTTCTTCATCCTGGCTCTGGGGACAATGTGCTGGCGTTGCAGAAGCTGCTATACGCCTTGTACGTGCGTTATCAGCTTGAGGCTTACGAATTAGCTCCAGTGGATTGGATAGACTTTCCATTCCCCATTCTTTACGGGCCATGTTGAAGACGTGAGAGAGCAGGGCAAGCCGCCGGAGGATTGTTGCAGGTTGATAATCTTTCAGCCACTCGTCCCTTAGCTTTGCAACATCCGCTCCACGAATGGATGCCAATGCGCGTGATGCCAAAGGTAATGCCTTGTAGATGCGGATCAGTGAGAGCTCTTGCACGGCTCCCTTTTTATGCGGAACAACCTCAGTTTCATAGCGGCATAGAGCCTCATAAAGCGAGGTTGCTTCAGCTTCGGCTCTGCTGACCCAAATCCCTCGGGTCATCTCAGATTCAATGACTTTAGACCAGGCCTCCGCCTCCGCCTTTGTGTTGAAGGTTTTACTCTGAGCCGGATACCCCTTGCGG
>NZ_JRGK01000010.1 GCF_000764645.1 Aeromonas finlandensis
GGTCAATATCGTCGGCGGCGGCTATGTCAGCCTGCTCAAGGTGGTGATGATGCCGTTGGTGTTCACCTCCATCCTCTCTGCCATCAACAAGCTGGAGCAGGCCCAGTCCCTCGGCAAGATCAGCGCCGTGCTGATCGGCTCCATGCTGACGCTGGTGATGATCGCCGGTGTGGTGGGGATGACGGTGACCCATCTGAGTGGCCTCACTGCCGAAGGGCTGCTGAGCCACGGCAGCGACAGCGCGGCGCTGCAACAGAGCATGAGCACCATCGACAGTGCCCAGACGCTGCCTGCCCTGCTGCTCTCGCTGGTGCCCACCAACTTTGCCGCCGATATGGCGGGTAGCCGCGGCCTCTCGGTGATCGGGGTGGTGATCTTCACCGTGCTGGCGGGGGTTGCTCTGCTCCAGCTGAAGGCGGAGCACCCGGAGGCGGGGGCTCGCGCCGCCGTGGCCATCGACACCCTGCAACTGTGGGTGATGAAGATGGTGCGGGTGGTGATTGCGCTCACCCCCTATGGGGTGATGGCGCTGATTGCCCGGGTGGTGGCTCACTATCCCCTGAGCGAGATCCTCAGCCTGCTCGGCTTTATTCTGGTCTGCTATGTCGCCATTCTGGCGATGTTTGCGGTACACATGGTGTTCCTGCTGCTGATCGGCCAGAATCCGCTGCACTATTTGCGGGAAGTGTGGGGCGTGCTCACCTTCGCTTTTGTCTCCCGCAGCAGCGCCGCCTCCATCCCCCTCAGCATCGAGACCCAGCAGCGTCTTGGGGTGCCCGCCAGCATCGCCAACTTCGCCGCGTCGTTCGGTGCCAATCTGGGTCAGAATGGCTGCGCCGGTATCTACCCGGCCATGATGGTGGCGATGATCGCCCCCATGCTCGGCATCAACCCGTTTGATCCCCTGTTCCTGCTCACCCTGCTGCCGGTCATCGCACTCGGCTCCATCGGGGTTGCGGGGGTGGGCGGCGGTGGCACCTTCGCCGCGCTGATCGTGCTCTCCACCCTCAATTTCCCCATCGCGCTGGTGGGGGTGATGATCGCCATCGAGCCGCTGGTGGACATGGGCCGTACCGCCCTCAACGTCAACGGCTCCATCATGGCGGCGATGATCACCAAGCGGTTGTTGGGCAAACAGCAGCTGGCTGAAGTGCAGAGTCAGGAGCAGACACTGGAGCAGCCACAGGCCGCCAGCTAACCCTGAGTGCCACGCAATATGAAAGAAGCCCGCAGTTGCGGGCTTCTTTATGTCGGCAGTGTTGCCTTGTGGGCAGGCGCGGTTACTCGGCAGAGACGGGGTAACCGGCTCCTTTCCAGGCGAAGATGCCGCCCGGCACCCGATAGACTTGTTGGTAGCCCTGAGTCACCGCCCAGGCGGCGGCGTTGTGGCTGCGGCCGCACTTGACGAAGCCGCAGTAGATCACCACCGGGCGGGACTTGTCTTCACCCAGCAGCGCCTGGAACTGCTCCGGGGTGCCGCTCCCCTCGATGATCTCGCTCCAGTTGTCGCCGGACTTGGCCTCCTTCACGAAGACGAAGTTCTTGGCGCCCGGGATGTGCTCTTTCTTGTAGGAGTCCTCATAGGGCATGGTATCGATGATCACCAGCTCCTCACCCTTGTCCATCCGGGTCTTCAGCTCGGCCACGGTTAGCAGCTGATAGCCCCCCTGCTGCGTCTCTTGCGCCAGCTGCACCGCCGACTGCTCCAGCTTCACCTCCTGCTCGAACTGGTTGTCGCCACAGCCACCAAGGGCAAAGCTGGCGGCGATCAGCGAGGCCAGCAGGGTGCGGGATCGCAATGTCATCATGTCACTACTCCTTTAGAACGGGAAAAACAGGGCGGGAAGTTCGCAGCAGGGCGCCCGCAAGCGTCAGTAGCAGCAGATCCCGCACAATGGCTTGTGGCAGCGAGCTGAGATCAGCCTTGCCAAGACAGCCGCAAGAGATGTCGAGCCCGATGGCAATGCCATAGCCCAACACCGGAATAAACAGGGCGAGCAGCCCGATCACCAGCCACAGCCCCCAGCGTCGGTTGGCGATCACCGCCACGCCCGCGCAGAGCTCAAGGGCGATCAGCCCCCAGCTAACCAGTGGGATCAGCGGCGGCCAGATCAGCCCGAAGGCCGCAATCTGTTCGACAAACAGGGCGGGGGATACCAGCTTGAACCCGGCCGAGGCGACGAAGAATCCCCCCAGCGCCAGCTTGGCCAGTATGCGCAGCAATGCAGGCATCATCTACCTCTTTATGGAGAGAGGTAAATTCTAACCATTACCGATTGAGCCGCAATGGCTAAACCCATGGCGAGCAAGATAAATCTCGATTTTGCGGGGCGGCGCGCGGGAGGGGCGCCATCATACCCTGATGGCGGCGTTGCGCGGGTCTGACGCTTCCGCTTGTCTGGCTTGTTCCCGATCGTGCTGGTGGGTCAGCAGCTCCGCCGCCAGCTCGATGGCCCGCTCGAGCAGCACCAGCAGGCTGTCGAGCGTCAGGTGATCGAGCCACTCGCGGGCCCAGATCAGGGTCTCCCCCTGTTCGGTCTGATCCAGCAGAAACACCGGCTCGTCGCTGAGGTGATTGAGCAGGGGCATGTTGGGCATGGCGTGGCCCGGCAGCAGCAGATAGATCACCAGATGGCCCTCATCCTCTGCCAGCGTCAGCACCAGCTCGTCGTTGATGGCCAGGGTGGTGGCGGTCTGTCCGGCCGCCGGGACGGGGAGTCCGAGTTGTGTGAACAGGGCTGTGATGAGTGCGTGATACATGGCCGAACCTCGAACGGGGTGAGAGTGACACCCTATGCGGCTGATCGGCCGCTGCTTATCACTCATCGTCCTCTTTTTTTAGGTGCGGGTCGGTAGAGAAGAGGGGGAGGCCGGAAGTGTGAGCTGGCAGGCATCTTCTGCGGGTCAGCCCGAATCCTAAAAAAGCGGGGCCATCGCTGACAGGGCGACAGGTGCGGGCGGCGTACGCTGGGGCTCTTCTCTCTTATCAGTGCAGGACCCTCGCCATGAAAATTGCCTCACCGGATATCGATGCCACCCGTCATCAGCCGCCAACCCCTGACGCGACATCAGCGGCCACCGCTCGCCTTGGCAGTGCCAGATTGCGGCTGCTGGATGCCGGTAACCGGGAGTTTGAAAAGGGGATCCGCCGTGGCGCTGGCCGTCAGCAGAGCCCGGAGCTCAAGGCGGTCAAGCAGGCGGTGCGGCACTATCAGGCCCAGCCAGCGCCTTCACTGGCCGGGCTGGCGAAGATAGAGCAGGCGCTGCAGTTCTGGATCGACTCGGGCAAGAACCGCTCCCGTCAGCAGGATCCGGTGTTGCAGAAACTGGTCGATGACATCGCGGTCCGCCGTCAGGCGTTGGCGCAGGGGGGCAAGCCTCCGTCATTTCAGTTGGCGTGGGTCTGCAACGAGCAGGGGCGGGTCAACCAGCCTATCGAGAGCAACCAGCGGATCCGCCAGTGGTGCAGCGAGTTGGCTCGCTTGCAACAGGAGGGGGCCAACGACCTGTTTAAGCGGGAGCTGCAAGGGGGGCTCGATCTGATGTTCGGGGTGAGTGAGGGGATGATGGCGCGGCGGCTGGAGCGGGCGCCGACCCGGGAGGAGGTTGCAGCCAGTCACGAGTGGCAGCTGTTCTGCGGCACCTTGCGTCAGGCGCTGCCCGCACTGGGCGAGCTCAAGCCACAAGCCACCGCCGAGGAGAATGGCCGCGAGATCCTGCTGACTCACAGCCAACTGCTGGAGCTGGGCCACCTCAAGGAGGTGCTGGATCTCGGCATTAAGCAGAAGGTGAGCCAGCAGGGGGAGATCGGCCTGCTCAGAACCGAGCTGCTGACCGCGCTGGTGGATGGCCTGGATGAGCCCTGGCTTGAGCGCGAGGCGCAGGAGAAGGCGCTCTGGCAGAGAGAGGCCACATCAGGCAAGCACTATCAGAGCGGCGTGCGGGCCGAGCTCAAGCACCCTCTCTCTGCGGCCAGCAAGGAGTTGAAACCGGGCGAGCCCAAGGAGTTGAAACCGGGCGAGCCGGTGAGTCAGAAGGCCTTTAGCGGGCTCGGTCTGGTCAGTGCCAGTGCGCTGGTGGAGGCTTTCGCCAAGATCGAGATCGGCAAGTGGGAGGGGCGCCGCGACACGCCGGTAGGGGAGTTTGCCGGCAAGGCGGCCCTGACCCAGGAGAACAAGGCGAGTGCCAAGGCGGAGCTGGTGATTGGCAAGGCGGAAGGTTCGTTGGCATTCAATGCGCCTCCCCGCGTGCTGAACGACACGGCAGGGGAGCGCTACAAGCCGGGCCCCCACGATGTGAGTCTGCTGCGCATCGGTGCCAGCGCCGAGCTGGTGAGCAAGCTGGGGTTGTCGGTGGAGGGGAGCTGGACCATCGGCAATCTGCTCAACGCCAAGCTGGCAGGGTCGGCCGAGGTGGGGGTCAACGCCAAGCTGGAGGCCGGGGCTGCGGCCATCATGACCCCCAATGGGCCCGTGGTCAGTGTCACCGCGAATGCCTCGGCCTTTGCTGGCGTGAAAGCAGAGGGCAGTGCCCAGCTCAATCTGTTCAAGAGCCAGTATGCCGATGCCTACAGCCTCTCGGCCAAGGTGCGTGCCTCTGCCAATCTGGGGGTCGGCGCATTGGCCGGGGCCACCGCCGCCTTCGGGCCGGAGGGGGCCAAGTTTCATACCACCCTTGGCGTGACGCTGGGGGTCGGTTCCGATGTCGGCTGGGAGGGCGGGATCAACGCCATGGCCACCAAGGCCTATGCGCTGGAGCTGGCCGCCCGCGCCGTGACCAATTTTGATCAGCGCAAAGGGGAGCTGCTCGATGGGCGGGCGATGGCGGCAGGGAATGAAAACCGTCTCTTCGAGCTGGCCCAGCGGGTCGATGGCCGGATTGCCGCCCTCGGCACCCAGTTGGACGAACTGCAGCTGGCCGCCAGCGAGAACCGGATCCGGATGCAGGAGAGCCTGACCGATCCCGATATCGCCGCTGGCCGCAGCGCCATGGCGCAGGCCATCGACGATGCCTTCGGGCAGGATCGGGTTGATGAGCAGGGGATCGTCACCGTCCCTGAGCGGGCCGCCGAGCGCAACGAGAAGCTTGAGCTCACCGCCCGGCTGCTGCGGGATCACGCCATCAAGGTGTAACCGCCAGCGCGGGCAGTGGACAAAAAAGAGGGGCTCCCGCGCGGGAGCCCCTCTGTCATTGCGGTGTAGCGGTTCAGGGGAACTGGGGCAGCCACTGGCGCTGGGCGGCATACATCTCGTCGAACATCTGCTGGATCTGTTCCAGGGTGCAGACGGTGGCGGTGACCGGGTCGAGGGCCAGCGCGTAGCGGGCGGCATCGAGATCGCCGGTCAGGGCCGCCTGCACAATCAGCTCCTGCACCGCGGTGTTGCTCTTGCACAGGCTGGCGCACTGGGTCGGCAGTCGCCCCATCGCCTGCGGTTGCAGCCCCTTCTCATCGACCCAGATTGGCACTTCCACCACGCACTCGGCGGGCAGGTTCTCCACCAGCAGCCCCTCTGGCTGGCAGTTGGCCAGGTTGCCGTTGATGCGGGTGCGCTCGCCGCTCACCATGGCGTGGATCAGCTTGGGCCCGTTGAGCATGTTGGGGGCGATGACGAAGGGCTTCTCCCCCGCCAGCTGGGCGGCGATCTCCGCCTTGCCGGCGGCGTGGACCTGCTCTTCCAGTGCCAGCAGATTCCAGCGCTGGGGCAGGAAGTGGTTGATCATCGCCTCGTTCTTGCGGAAGTAGGGGAGGTAATCGCTGCAGTGCCAGTGGTTCTCGGTACACCAGAGGCCGAAGAACTTCAGCACTTCGCAGCGCACGCCGTCTGCCTCGCGGGTTTTCGGATCATCCACCAGCGCCCGGATCCGCGGCTGCATATCCTCGCCATGGATGGCGAAGCGGGTGATCCAGGTCATGTGGTTGATCCCGGCGAACTCGTACTCCACCTCGGCGGGCACATCGTGATACATCAGGCGCTGCCAGCGCTCCGGGGTGGAGGGGTGATCCACCCAGGGGCCGACCCCCAGATAACCGGCGAGCTGGGCGACGGTGTAGCGCACCCCGTAGCAGAGGCCGATGGATTGAATGCCGCTCGCCTCCTTGGCCGCCCAGGTGAGGGGGGCCAGCGGGTTGGCGTAGTTGATGAAGAGGGCGTTCGGGCAGAGCGCCTCCATATCTCGCAGGATCGCCAGCATGGGCGGAATGTGGCGCAGGGCGCGGAAGATGCCGCCCGGTCCCATGGTGTCACCCACCTCCTGGATCACCCCGTATTTGGCCGGGATCGCCATATCCAGCTTCCAGGGGGCGAGGCCGCCTACCTGAATGGCGCTGATGACGAAGTCCGCGTGGCGAATCGCATCGCGCTGGCTGGTGGTCTGGCTCACCTTCATCGGCAGGCCGGATTGCGCCACCATCATGGTGATGAGGCGGTGGCTCTGGGCCAGCACCTCGGGATTGAGATCCATCAACACCAGCTCGGTGCCCGCCATGGCGGGGTAGGAGAGCAGGGCCGAGACGATTTGGCGGGTAAACATGACGCTGCCTGCGCCTATGATGGTGATCTTGCTCATGTCGGAACCTTATTGGAAAAACGGGAGCGCCAGCGTCCCTGTTGAAGTTGCAGCAGGCTGCCGTGGATCATCAGGGCGACGAGGATCATCACCCCGTAGACCAGGCGGGTCCAGAAGCCGTCGAGACCGGCACTGATGATGCCCGCCTCCAGCATGCCGATGATGCAGGCGCCAAACAGGCTGCCCAGCAGGGTGCCCTTGCCCCCCAGCACCGAGGTGCCGCCGATGAAGACGGAGGCAAATACCAGCAACATGTAACCCTGTCCCTGATTGGGCCACCAGCTGCTCATCTCGACGCTGATCAGCACCCCGACCAGCGCGGCAAGCAGCCCCATCAGCATGAAGAGGCCGAGCCGCATCCGGTTGACCGGCACCCCCATCAGGCGGGCGGCCTCCGGGTTGTCACCGATGAAGTTGATGTTGTCGCCCAGCGCGTGATGGGACAGCAGCAGCCAGAGCAGCAGTGCCGCCAGCAGGCTCCAGAGGGCCTGGGCGGGCAGCCACTCCCACACCCGCCCCGTCAGCAGGGTATGGAGCAGGGTGTCGCGGATCTCGGGCAGGCTGAGGGCCAGCCCGTCAGCCAACACAGTGGTGAGGCCGCCGATAAAGAACTGGGTACCTATGGTGGCGATGATGGAGGGGATCTGGAACTGCACGATCAGCAGGGCGTTGAGCAGCCCACACAGCAGCCCCCCCGCCATCGCCCCCAGCAGTGCCAGCAGCGGCGAGCCGGTGTGCTGGAACAGCCAGGCGAAGATGAATCCCCCCAGTGCAATGATCGCCGGAAAGCTCATGTCGATCTCGCGGGCGATGATCAGCAGGGTCATCCCCAGTGCCAGCAGTATGGTCAGCGGAATGGTCGAGAGCAGGGAGGTGTAGATCCGGCCATTGAAAAAGGTGACCGGACTGATGCTGGCAAACAGCCCCCACAGCAGCAGCAGGATCAGCCCGGTCAGTAAAGGCGCTCGATTGGCGAGCAGGAAGTGTCTCATTGGCTGCCCCTTCTGACGGCATCCAGCAACGCCTGTTGCAGGGTAGGGAGAGTCATGTCGGCCTTGTGGTACTGGGCGACGATGGCGCCCCTGTCCATCACCACGAAGCGGTCGGCGACCCGGTAAGCATCGGCCATGTTGTGGGTGATGAGCAGGCAAGCACGCCCCTGTGCCCGCAGCTGTTCGATAAAGCTGAGCACCTTCTCCACCTCGCCGAGGGAGAGGGCGGTGGTCGGCTCATCGAGGATCACCAGCCGGGCATCGAACAGCATGGCGCGGCCGATGGCCAGCCCCTGCCGCTCGCCGCCGGAGAGCAGGCTGACCGGGGCATCGACGTTGGCGCCGATGCCGCGAAAATGGAGCACCCGCAGCAGTTCGGCGGCCCGGCGTCGCTCCTCCTGCCGGTCGATAAAGCCCCAGCGATTGCGCAGATGGCGCCCCAGAAAGAGGTTGCGCCAGACGCTCTGCTGCTCGCCGAGGGCGCCGCTCTGATAGACGGTCTCGATGCCGAGCCGACGGGCGGTGGGCACATCGTAACGCGCGCCAGCCACCGTCTGCCCGGCGATGGTCAGGGTGCCGCTGCCGAACGGTTCGGCCCCGGCAATCACCCGGATCAGGGTCGACTTGCCCGTGCCGTTGTCGCCAAGCAGGGCGACCACTTCACCCGCCCGCTGCTGAAAATGGATATCCCGCAGGGCCTGCACCGGTCCGAACCATTTGTTCAGCCCGTGCAGTTCGAGGACCAGTGGCGCCATTTAGCGCAGACCTTTGGCCGCCAGCGGGGCGATGAGCCCGATGTTGTCCTTGGCGACAAAACCGGCCCCGGTGTTGATGTCCAGACCGGAGAAGCCGTAACGCTTGCTCAGCACCAGCTGAACCACGGAGAGGTAACCCATCAGGTAGGGTTGGCCGTCAGCCACCAACTGTACATAACCGGACTGGATCCCGTCAGCGGTGGCGGGGGAGAGGCTGAAACCACCGACAAACAGCTCACCGGGTTTGACGGCGGCGTTGCGCAGGAAGTTGCCCATCTGGGCGGTCAGGGCACCGTGATCCACCATCACCATCTTCACGTCGGGATGGGTGGCCAGATAGGAGGTGACGACCGGGGCACCCAGGGTCGGGTCCTTGTCCACTTCCTGCGAGATCTGGATGAAGTCGACCTTCATGCCTGCCTCTTCCAGGGTCTTGATAATGCCGCGGGTGGAGTCGCTGCGCTGGGCGATATCCTTGATGCCCCATACCATGGCGCGGTCACCCTTTTTCAGGCCGCTGCGGCGCAGGGCCTCTTTGGCCAGTTTGATGCCGCGGGTGGCGTTGTTGTCACCCACATAGCCAAAGCCATTGCTTCGCTCAATGTCCATGGTGCCGGAGAGCTCGGTGTCCACCGAGGTGACCTTGATCCCCTTGGTGATGGCGTCGCTGATCAGTGGCTGGTAGGCGCTGTCGCCAGGCAGGCCAATGACGACGATGCCTGCGGGTTTGGCGGCTACCGCCTGCTTGAAGTTCTCGATCATCTTCTGGGGTTGCCAGTCGGAGTAGACCAGACGCAGATCCACCCCCAGATCTTCTGCCGCCTGCACGGCGCCGCTCTGCACCACGGTGACATAGGATTCGCCGACCGGGCCGCCGAGATCAAACCAGATGGTCATATCCTTGCCGGAGGGGGCCGCGTTCGCTTGAGAGGCGAGCAGGCAGCCGGACATCAGCAGGCCGGTGAGCCAGCGTTTGGCCGTGTGAGTTTTGCCAGTGTGCGTGTTGTGCATGGTGTTTCTCCTTGTAGTAAATGCAGGCGCGGTGGATCCCGTGCCGTGAGGCACAGGCAATCCGCATAACCGGATAAATGCGGTTGCTGCCACGGTCGGGTGCCGGGCGGTCAAATTTGGTTGATTTTGCAGGTTCAGGCGGCTGGGTAGCGGGCCAGCTCCTGATAGTCGCCGTCCGCTTCGCAGCGAAAGACAGCGGCCGTTTCACCGCGCTGACACCAGCCTTGCCACTCGTTGGGCAGGCAGTGGAGGCGAATGGCTAGGCCGCAGCCAGCGCTGAGCTGGCGCGGCACGTCGCAGACCCGAAACGACTGGTCGTGTTGCTCCAGCCGCTTGCGCAGCCTGACCGTGCCGAGGGTGGAGTGGAACAGGTAGAGGAACTCCTGCTTCATGATGTGCCTCCCGTGCTGGCGCGAGCGCCGAACAGCGCGGCCCCCAGCGCACCGGCAAACTGGGCATCCGGATGGGTGGCTACCTCGCAGCCCAACCCGTCGGCCAGATAGTGGCGGAAGGTGGCGCAGTGGCTGACACCGCCGGTAAAGAGCACGGTCGGTCTGGCGCCGAGGCGGCCGATGAAGTTGGCGCTGCGCCGGGCCATAGATCGGACGATACCGGCCAGGATCGACTCGGCCGGAATGCCCGCCGAGCGCAGGCTGATCGCCTCCGACTCGGCAAACACGGTGCACATGCTGCTGATGTCGTGGGGCTCGGCCCCCAGCAGCAGCTCGTCGAGCTGCTCGACCCGCGCGCCCAGCGTGCGGGTGATCACCTCGAGAAAGCGGCCGGTACCGGCGGCGCACTTGTCGTTCATCAGAAAGTCGGTGAGGTTGCCGTCGCCATCGAGCTGGATCACCTTGCTGTCCTGGCCGCCGATGTCGATGACGGTGTGTACGCTAGGGCAGAGCAGGCGGGCACCCAGCCCGTGGCAGGAGATCTCGGTGACCCGACGATCGGCGAACGACGCCAGATCCCGGCCATAGCCGGTCAGCGTCAGATGGGGGGGGGCTGGCAAATCGGCCGACAGTTCGGCCCAGCCCTGCTCGATGGCTGCCAGCGGACGAAAGGGGGTCGGCACCAGAAAACGGCGGACGATGCGTCCGCCATTCCGGCTATCGAACAGGATCCCTTTGGTCGCGGTGGAGCCCGAGTCAATCCCGATAGAGAGTGACACGGCGACTCCTTACAGCATTTCGATAAAGGCAGCCAGCCGGGTCGCCAGTTGTCCCTTGTCGGCGCTGGAGTAGTCGGTCTCGACCGCCATATAGGGGATGCCGTGGCGTTCGCGCACGTGGCGCTTGATAGCCTGCGACTCCACCGCATAGGTGTGGCAGGCCTGCAGGATCACGTCGATCACCCCGTCCGCCTGATACTCCTCCACCATCTGGCTCAGCAGTGTCATCCGCTGGTGGTTGGGGGAGATGCAGGAGCAGCCGATGGCCAGATATTTGTCGGTCAGGGCATCGAACGGATCACCCTCTTCGCTGACGCACTGCTCGGTCGCCTTGGCTCCGGTGCAGTTCTCGTAGCCCACCACCCAGCCACCGTGCTCCTCGATGAGGCGCACCACCTTGTCGGCGGCGCCGCCGATGGGGCAGCCGGTGATGAGGATGCGCGGGCGAGCGTCGAGCCGCTTGCCCTCGGCATACTCGGCCTTGATGCGGCGGGTCATCTCTTGCAGCTCGGTGATGAGCTGCTCCTTGTCGAAGCGGAAGGTGGCGCCATAGACCACCTTGAGCAGATCGGTGCCGCTCAGCGCCGGGGGATTGAGCTGCCCCAGCCGGTAGAAGTCGGCCAGTGCGCGGCGCTCGCGGTTTTTCAGCAGGATCGCCTGGTGCAGCGCCTGATCTGTGATGGGCTGGCCAAACTGCTGCTCCAGCACCTGCTTGAAGCGGACGATCTCGCTGCGCCACAGGGTGCGGGAGGCCTCGTCATCGGCGCGGTTGGGCAACTGCATCACATGGACCGGTTTGAACTCACCCATGTACTCGTACATCTTCTTCTTGCCGTCGCAGGTAGTTTCACCCACCACCAGATCGGAGAAGTAGAAGTAGGGGCACTTGTCGGTTTTGGCAAAGCCGTAGCTGCTTTTGATCAGCGGGCAGAGGTTGCGGGGCAGATCTTTCTCGGCCTCTTCAATGGTCTCGTCGCTGGTGGAGCAGAGAGACACCACCACGGCGCCGGCGGCCATCGCCACTTCCTGCGGCATGAAGGTGCAGTAGGTTCCGACCAAGGGGATCTGTCGCTCCTTGAGTGCCATCACAGCCAGAAAGCCCTGACGACGGGCATCTGAAAAACTCTCGAAAATGGCTGGCAACTCAGTGATCAGTGACATAGGCGATCCTGCCCTGGTGGAAAATGAGAAAAACAGAAAGGCCGTCCGATACGGCCTTTCCAACAGCGAAATTATACATTTGGAGGTAGGGTTAAAAGTGCGCTGGATCACAAGGAGTCAGAATAGTCCTTAATAATGAAGCGGTTATTAGGTGAGGGGATGGCATGGATGGGCTGCACGGGACCTGCGGTCACGGCAGAAAACAAAACAGGCACCCGAAGGTGCCTGTTGTATTGAACCATTAATCAGCTCAGTGACGCAGCCCGGTGCCCCGGGAGATGAGCCACCAGGCGATACCGTAGAGCGCCACGATAAAGCCGATGATGATGAGATAGGCGGTGCCGAGCGGCACGTCGGAGATGCCGAGGAAGCCGTAGCGGAACGCGTTCACCATGTAGATGATGGGGTTCACTTGGGAGACACCCTGCCAGAAAGGGGGCAGCAGGCTGATGGAGTAGAACACTCCGCCCAGATAGGTGAGCGGCGTCAGCACGAAGGTGGGGATGATGCTGATGTCGTCGAAGGTCTTGGCAAACACCGCATTGATAAGCCCGCCCAGCGAGAAGAGGATCGAGGTGAGCAGCACGGTGAAGCAGACGCTGAACAGATGGTGGATCTGCAGCGGCACGAAGAACAGCGACACCAGGGTGACGATGAGGCCGACACAGAGGCCGCGCGCCACGCCACCACCCACATAACCGGCGATGATGACGTAGTTGGGCACCGGCGCCACCAGCATCTCCTCGATGTTGCGCTGGAACTTGGCGCTGAAGAAGGAGGAGGCGACGTTGGAGTAGGAGTTGGTGATCACCGACATCATGATGAGGCCGGGCACGATGAACTCCATGTAGGTGAAGCCACCCATGTCACCGATGCGCGAACCGATCAGGTTGCCGAAGATGACGAAGTAGAGGCTCATGGTGATAGCGGGCGGCACCAGGGTCTGGATCCAGATCCGGGTAAAGCGGCTCACCTCCTTGGCCAGAATGCTCTTGAAAGCGATGTAGTAAGTGGTCAGGTTCATGCTTTTCTCCCCTCTTCGACCAGACTGACGAACAGCTCTTCCAGCCGGTTGGCCTTGTTGCGCATGCTCACGACCTGCACCTGCTGACTCGACAGCTGCTCGAACAGGCTGTTGAGGGACTGGCTCTTGTCGAGATCTACCTCGAGAGTGCGTTCATCCGGCATCCGGCCGTTGAACTGTGGTACGTCCGGTACGGCAGAACCTGGCGCAAGGTCGAGCAGGAAGGTCTCGCGGCCCAGCTTGCCCAGCAGGTTTTTCATGCTGGTGTTCTCGATCAGGCGCCCCTTGTCGATGATGCCGATGTTGCGGCAGAGCATCTCCGCCTCTTCCAGATAGTGGGTGGTGAGGATGATGGTGACGCCCTGCTCGTTGAGCTCCTTGAGGAAGGTCCACATGGAGCGGCGGATCTCGATATCGACCCCGGCGGTCGGTTCATCGAGGATCAGCAGTTTGGGTTCGTGCATCAGGGCGCGGGCGATCATCAGGCGGCGCTTCATGCCACCGGAGAGGGTGCGGGCAGCCATGTCGCGCTTCTCCCACAGATCGAGCTGGCGCAGATACTTCTCGGCGCGGATCTTCGCTTCCGCCTTGGGTACGCCGTAGAAACCGGCCTGATGGGTGACAATCTGGATCACCTTCTCGAACTGGCTGAAGTTGAACTCCTGCGGCACCAGCCCGAGCTGGGCCTTGGCCTGTTCCAGATCGCTGTCGATGTCGTAGCCAAACACCTTCACCTTGCCGGCGCTCTTGTTAACCAGCGAACTGATGACGCCGATGGTGGTGGATTTGCCCGCGCCGTTCGGGCCGAGCAGGGCGAAGAAGTCCCCCTGCTTGACGGTAAGATCGATGCCTTTAAGGGCTTCGACGCCCCCCTGATAGGTCTTTTTCAGGCCGCTGATTTCCAGTGCGTTCATTGCAACCTCTGTGATGGTTGAACCCGGCTTGATACAGAAAAGGCGGCCAAGGCCGCCCGCACAGAGCAAATGGCACCAGGCCACTTCACCCGTGATAATTCTGAACCTGGCTTACTCCTGGGGTACCACTTTGCCGATAAACGGCAGGTTGCGGTACTTCTGGGCGTAGTCGATGCCACAGCCGACCACGAATTCATCCGGGATGGCGAAGCCGATCCAGTCGACCGGCACCTGCACTTCGCGGCGGGAAGGTTTGTCCAGCAGGGTGCAGATGGCGAGGGATTTCGGCTCGCGCAGGGAGAGGATCTCGCGCACCTTGTTGAGGGTGTAACCGGTGTCGATGATGTCTTCGACGATCACCACATCCTTGCCCTTGATGTCATCATCCAGGTCTTTGAGGATGCGGACGTCACGGGTGCTGTGCATGCCGGAGCCATAGCTGGAGGCGGTCATGAAGTCCAGGGTGATGGGCAGCTGGCACTGGCGGCAGAGGTCGGCCAGGAAGATGCAGGAACCGCGCAGTAGCGCAATCATCACGACTTCATCGGAACCCTGATAGCGGGCGGTGATCTCTTCACCCAATTTGGCGATCCGGGCGGCTACTTCAGCCTCGGAGATCATCACCTCGACGGTGTGTTTCATCACTTACTCCCATAAGGCCAAAAGGGATTTGGCCGTTCATGAATATCAAAACAGATGATTCTACCACTCGTGTCGAAGGGTGCTAGAGATACATGGTGCTTTTATCGGCTTATTTTAATTGATAGAGTTAGCAGACACTCAGGCATGATTAAATACTATAAACACCATAATCAATAACTATTAGATGATAAAAACTATGGAACCACGCGCAGAAATAAGACGTCGTACCCGGTTGTCGCCGGAAGCTCGTCGCTCCCAATTGATGGAATGTGCCATCGAGGTGTTCTCCCGTCGCGGCATTGGCCGTGCGGGTCACGCCGAGATAGCTGAACAGGCCAAGGTATCGGTTGCTACCGTATTCAACTATTTCAACACCCGCGAGGAGTTGGTAGATGAGGTGCTGGCCGAAATCGAGCGCTTTGTGCACCAGATGCTGTCGCAGGCATACGATATCAACGGCTCTATCTTTGACAAGATAAAATGTCATGTGAGTCTGTGTGTTAATGCCGCCTACGACCAGCCTGATTACGCAGGTATCTGGCTGGAGTGGAGTTCATCGGTCCGGGAAGAGGTATGGCCCCGCTATACCCGGCTGCTCGATCAGTCTCTTGAACTGATCGCCAGCGAGCTGCAAGCCGCCATGGATGCAGGGGAGATCACCAGCGTGCTGTCAGCACAGGATCTGGCCCGCTCTTTGACCGGTTTTGGCTATGTGATGATGCAGATGATCAATCAACCCCAGCGCCCGGCGCGCGAAGAGGTGACTGATTTCCTGTTCAAGTACGTGACGGCGCCTATTCAGGCTTGCTGATGCGGCTTAACGAAAAAGGCGCCCCTCATCGAGGGGCGCCTTTTTTATGGCCGGATGTGGCGGGTCACCTCAGTGGTGGCCATAGCCCCAGCGGCTGGTCAGCGCATGCTCGACGCCCAGATGATCGAGGATGCGGGCGACCATAAAGTCCACCAGATCCGCGATGCTTTTCGGCTCATGATAGAAACCGGGGGCGGCAGGCATGATGGTGACCCCGAGCCGCGCCAGTTTCAGCATGTTCTCCAGATGGATCGCCGAGAAGGGGGTTTCGCGGGGCACCAAAATCAGCTGGCCGCGCTCCTTGATCACCACGTCCGCCGCCCGCTCCAGCAGGTTGTCCGAGGTGCCGTTGGCAATGGCCGAGACGGTGCCCATGGAGCAGGGGCAGATCACCATCTGCTTGGGGGCTGCCGAGCCGGAAGCCACCGGCGAGAACCACTCCTCCTTGCCGCAGGCTACAATCTGCCCCTCCTTGGCGCCATATTGGCGACAGAGATACGCCGATAGCTCTTTCGGCGAGCCGGGCCACTCCTGCTGCTGCTCGGTTTTGAGCACCACACGAGCTGCCGATGAGGCGAGCAGATAGACCCGATAGTCCGCCTGCACCAGACACTCAAGCAGGCGCAGGGCGTAGGGGGCGCCGGAGGCGCCGGTCAGCGCCAGGGTGATCGCTTTGTTCATAGTTCGCCGTGGTAATCCTTGAGGCGGGCGATCAGCTTGTCATGAATGCCGCCGAAGCCGCCGTTGCTCATGATCAGAATATGGTCGCCATCGCGGCTCTCAGCCACCAGCCGGTTGATCAGGGTCTCCAGATCGTTGAACACCTTGGCAGGTCGGGTCATGTGGGAAGTCACTTCCCCCAGATCCCAGCCGATGTTGGGTGGCTGGAAGAAGAACACCTCGTCGGCGCCATCGAAGCAGCCGGCCAGCTCCTCCTTGTGTACTCCCAGCTTCATGGTGTTGGAGCGTGGCTCCAGTACCGCCAGAATACGGGCTTCACCCACCTTGGCGCGCAGGCCGCCGAGGGTGGTCTCGATGGCGGTCGGGTGGTGGGCGAAGTCGTCATAAACGCTGATGCCGGCTACCTCGCCTTTGAGCTCCATTCGCCGCTTGGGTGATTTGAACTGGCAGAGCGCCGCAATGCCGTGCTCCACCATGACACCGGCATGACGGGCGGCAGCGATGGCCATCAGGCCATTGTTGACGTTGTGCTCGCCGATGCACTCCCAGTGCACCTCGCCCTGCTTTTCACCATCCAGCCACACCTCGAAGGCGGAGCCGTCATCGGCCAGCTTGACCGCTTTCCACTTGGCGTCGTCCTGACCCACCAGCTCTACTTCGCTCCAGCAGCCCATCTTGCGCACGGCGGTGAGGTTGTCATCTGCTTTTGGGAACAGCACCCGACCGTTGCTCGGCACGGTACGCATCAGGTGGTGGAACTGGCGCTGGATGGCGGCGAGGTCAGGGAAGATGTCCGCGTGATCGAACTCCAGGTTGTTCATCACCAGGGTGCGCGGGTGGTAGTGAACGAACTTGGAGCGCTTGTCGAAGAAGGCGCAGTCATACTCATCCGCTTCGATGACGAAGAAGGGGGCAGAACCGAGACGGGCGGAAACCGGGAAGTTGCCCGGCACGCCGCCGATCAGGAAACCGGGCTCCAGCTTGGCGTACTCCAGTACCCAGGCCAGCATGCTGGCGGTAGTGGTCTTGCCGTGGGTACCGGCGACAGCCAGCACCCAGCGATCCTGCAGCACATGCTCCAGCAGCCACTGGGGGCCGGAGATATAGGGCAGATTGCGGTCCAGCACATATTCAACACAGGGGTTGCCACGGCTCATGGCGTTGCCGATCACCACCAGATCCGGCGCCGGATCGAGCTGGGAAGGGTCATAGCCTTCGGTCAGTTCGATGCCCTGTTGCTCGAGCTGGGTACTCATGGGGGGATAGACGTTGGCATCAGAGCCGGTGACCCGATAGCCAAGCTGTTTTGCCAACACCGCCAGACCACCCATAAAGGTGCCGCAGATCCCGAGAATGTGAATATGCATACCGCTTCCTTTCGCAGTAAAGGGAAGTGCGCATTCTAGGGGGTGTTACGGTGGTGGCACAAGCCGCACTCATGGTGAGAGGCCCACAGATGCGGCATCGGAGGCAGAAATCTTGGCGTTGTTGGGATATGCGAGATTGGAATGGGCTGGTGGGCTTTATTTGAGGCTTGATATTGTGTCGCACTTTCTTACAATTCTTCGGTTTTGTGACGCACTCTACAGTTTTACGATATCGCCCTTTTCCAAAGGAGAGTCCCCATGGGCAAGTTCCTGCTTTGCTATCTGGTCGGTGGTCTAGTGGCCATCAGTTGGGCTGCGCTGCCCGCTCATGGTCCCTGGGATCAGTGGGACCTCGCGATTTTTCATACCGTTAACGGTTGGCTCGGCCAGTCGGCGCTGTGGGCCGATCTGGTGGCCATCACCAATAACCGGCTGTTCGATCTGGTGGTGCTGGGTTGTATGGGGTTGATCCTGGCTCGCTGTTTCTTTGCCCGGGATCTGGCGGGGCGTCGCCAGCTGGTGGCGATGGGCATAGTGATGTTGCTGAGCGCCGTGGTGATCAACCAGCTTGGCCACAGATTGCCGGTAGAGCGACCCAGCCCGACCCTGATGGTGAGTGATGCCCTGCGAGTGACTCATCTCAGCGAGATCCCGACCAAGGACTCTTCCGGCGATAGCTTCCCGGGGGATCACGCCCTCTTTTTGATGATCTTCGCCGGCTTTGCCCTGCGCTATCTGCCACGCAGAGCCAGCCTCTACGCCATGCTGATGGTGCCGATCTTCTCTGCGCCCCGAATTTTCTCAGGCGCGCACTGGTTTACCGATGTCTATGTCGGTGCGCTGGGGTTGGCGACCCTCTGCCTGCCCTGGGTGCTGTTGACCCCGCTGTCTGATCGCTTGATTGCGCGAATTGTTCCCTATCTGGCACCGTTACCGCTGCTACGCAGTCAGACCCACTGATTGAACGTCGCAAAATAAAACGCCCCGACACTTCATGTCGGGGCGTTTTGTTATCAGCACGCTAGATCATCAGCCTTGATAGCCGTTCGGGTTGTTGCTTTGCCAGCGCCAGGTATCGACCATCATCTGTTCCAGACCGCGCTCTGCCTGCCAGCCCAGCTCGGCACGGGCCAGCGTCGGCTCGGCCCAGCACTCGGCGATGTCGCCCGGACGACGGGGTTTGATCTGGTAGGGAATGGGGCGGCCGCTGGCTGCCTCGAACGCCTTGACCATCTCCAGTACCGAGTAGCCCTGACCGGTGCCCAGGTTGTAGGTGAAGACGCCGCTGTCGCTCTTGATGCGCGCCAGTGCTTTCAGGTGGCCGATGGCCAGATCCACCACGTGGATGTAGTCGCGCACGCCGGTACCATCCGGGGTCGGGTAGTCGTTGCCAAATACCCCCAGCTCCTTGAGCTTGCCGACACCCACCTGGCTGATATAAGGCAGCAGGTTGTTGGGGATGCCGTTGGGATCTTCACCAATCAGTCCGCTCTCGTGGGCGCCGACCGGGTTGAAGTAGCGCAGCAGCACGATGGCCCAGCGGGGATCGGATTTTGACAGGTCGCGCAGGATCTCTTCGACCATCAGCTTGGAGCGACCGTAGGGGTTGGTGGCGCTGGTGGGGAAATCTTCCCGCAGCGGCACCGAGGCGGGATCGCCATAGACGGTAGCTGACGAGCTGAATACCAGCCGGAAAACCCCGGCCTTGGCCATCTCTTCGCACAGCACCAGGGTGCCGGTGATGTTGTTCTGGTAGTAGGTGAGCGGGATCTGGCTCGACTCCCCGACTGCCTTGAGTCCGGCGAAGTGGATCACCGATTCGATCTGATGGTTGGCAAACAGTTGCTGTAGGCAGGCTCTGTCCAGCACATCCCCTTCGACGAAGGTGACCGGCTTGCCGGTGATCTGCTCGACCCGTTTGAGAGACTCGGGGGAGGAGTTGGAGAGGTTGTCGAGTACCACGACCTGCTGCCCCGCGCCGAGCAGCTCAACCAGAGTGTGGGAGCCGATATAGCCAGCGCCCCCTGTGACCAATATTGTCATTTTTTATCCCGTGTTCTGGTGAAACTGGGGGCAGAGTCTACCCGTCCTGTTCGCTCCGGAAAAGGTTGAGATGCCAATGAAGCCCTTTGTGTATCTCAATAATCGAGGCTGATATCCCCTTTCGCGGTGCAGGAGCAGGCCAGTACCACGCCGCTCTCCAGATCCTGCGCACTCAGCGTCATCACGCTCTGGCGCTCGATCTCGCCTTCCGTGGTGCAACGACAGCTGCCACATATCCCGGCGCGGCAAGCAGCCATCATGGTTTCGCCCGCAGCTTCCAGCGCCGCCAGCAGGGTCTGACCCGGCAGGATTGTCACCTTTTTGCCGCTCTTTTTCAGGGTCAGCCAGAAGTGGTTGCTGGTGGTAGCAGCGGGCTCTGCGGGAGGAAGACCGAAGGACTCCTGATGCAGCTGCTCCGGCGGCAATCCCTGCTCAGCCAGCATACTGCTGGCCGCCGCCATATAGGGGGCGGGGCCGCAGAGATAGACATGGCGATCGTGCAGATCAGGGGCCAGTTCGGCCAGCATGGCGGGGGTGAGTCGGCCAATCCAGGGGTGAGCTGTTGGCGCCTCTTCCAAGATCAGGGCATGGCGCACACCAGTATGGGCCGCGGCCAGCGCAGTCAGCTCCTCGGCAAAGATCACATCTGCTGGCGAACGGGCGCTGTGAATAAAGCGGATATCGGCGTCCGGCCGTTTGGCCAGCTCGTCCCGCAGCATGGCCCACATGGGGGTGATGCCGGAACCGGCACTCAAAAACAGCGGCCGCGCACAGGGCAGGGCGGTCAGATTGAAATCGCCAAAGGGGCCATCGGCCCGTATTTCGTCCCCCACATGCAGGGTCTGGTGTAGATGGCGGGAGACCCGCCCCACATCCTTGATGGTCACCTGCCAGCACGCGTCTTGCGGGTTGGAGGAGAGGGTATAGGCGCGGCAGTGAGGCTTGCCGTCAATCTCGGTATGCAGGGTGATGCACTGGCCAGCCAGTACGGGAGGGAGGCGGCCTGCAACCGGCACCAACTGCCAGCTCACTACGTCGTGGGTATTCTGTTGGCGGCCAATGCAGGTGAGCGTGAGAGAGGTCATCACAAGGCTCCTTATGTTTGAAACGGTTTGAAAACGTCTGATGCAAATGCTGGATCCAGAAAAAAGGCGAGCCGGGCGGCTCGCCAAACGCTTACAACATGAAGTGCCGATCAGGCCGCCAGGATCTCGGCCAGATCTGCCTCGGCCGTAGTGGTCCCTTTCAGGCCAAACTGCTCCTCCAGCACCTTGAGCAGAGCCGGGGTGAGGAAGGCGGGGGCGGTCGGGCCGGTACGAATGTCTTTCACCCCGAGGGAGAGCAGGGT
The DNA here is from genome assembly GCF_000764645.1 of Aeromonas finlandensis. Taxonomy (GTDB): domain Bacteria; phylum Pseudomonadota; class Gammaproteobacteria; order Enterobacterales; family Aeromonadaceae; genus Aeromonas; species Aeromonas finlandensis. The sequence goes on from NZ_JRGK01000010.1 coordinate 20,488, forward strand.
GAGTAGAATGACGATGGCTTTTTGCTCGAACCAGGAGAGCACCAGCGTCAGCGGCAGATCGTTGACGCCGCACTCGAACGCCTCGGAGAGCGCCAGCGCCAACTGAATGGCGGAGTAGGCATCGTTGCACTGGCCCACGTCCAGCAGGCGCGGAATGCCACCGATGTCGCCAAAGTCGAGCTTGTTGAACTTGTATTTGCCGCAACCCAGCGTGAGCAGCAGGCTGTCGCGCGGTGCCGCCTTGGCAAACTCGGTGAAGTAGGCGCGCTCGGCCTTGTCGCCGTCACAGCCACCCACCAGGAAGAAGTGGCTGATCTCCCCGGCCTTGACCTTCTCAATCACCGCGGGGGCGGCCTGCATCAGGGCGTTGCGGGCAAAGCCGATGGTGATGAAGTGTTCGAGTTCGGTGTGTTTGAAGCCTTCCAGCGCTTGGGCCTTGGCGATCACGGCGGAGAAATCATCCCCCTCCAGATGGGTGACGCCCGGCCAGCCGACGATGGAGCGGGTGAAGATACGGTCACTGTAGTTGCCCACATTCGGGTCGATGATGCAGTTGGAGGTCATCACCACCGCGCCCGGGAAGTTGGCAAACTCCTTCTGCTGGTTCTGCCAGGCGGAGCCGTAGTTACCCACCAGATGGGGGTACTGCTTGAAGAAGGGGTAGGCCAGCGCGGGCAGCATCTCGCCATGGGTGTAGACATGGATGCCGGTCCCTTTGGTCTGCTCCAGAATGAGCTTGAGATCCATCATGTCGTGGCCGGAGACCAGAATGCACTTGCCGGGAATTGGCGTGACCCTGACCTGAGTCGGTTCCGGGTGGCCGAAGGCGCTGGTTTCACCCAGATCCAGCATCTCCATGATTTTGAAGTTGAGCTGACCGATCTCCATGGCGCAGCTGAACAGTCGACCCATTTCGCTCGGGTCTGTGCTGAGCCAACTCATGATGCGGTGGAATTCGGCGGCGACCTCGTCACTCTGCTGATCCAGCACCCGGGCGTGCTCCATGTAGGCGGCAGCGCCCTTGAGGCCGTAGAGGCAGAGCAGACGCAGCCCCATGATCTCCTCGTTCACCTCGCGCTTGCCCCGATTGGGGGCGGCTGGCGCGGCATGAGCGAGCTGTTCCAGCAGCTCGGCACCGGGCTCGAAGTATGCGGACTGTGGCAAATCGTTCACCTGCACTGCCATCCCGGCCAGCTGCTCGGCCAACTGCTGGCGATAGGCCAGGGCCTGATTGACGTAGGCCACGATGCGATTCGAGTCGAAGTTGACGTTGGTGAGGGTAGCGAAGAAGGCCTTGGGCACGAAGGCATCGGTCTCGCGATCGATAATGCCCTGCTCGCGGGCGGCCTGCGCCCAGGCGCTGAGACCCTGCAGGGTATAGATCAGCACATCTTGCAGATCCGAGGTTTCCGCCGTCTTGCCGCACATACCTTGTGCGTAAGCACAGCCGTTGCCAGCCGGGGTACGAATTGTCTGTTCACATTGCACACAAAACATCATGTCTCTCCTAATTGGACATTTCAGTTGTCTGTTTTGTGGCGATTCTATTCCCCTCGCGAAAAACTTAATAGGCATTCAATTTGCCAATTAAGATTCCCTTGATGCAGATCAAAAACAAAAAAGCCGCCCAAACAGGGCGGCAAGCGGGTGGATAAAAGGAGAGACAACTCAGGTTTGCAACAGAACATAACAATCAAGCGGGTTAGGCCGGGGGCTGGTCAGGTGCCCCGGCCCGGTACTTCCTCAAGCCAGCCTGCTTTCGCAGCATCCAGCTTGGCTCACTATCAAGCCAGCATACGTGCGCTGTATCTGGCTTGGTTCACTATCAGGCCAGATAAGCGCGTAGCATCCAGACCAGTTTTTCCTGCTGCTGCACATAGTCGGAGAGGATGGAGGCCGTGCCCTCATCACCAGCTTCGGCGGCCTGGCCCAGAATGCGGCGCTGGGCGACCAGCAGTTCGCGGAAGCTCTCCAGCAGGGCTTCGACACAGGCGCGGCCATCGTGCAGACCCTTTTGCTCGGGGATAGCAGAGACTTTCAGGTAGTCGCTGAAGCTGTGCATCGGCACCCCGTCCAGCGTCAGGATCCGTTCGGCCAGCGCATCGACTTTCAGCAGCAGGTCGTTGTAAATCTCTTCGAACTTCAGGTGCAGTTCGAAGAACTGGTTGCCACGGATATTCCAGTGGAAGCCGCGCACGTTCATGTAGAGGATCTGGTAGCTGGCCAGCAATTTGTTCAACTCGGCTGCCAGGGCTTGTGATTGAGCAGTATCAAGACCAATCGGGCTTTTCATCATTCACCTCCAGATGTGGAAATTAGTTTGAAATTGTCTTTCGGAACCTGTCTTTCGAAACCCAGTCAGAATAACGTCGTGCAAAATGCAGGGACAATTGCTTGTGCCTAACTGTTTGATAGCTAACGGCTATCAAACAGTACGCAGCAACGGGGGCAATGGATGAGGATTATGGGAAGTATTTTTCGAGCAGCGCCATCAGGATGGCCTGACACTCGCGGTCCGGTTCGCTATCGACCTTGCTGGCACGAAAGTGGAGCTGAAAGGCGCCCATGACGGCGCGACTCTGCTCGTCCCACTGGCCGGTCTGGGGCAGGCCGTAGCCATAGCGAGCCAACTGCTGTTGCCACATGGCCGCATCCCAATCGGGCAAGGAGCTGGCCAGTAGTGCCGCCACCCGATCTTCATCGGGCCAGGCGCCGACTCCGTACGTCAGATAGAGCTGGCGCCAGGGGAAGTGGGGGCCGGGATCCTGTTTACGCTCGGGGGCGACATCGCTGTGGCCCAGCACCTGGGTCGGCGGAATGCGGTAGCGGGCGACCAGCTCCCGACTGAGGGTGCCGACGGCGGCAATCTGCTGCGGGGTATAGGGTTGCCAGCGCCGCGCCTCGGGGGCCAGCGGCTCATCTTCCGCTGGATAGCCGAGGTTGACGATCTCGATGCCAAGGGAGCTGGCATTGAGCCCGGCATATTGGTGCCAGCGGCTGCGTCCCGCATGCCAGGCGCGCGCGCTCTCCGGTACCAGCTGATAGACCGGCAGCGGGGTCTCGTGGTTGTCGCGGGGGATCAGGTAGTGGGCGCTTACCTTGTGCTCCGGCTCGGTCAGCAGGCGCAGGGAGTTGGCATCATCTTCGTCGGTGTAGTGGAGGATCAGAAAGGCGATCCGCTCGTTCTGGTTGGCGCTGTGATAGCGGGTCGAGAGCTGATACTCGGACGGGGTGCAGGCCCCCAGCAGCAGGGAAAAGAGGGGAAGAAGACAGCGCCAGCGCCATCCCCCTGCCGCAGCCAGTCTGCTGAGCGCGGGAGGAGTAAGTCGCTGGCACATGTCGAAGGCTCTGCTCGGTCAGCCGCGCGGCGTGTTAGCTGCGGTATTTGGCAGTGAGACCGATCAGGAAGTTGCGCAGGATCTGATCCCCGCAATCCTGATAGTGCTTGTGATCCTTGGAGCGGAACAGGGCACTGAGCTCGGACTTGGAGAGGTTGAAGTCGGCGAGCTTGAGCGTGCCGAGCATGTCCTCTTCCTTGTAGTTGAGACCGATGCGCAGCTTGCGCAGGATCATGTTGTTGTTGATCCGGTTCGGGATCACCTGGGCCGGTGCATCTTCCCGCACGCCACGGCGCGCGATGATGAAGCCATCGAGGAACTGGCTCAGGGCCGAGTCGGGACAGGCGACATAGCCTGCCTCTTGCTCTTCACCCTCTGCCGCCTCTTTCATCAACCAGCTGTGCAGCTGGGCGTGAGTGACCGTCAGGTTGCCCTTGGCAAACATCTCGACCATCTGGTCGTTGCTGATGGTGAGGGCGTAGCGCAGACGGCGCAGAATATCGTTGTTGGTCATGCTGACTCCTGTGTAAACGGCGCAACTTTACCATCTGGCGGCCCTCGCGTCAGAAAAAGCGGGGGCCGGTACAGTTCAGGTCAAGCTCATCAAGCCTTACCGAGATAGCGGGGCGCCTCCTGGCGCACCAGTTCCAGCGCATCTTGCAGCTCCAGCAGCTCGGGTTCCAGCTCGCTGACCGGCACACCGTCGCGCAGCTGTTGCTCCAGCTGAGAGAGCAGCCGTTGCAGCCCCGGCACCCCGGAATAGGCACAGCCGCCGTTGAGGCGATGGAGCTGGGCCAGCACTTCGCTGTCCTCAATTTCGCCAGCCAGCGCGCTATCAAGCACCGGCTCGACTTCATCGAAACTGGCGAGCAGCATGGTCAGCATCTCTTTGGCGAGATCCTCTTTCCCCGCCGCCTGCCGCACCGCCAGTGCCCAGTCGATCTGCTGGGCGCCATCATTCTGGTGGCGGCGATGGGCAAAGTCGGTGATGAGTTGGGCCAGCATACTCTCGTCGATAGGCTTGGCCAGATAGTCGTCCATCCCCTGGCGGATCAGCCGCTCCCGTTCGCCGGGGATGGCGTGGGCGGTCACCGCCACGATCGGGGTGGTGGTGTTGAGGGACTGGTTGCGGATCGCCTGGGTGGCGCTGATGCCATCCATGATCGGCATCTGGATATCCATGAAGATGATGTCGAACGGCTGGCTCTGGGCCTGTTTGACTGCCTCCTTGCCGTTTTTGCACACCACCACCTGACTCACCATCTCCTTGAGCATGGCGGCGATCAGCTTGAGGTTGGCGGCGTTGTCATCCACCGCCAGCACCTTGATCGGTTGCAACTGGCGCGGCGCTGGCTGGGCGGGCAGCTTCTGGCGGCTTGCCTGTGGCGAGAGCAGGGCGTGCAGCAGCTTGCGATGGTTGAGCGGTTTGGAGAGGCAGTGCTGGGCGCCGTGGGCCAGCATCGCCTCGTAGAGCGTCGGCTCGTGGCTGCTGAGCAGCACTATGGTGTTCTGCTGCTGGCCGTTCAGGCTGTCGAGGCGGCCGATCACCTGCTGCGGCGTATGCAGGGTGCTGCTGCCGATGATCACCATCTCCTGCTCGCTCATCTCGGGCCAGGGGTCATCACTGGTCAGGGGATGCACATCGAGCTGCCACTCCGCCAGCAGGGCGAGCAGGGAGGCTTGCGCGAAGGGGTCCGGCTCCAGCAGCCAGAGCCGCTTGCCACGAATGCGATCCAGCGGCAGTTGATCGGTCTGGGGCAGGGGGGAGACCTCCACATCCAGACTGAACGAGAAGGTTGAGCCCTTGCCGAGCTCCGATTCAAAGCGGATCTGACCGCCCATCTGCTGCACCAGCTTCTGGGTGATGACCAACCCGAGCCCGGTGCCGCCATAACGGCGGGAGATGGAGGAGTCGGCCTGATTGAAGGCCTGGAACAGCTGGTGTTGCTGCTCTTGCGAGATCCCGATGCCGGAATCGCGGATCTGGACGTTGAGCCTCACCTTGTGATTGCCGCTGCCAATCTGCTCGATATGGACATCCACGTTGCCCTGTTCGGTGAACTTGATGGCGTTGCCGGTGAGGTTGGTCAGCACCTGCTGCAGGCGCATGGGGTCGCCGGTGAGGTAGTCCGGCACATCGGCATCCACTCGCAGGGAGAGCTCCAGCTGCTTGTCGTGGGCGCTGGGGCCGAGCAGGTGCATGGTCTCGTTGAGGGTGTCGCGCAAGCTGAATGGGATATGCTCCAGCTGCAGCTTGCCCGCTTCCAGCTTCGAGAAGTCGAGGATGTCGTTGATGATGCCGAGCAGGTTGCGCGCCGACTTTTCGATGGTCTGCATGTAGTCGGTCTGGCTCGGGGTCAGGCTGGTTTTCAGCAGCTGGCGGGTAAAGCCGATGACGCCGTTGAGCGGGGTGCGCAGCTCGTGGGACATGTTGGCCAGAAACTCCGACTTGACCCGCGCCGCCTCTTGCGCCCGTTTTTTGGCCATGTCGAGCTCGACGTTCTGGATCTCGATCTGCTCCAGGGTTTCGCGCAAGTCAGAGGTGGCCTGATCGATATTCTGCTGCATCTCTTCGTGATATTCGGAGAGCGCCTTGGCCATGGCGTTGATGCCGTTTTTCAGCATATCCAGCTCGCCGGTGAGTTGACCGCTGACCCGGGTATCGAGTCGCCCCTCCCTGATCTTGTGCACCGCCTGCACCATGTTGGTGATGGGCTGGGTCACGCTCTTGACCAAGCGGAAGCCAAACAGGGTACTGAAAGCGACCCCGATCAGCACCATGATCACCGCAAAGAAGGTGTCGCGGTACTGCAGCAGCATGGCGCGATCTGTGGTCATCTGCATCGAGATGTAACCGATCATCGGTGGCTCTACATCACTGGGGAGCGGGAAGCCATCCAGACTGGTTTCGGCCTGGATCGGGGTGCGCAAAATGATGTCGTCCCCCTGAAACGTCACGCTGGTCAGGTCCGGGATGGGCTCGCCATCGGGCAGCCTGAGCCGGGTGAAATCCCGATGGTAGTTCGAGGTGACGAACAGCTGGTTGTCCTGGGTGAAGACCGCGATGGACTTGATGAGAGGCGAGTTCTTGCGATGGGTCAGCCCAATCAGCCGCTTGAGGGATTCGCGGCTATGCTGGGTCATGCCATATTCACTGGCAATGGCCAGTGGTTCGATGATGTTGATCCCCTGATCGATCAGGTTGTTTTCCAGCTGCTGATAGCGGTGGAAGGTGAAGTAACCGGCCATCAGGCCACCGATGATCAGGGTCGGCAGGATGGTGAAGGCGAGAACGCGTGCTCTCAGGCCATATTTGGTCATACGAACAGGCCACCAGTAAACAGGGTTGGCGATAGGGTTGATGGCAATGCACGGGCTCTCAGGCCGTATTTGGTCATACTATTATTCTTGTGGGACAATACCCGGCAGCAGATTCCACAATCATGACATAGCCACCTATAGGCACCAAGTTTTATGGCCCAGTTTTTCAAGCCCCAAAAGAAGTCCACCCAGCTCCAACGCATTGAATTTACGATAGACACCCTCGATCACCACTGTGTCGGTATCGGTCGCCATCAGGGCAAGGCGATCTTCGTCGAAGGGGCACTGCCCGGCGAGACCGTCAAGGCGCGCATCACCGAAGAGAAAAAACAGTATGGTCATGCCGCCTTGCAACAGGTGGTGACCCCGGCGGCCAACCGCATCGCCCCCTTCTGCAGCCACTACCGCGAGTGCGGAGGTTGCAGTGCCCAGCATATGTCGGCAGCCGATCAGCAAGCGGCCAAGGCGGCCGGGCTGGTCAGCTTGTTCGAGCGGTTGTGCAACATCAAGGCGCCGACGCTGGAGCCGGTATTGACCGGTGAAGATCGCGCCTACCGCCGGGTCTGTCGTCTGGCCATCAAATTTGACAAGAATGGTCGCTGCACCCGGGTCGGTTTCCGCCGCCGCAACAGCAACGATCTGGTGGAGATTGACGGCTGCCCGGTGCTGGCCGAGCCGCTTTCTGCGCTGATCCCGGCACTGCGTGAGTGCCTCAATCGCCTCAAGAGTCAGCGTGAGCTGGGTCATGCCGAGCTGATTCAGGCCGAGCAGGGGATCATGATGTTGCTGCGCCACACCGGCCGCCCCAATGAGGCGGATCGCGCCCAGCTGGTGGAGTTTGCAAAGGCGCAGGGGATCGACCTCTATCTGCAGGCTGCCGATGAGCGCATCGAAGCGCTGCAGCAACAATTTTCCCCATCCTACTCACTGGATGGCCTGTCTCTTGCATTTGCACCCGGTGATTTCATTCAGGTCAACGGCCCCATCAACCAGCGCATGGTTGAGCAGGCGCTGACATGGCTCGGGGCGAGCAAAGAGGACAAGGTGCTCGATCTCTTCTGCGGTATCGGCAACTTCACCCTGCCGCTGGCCCGTCAGGCTCGCGAAGTGGTGGGGGTCGAAGGTGAGTTGGCCATGGTGCAGCGGGCCGAGGAAAACGCCCGTCGCAACGGCATCACCAATGCCCGTTTCTACAAGGCTGACCTGAGCGATGACATCGTCGGCATGTCCTGGGCACGGGAAGGGTTTGATCTGGTGCTGCTGGATCCGGCTCGCCCCGGCGCGCTGGAAGTAATGGGACACGTCGTGAAACTTTCACCCAAGCGGGTGGTCTACGTCTCCTGTAACCCGGTCACCCTGGCCCGGGACAGTCAGGTACTGGTGAAAGGGGGTTACCGTCTGGTGCGCCTTGGCATGCTCGACATGTTCCCTCACACCGGTCATCTGGAGTCCATGGCGCTGTTTGAACGGGAGTAAATGAGCTCATCCTGCCCATCAGTACGGCGATGCCGGACTATGTAGTCCGGCATGTTCGCGGCTGTTTGAGCAGGTGTGATTGGGGTAATCTAGGCCCTCGTCGTTCGGCATGGCCTGTTGGCGCGCTCTATTGTCTTTCTGGACAATATGCCTTGAAAAGTGCGCTCGATATCCCCATTTGAGGCAATCTCATGAGGGGGGAAAGTGACAGCTTTCGGCCCGATAATTTAAAGGATTGATACCATGGTTGCGGTTCGCGATATTCATTTGAAAGACAACTTCACCCTGGAAGAGTGGGTCAGCTCGCTCTCCTTAAGTGACAGTGACAAGGATCAGCTGCGAACCGTCTACCAGTATTGTCTGACGCTCGGTGACGAGGCGCTGACCAGCAAACTGCTGGTGCGCGGCATCGAAATGGTGGGCATCTTGCTGATGCTCAGCATGGATCTCGGTACCCTTAAAGCGGCCATCATCTACCCCTTCGTCGAAGCTGGTCTCATCAGCCAGGAGCGGATGGATGAAGACTTCGGCCCCAAGATCGCCAAGCTGGTGGAAGGGGTGCTGGAGATGGAAGCCATCCGCTCCCTGCAAACCCTCCATCGCAGCGAAACCTCGCCGGAGCAGGTAGACAACGTGCGCCGCATGTTGCTCGCCATGGTCGAGGATGTGCGCGCCGTGGTGATCAAGCTGGCGGAGCGGATCGCCTGCCTGCGGGAAGCGAAGACGGCAGATGAAGAGACCCGGGTGCTGATGGCCCAGGAGATCACCAACATCTATGCGCCGCTCGCCAACCGTCTCGGCATCGGCCAGCTCAAGTGGGAGCTGGAAGATCTCGCCTTCCGTTATCTGCACCCGGATACCTACAAGCAGATCGCCAAGCAGCTCGATGAGAAGCGGCTAGACCGCGAGCGCTATATCCGCGAGTTTGTGCAATCCCTGCGTAATGGGTTGAAAGAGGCGGGAGTTGACGCCGAGGTGTACGGTCGGCCGAAACACATCTACAGCATCTGGCGCAAGATGCAGAAGAAGCACCTCGAGTTCAACGAGTTGTTCGACGTGCGCGCGGTGCGGGTAGTGACCAAGCGGCTGCAGGATTGCTATGCGGCGCTCGGTATCGTGCATACCCAGTTCCACCACATTCCTCGCGAGTTTGACGACTATGTCGCCAACCCCAAACCGAACGGCTATCAGTCGATCCACACCGTAGTGGTGGGGCCGGAGGGCAAGACCGTCGAGATCCAGATCCGTACCGACCAGATGCATCAGGATGCCGAGCTCGGCGTCGCTGCCCACTGGCGTTACAAGGAAGGGGCACAGGCTGGCGGCAAGGCCAACACCTTCGAAGACAAGATCGAGTGGCTGCGCAAGCTGCTCGCCTGGCAGGAAGATCTCTCCGAGAGCGGCTCCCTGCTGGAAGACCTGCGCAGTCAGGTGTTCGAGGACAGGGTCTACGTCTTCACTCCGAAAGGGGATGTGATCGACTTGCCAGCAGGCGCCACCCCGCTCGATTTTGCCTATCACGTCCACAGCATGATCGGCCACCGCTGCATCGGCGCCAAGATAGACGGCCGCATCGTGCCGTTCACCTACGCGTTGCAGACCGGCGATCAGGTGGAGGTGATCACCCAGAAAGAGCCGAACCCGAGCCGCGACTGGATGAACCCCAACTCCGGCTTCCTGCGCTCCAGCCGGGCGCGGGCCAAGGTGGCGACCTGGTTCAGAAAGCTGGATCGGGACAAGAATATCGTGGCCGGTCGCGAGCTGTTCGAGAAGGAGCTGGATCGCCACAACCTCAGCATGTCCAAGATTGACAAGGGCAACATGCTGCGGCGCTTCAATCTGGAGAGTACCGACGATCTGCTGGCCGGTATCGGCAGCGGCGATATCCGCATCAACCAGGTGCTCAACTATCTCGACACCTGCTACAACAAGCCGACGGCGGAAGAGGAAGATCGCCGCCTGCTGGAGAAGCTGGAGCAGAAGGCCAATTCGCCGATGCGCCACAAGCCCAAGGATCACATCGTGGTGGAAGGGGTCGGCAACCTGATGACCCATATCGCCCGTTGCTGTCAGCCGATCCCTGGGGACTCCATTCAGGGCTTTATCACCATGGGGCGCGGCGTCTCGATCCACCGGGAAGATTGCGAGCAGCTCAAGGAGCTGTCACGTCGCAATCCGGAGCGGCTGATCGATGCGGTGTGGGGGGAGAACTACTCCGGCGGCTACGGCCTTACCATCCGGATTCTCTCCAACGACCGCTCCGGCCTGCTGCGCGATATCACCACCGTGCTGGCCAACGAGAAGATCAACGTGATGGGGGTGCGCTCGCGCTCCAACGTGCGCGAACAGACCGCCGAGATCGACATGGAGCTGGAGATTTACAACATCAACGCCTTCAACCGGGCGTTGGCCAAGCTCAGTCAACTTAACGACGTGATCAGCGCCAAGCGGCTTTGATATCAAACCGACCGGCCCAAGTGGCCGGTCTGCATTTCCGACCCTTTTTGAACGAATCGAAAGCGAATATCCCATGTCTCAACGTTACGATCTGCCCCAACTGCTCGACATCATGGCTCGTCTGCGCGATCCGCAAAACGGCTGTCCCTGGGATCTGAAACAGAGTTTTCAGACCATAGTGCCGCACACCCTGGAAGAGGCCTACGAGGTGGCCGATGCCATCGAGACCGAGGATTGGCAGGGGTTGAAAGGGGAGTTGGGTGACCTGCTGTTTCAGGTGGTGTTCTACGCCCAGCTGGGTAAAGAGCGGGGCTTGTTCGACTTTGCCGATATCGTCGATACGGTGAGCGAAAAGCTGATCCGCCGCCATCCCCACGTTTTTTCCGATGCTGACCTTGCCAACGAGCAGGCAGTAAAAGCGAACTGGGAGGCGGAAAAAGCCAAAGAGCGGGCGGCACTCGATAAAGAGAGCGTGCTGGACGATATCCCGCAGGCGCTGCCAGCCCTGACCCGCGCCGCCAAGATCCAGAAACGCTGTGCCACCGTCGGCTTTGACTGGAAGACGCTGGGGCCGGTAGTGGACAAGATCCACGAAGAGATCGACGAGGTGATGGAAGAGGCGCTGATGGCCGATGTGGACGAGGCGCGGGTGAGCGACGAGCTCGGTGACCTGCTGTTTGCCACCGTCAATCTGGTGCGTCATCTGGGCAAGGATCCGGAGCAGGTACTGCGGGGCGCCAATGCCAAGTTCGAACGTCGTTTTCGTCAGGTTGAGCAGTTTATCGCCGCAGAAGGCTTGAAAATGACCGATTGCACCCTCGAAAAGCTCGATGCTGCCTGGGATCGGGCCAAGGAAACCGAGCAAAGTTGATTTGGCGCAAGATGGGGGGGCGGTGAGCCTGATAGATTTTTGCTCATTGTTTGGGAGAGGGGTTTTTGGTATACTGTTTCCCCGTCCTGCTTCATCCCCGAAGCACCCCTTAAAATTCCCTAAACTTCTTTCAGGTTCAGCATGACGACCAAATATATTTTTGTTACTGGTGGCGTTGTTTCATCCCTCGGCAAAGGCATTGCCGCAGCTTCTCTGGCAGCCATTCTGGAAGCCCGTGGTCTGGATGTGACCATCATGAAACTGGACCCGTACATCAACGTGGATCCGGGCACCATGAGCCCGACCCAGCATGGTGAAGTGTTCGTAACCGAGGACGGGGCCGAAACCGATCTGGATTTGGGCCACTACGAGCGTTTCATCCGCACCAAGATGACCCGTCGCAACAACTTTACCACCGGCCGTATCTACGCCGACGTACTGCGTAAAGAGCGTCGTGGTGACTATCTGGGCGCCACCATTCAGGTTATCCCGCACATCACCAACGCCATCAAAGAGCGGGTGATTGCCGGTGCCGAAGGCCATCAGGTTGCCATCGTCGAAGTGGGCGGTACCGTAGGTGACATCGAGTCCCTGCCGTTCCTCGAAGCCATTCGTCAGCTGGCTGCCGAAGTGGGCCGCAACAGCGCCATGTTCATGCACCTGACGCTGGTTCCTTACCTGGCTGCTGCCGGTGAAGTGAAGACCAAGCCGACCCAGCACTCCGTCAAAGAGCTGCTCTCCATCGGTATCCAGCCGGATGTGCTGATCTGCCGCTCCGACCGTGCTATTCCGGCCAACGAGCGCGCCAAGATCGCCCTGTTCTGTAACGTGCCCGAGCGCGCCGTCATCTCCATGAAAGACGTCGACTCCATCTACAAGATCCCGGCACTGCTGAAATCCCAGAATCTGGACTCCTACTTCACCGAGCGTTTCGGTCTGGAGTGCAAAGAAGCTGACTTGTCCGAGTGGGAACAAGTTGTCTTTGAAGAGGCCAACCCGACTGCAGAAGTGACCATCGGAATGGTCGGCAAGTACGTATCCCTGCCGGATGCCTACAAGTCCGTCAACGAGGCGCTCAAGCACGGTGGTCTGAAGACCCGTCTTTCCGTCACCATCAAGTACATCGACTCCCAGGACATCGAGACCCGTGGCTCCGAGCTGCTGGAAGGTCTGGACGCGATCCTGGTCCCGGGTGGCTTCGGTGAGCGTGGTGTGGAAGGCAAAATCCAGGCGGCCCAGTATGCGCGCGAGAACAAGATCCCCTACCTGGGTATCTGCCTCGGCATGCAGGTTGCCATGATCGAATTCGCTCGCAACGTGGCGGGCATGGAAGGGGCTCACTCCTCCGAATTCAAGAAAGATTGCGCGTACCCGGTCGTCGGCCTCATCACCGAGTGGGTGGATGAAGAAGGCAACGTCGAGACCCGTACCGAGAAGTCTGATCTGGGCGGTACCATGCGTCTGGGTTCCCAGCTCTGCCATCTGGTCGACGATTCCAAGGTGCGTCAGATGTACGGCAGCCCGACCATTTACGAGCGTCACCGTCACCGTTACGAAGTGAACAACAAGCTGCTGCCGCAGATTGAAGCGGCAGGTCTGAAAGTGACCGGTCTCTCCGCCGACAAGAAGTTGGTGGAAATCATCGAGATCCCGGATCACCCCTGGTTCGTGGCCGCGCAGTTCCACCCGGAGTTCACCTCAACTCCTCGTGATGGCCACGCTCTGTTCGCCGGTTTTGTGAAGGCGGCAGGCGAGTATCAGAAGCGTAATTTGAAGTAATTTAAAATAAATGCGGTTGGGGCCCTGTGCCACAGCCGCTTTTTTTGGCATATTTTTGTTGTTTTTTTACGAAACCTGAGGAAATACACATGTCCAAGTTCGTTAAAGTAATCGGTCGTGAAATCATCGACTCCCGTGGTAACCCGACCGTTGAGGCCGAAGTTCACCTGGAAGGTGGTTTTGTTGGTATGGCAGCCGCTCCGTCTGGCGCGTCCACCGGTTCCCGCGAAGCGCTGGAACTGCGTGACGGCGACAAGAGCCGTTTCCTGGGTAAAGGCGTGCTGAAAGCCCTCGAAGCCGTAAACGGCCCGATCGCTCAAGCTCTGCTGGGTAAAGATGCCAAGGACCAGGCCGCTATCGACCAGATCATGATCGACCTCGACGGCACCGAGAACAAATCCAAGTTCGGCGCCAACGCCATCCTGGCTGTTTCCCTGGCTAACGCCAAAGCTGCCGCTGCTGCCAAAGGCATGCCGCTGTACGCCCACATCGCCGAGCTGAACGGCACCCCGGGTGTTTACTCCATGCCGCTGCCGATGATGAACATCATCAACGGTGGTGAGCACGCCGACAACAACGTCGACATCCAGGAGTTCATGATCCAGCCGGTTGGCGCCAAGACCCTGAAAGAAGCCGTTCGCATGGGCGCTGAAGTGTTCCACAACCTAGCCAAAGTGCTGAAGTCCAAGGGCTACAACACTGCAGTCGGTGACGAAGGTGGTTTCGCTCCTAACCTGAAATCCAACGCCGAAGCGCTGGAAGTGATCGCTGAAGCCGTTGCCGCTGCCGGTTACAAGCTGGGCACCGACGTGACCCTGGCCATGGACTGCGCTGCTTCCGAGTTCTACGACGCAGAGAAGAAAGAGTACAACCTGAAAGGCGAAGGTCGTATCTTCACCTCCAACGAGTTCTCTGACTACCTGGCTGACCTGACCACCAAGTTCCCGATCGTCTCCATCGAAGATGGCCTGGACGAATCTGACTGGGACGGTTTCGCTTACCAGACTGCTGAACTGGGCAAGAAAATCCAGATCGTTGGTGACGACCTGTTCGTAACCAACACCAAGATCCTGAAGCGTGGTATCGACAACGGCGTTGCCAACTCCATCCTGATCAAGTTCAACCAGATCGGTTCCCTGACCGAAACTCTGGCTGCCATCAAGATGGCCAAAGACGCTGGCTACACTGCCGTCATCTCCCACCGCTCCGGTGAGACCGAAGACGCGACCATCGCCGACCTGGCTGTTGGTACCGCTGCTGGCCAGATCAAGACCGGTTCTATGAGCCGTTCTGACCGTGTTGCCAAGTACAACCAGCTGATCCGTATCGAAGAAGCTCTGGGTGCCAAAGCTCCTTTCCGCGGTCTGAAAGAAGTTAAGAACCAGGCTTAATCAAGCCTCGGTTGTCAACTTCGGTTGACCCGGCCAGACCCAGGTTTGGCGAACAATCCGGAGCCCTTGTGGCTCCGGATTTTTTTATGCCTGTTTTCCGGCGTTGTTGCCGGCACGGCGAACGCTGGCGGCACCTTTCGTTAGCAATCACCAGACCGGCAACAGATACAAAGAAGCCCGCATGATGCGGGCTTTTTGTTTGTGATTGGCTCAGCTCTTGGCGTTGTCAGCGTTGCTGTGCTCTTCGGCTACCGCAGTCGTTTCGGCTGTTGGGACGCGCTGTTCGGCCAGTTGCGGTGCAAGCAGGCGGGATGGCGCGAGCTGGCCATAGTCGCGCGACTTGCCGTCAAACAGCAGGCTCTGCTGATACCAGGTGCTGGCCCAGCTGAAGTCCCGCTCGTGGGCCGCCGCTTCGCCGCAAGGCTGCGGCTGGCGCAGTTGCAGATCCACCTTCCAGTTAAAGCAGGTGAGCTTGTTTGGCTCGCGCAGCGGGAACTCGACGATCTGCTCCCCGTAGACGCGCCCCAGAGTGCCGCTGGCGGCATAGATGCCACCTTGCGGCGGTTCGCTTAGCAGGGAGTGGCCGGTAAACCAGGGCGCCTTGCCCCCCAGCAGATCGAGGATTGTGGGGGCGATATCCTGCTGGGCACCGATGCCAGGCTGATGGTGCGGAGCGACCGAGCCATCGGTGGCGAACATCAGGAAGGGGATCCAGTACCGCCCCATATGGCCGCTGCGATCCCCGGCAGTGTGATCGGCGGTGATGACAAACAGAGTCGGGCCAAGGTTTGCCTGCTGGTACTCCTCGATAAAGCGGCCGAGCGCCTTGTCGGCATAGTGGAGCACGCTCATCTGCCGCTCGTTGCTGCTCCGGTCGCCAAACAGCCAGGGCTCGCCCGGGGGGAGCTGGTCATCGTGGGTGGTGGTGTTGTTCACCATGTAGAAGAAGGGGCGCGACTCCTCGCGCGCCTTGCGCAGGATAAAGCGGTAGAGGTCCGGGTCCTGATAGCCCCAGCTGTTCTGCTCCACCTCGGCGGCGGGCATCTCCAGCTTGCCGTAAGAAGCCTGCGTCCCCAGCAACTGGGCCAGCTGCCCCGTTTCCCCCTTGTGCATCCCCTGAAAGACCGCAGTGCTCCAGCCTGCGTCGCTCAACAGCTTGGGCAGGCACTCGTAGCGCTGATCCTGCAGCGGCGTGTTGGGGATGCCCGCCTCCAGCGGATTTTGATAGGAGCAGAGCGCGCTAAAGAACCCCTCGACCGTGCGGCGGCCACCGGCGATCAGGCCATCGGTGCGCAGCCCCTCGCGATGGAGCGCATCCAGATAGGGGGTGGTGACGGGGGCCGCCGGGTTGTAGCTCTGCATCAGCTCGGCAGGCCAGCTCTCCAGCAGCATCAGGATGACGTTCATCTGGCGCCGGGGCGGCTGGTAGGGGGCGTGGTCGGCAAGGAGCGCCTGCAACTGGTGCGCGGCAGGTTGCGGCAGCTGTCGGTAGAGCGGGGTGCCGCCCCCGGTCGGGTCGGTAGAGGTGGAGCTGACCAGCATGGCATAGACCGGATTGAGGGCGAGCAGTGCCTGCTGGGGATTGCCGATGGCGTAGGCGCGATCCGGCTTCATCGGCAGATCGGTCAGTGAGCCGCGCACACAGAGTACGGCGATGGTGAGGGTCAGCAGCAGCGGCAGCTCGGTTTTCGCCACTGTCATGCGCGCTGGCAGGTGCAGCTGGCGGCGACACCCCCACGCGCTTGCCACCATGCCACCCAGCAGGGCGACCATCAGCAGCGGGTACTGCTTGAGGGCGGTGCTGAGCAGGCTGCCCGCCTCGCGGGTCACCTCACCCAGCTCATAGCTGATATGCCGCCCGGAATTGTCGAAATACATCAGATCGGCGATTTGCATCCCCGCCAGCACCATGGCCGGCAGCCACCACCAGAGCCAGGAGAGGCGGCGCAGCCCGAGCCGCACCGCCAGCCAGCAGAGCAGGGCGATCGGTGCCCAGAGCAGGGCTGCCGCAGCCAAGTCGAAGCGAAAGCCCCACAGCAGCGCCTCAAGTTGTTGACCGGCGGTCAGCACCGCGAAGTTGGCAGGAGACCAAAAGAGAAGCAGGGATTTGAGCAGCAGTGCCAGGAGCGCGAGCAGCGCCAAGCCTGACAGAAGAAAGCGAGCAAACATAACCAATCCGGAGTATCAGGAATTCATCGAGCGGCTATTGATAACGGATGTCGTGTCCGGCTTACAAGCATTACCGGTACGCAATGGTAACCAGATGTGACAAGTGTGAAGAGTATCGGCTTTACGGCGCGAGCGTCATCCTGCTCTTCCGTTGTGCTGGTTGTCGGGGTTTGGATGACCCACTTGCCTTGCTCTGCAGAGCGTGTGATGCGTCTGGACTGCGGCCGCTGGCAGATAGCGCAGCGGTGCAAGGCGTGGAAATCGTACAACGGGCTCAACGGTTTGGTGACGAGTCAGAAAGCCATAGCCGCAGGCGCTGATTACGCGAAGAGTGATGTCACGTTGGGGCTGCCGATATTCTGTCAAAAAGTGCGAGCTGAACAAATTTAAAAATAATATTAAATAGACCATTGGTCGCGATTTTAATTAATATCTTTGCTTGATATCTTTTATTAATGCCCGGTACATACCGTATCGCTAGCCTGCCGTATTACCGTTTGCTAAAAAAGGTGTGCGTCTTCATTTTAAATTGCTAATTTTACAAATTTCCATTTGATTTTTTGGGTCCAAATGAAAACAATGCGCATTATTGTCACCAATAGTAAATGATGTTTTTGTGATTATTTTGACGTTGTTTTCTTTTACCCTTTATCAGGTGCGCTCTGGCTTGGTTGAGCATGAAAATACGAAGGTGACAGGTTTGTTATGACCCACTTGTAGGTAGGTTTAAATTACGAAACCAATTCGTAATTTGTGAAACCTTTCACAGAAAACACCCCCCTCAATGCTTAGCCTTGGCAGCAGTTTTAAATAGCCATGCTCTGATATCAGGCGTTCGCCTTAATTTACAAAAGCATTAAGGAAGATTACATGCCACAACATAATTATCTGGAAGAGCTCACTCCAGCTTTTACGCCTTTATTGGCCATCAAAGAGGCTTCGCGTTGTTTATTATGCCATGATGCACCTTGTAGCCAGGCATGCCCAGCCCAGACAGATCCCGGGAAGTTTATCCGATCCATCTATTTTAGAAATTTGAAGGGGGCTGCCGAAACCATTCGGGAAAATAATGCCCTTGGTGCGGTATGTGCACGGGTGTGTCCGACTGAAAAATTGTGCCAGAGCGGCTGTAGTCGTTCAGGCATTGATAAACCTATCGATATTGCACGGTTGCAACGTTTTATTACCGATTTTGAACAGCAAACGGCGATGAAGATTTATCAGCCTGGTACCAAAACGCTGGGTAAAGTTGCCGTTATCGGTGCGGGTCCTGCGGGATTACAGGCGAGCGTGACCTTGAGTAATTTGGGTTACGATGTGACGATTTATGAAAAGCAGGCTCAGCCGGGTGGCTGGTTGCGCCACGGTATACCGGAATTTCGCTTGCCGCAGTCGGTGTTGGATAGCGAGATTGTCCGTATCGTGGAAATGGGCGTTCAGATTAAGTGTCAGTGTGAAGTAGGTAAGCAAATATCTCTGGAGCAGTTGAAAACAGAGAATCGTGCCGTTTTGCTTACGGTCGGCTTGTCAGCGGGGGCCATGCTGCCACTATTTAAACAGGCTGAAAACATGGAGATCGCTGTCGATTTTCTCCAGCGAGCCCGTCAGGCAGGGGGTGATATTGCGATTGCCCAGAGTGCGTTAATTATCGGCGGTGGTGATGTGGCGATGGATGTTGCCAGCACGCTGAAAATGTTGGGTTGTCCTTCGGTGACGTGTGTCGCCAGGGAAGAGTTGGCCGAGTTCCCTGCCAGTCAAAAAGAGTTTGCCAGTGCCCAGGCGCTGGGTGTGTCGATTATTGATGGTTTCACGCCGATTGATGTCGCTGGCAACAAGGTGACATTTAAACATGCTCGTCTGCCGGGTGCGCTGACGCTGGAGGCGGAACATATTATTCTTGCCGTGGGTCAGCAGGCGCATCTTGACGCATTTACGGCGGTTCAGCCGCAGCGTAATCATATTGATACGCAGGGCTATCAAACGGCCGATCCCGTTATATTTGCCGCAGGTGACATTATCAAAGGTGACAAGACGGTGGTATATGCCGTTAAAACCGGAAAAGAAGCCGCACAGGCCATTCATCACCACCTAGAGGGGGCTTGCTCATGTTAACTAAAGATCTTTCTATTAGTTTTTGCGGCGTTAAATTTCCTAATCCGTTTTGCCTATCCTCTTCTCCGGTAGGTAACTGTTACGAGATGTGTGCCAAAGCCTATGATGTGGGCTGGGGTGGCATTGTATTCAAAACCATCGGGTTCTTTATCGCGAATGAAGTGTCACCACGATTTGATCATTTGACCAAGGAGGATACCGGTTTTATTGGCTTCAAAAATATGGAGCAAATTGCCGAGCATCCCCTGCATGAGAATCTGGCTGCCATTAAAAGGCTGAAACAGGACTACCCGGATAAAGTGCTGATCGCCTCCATCATGGGGGAAAATGAACAGCAATGGGAAGATCTGGCTCGTCTGGTGGAAGAGGCGGGGGCAGATATGATCGAGTGCAACTTCTCCTGTCCGCAGATGACGTCCCATGCAATGGGCAGCGATGTGGGGCAAAGTCCGGTGCTGGTTGAAAAATATTGCCGTGCCGTAAAACGGGGCTCTGCCCTGCCGATGCTGGCCAAAATGACGCCGAACATTGGCGATATGTGTGACGTCGCCCTGGCAGCCAAGCGCGGCGGCGCTGATGGGATTGCCACCATCAACACCATTAAATCCATTACCAATATCGATCTGGATCGGAAGATTGGTATGCCGGTGGTTAATGGTAAATCCAGTATCTCCGGCTATTCAGGCAAGGCAGTCAAACCCATTGCCTTACGTTTTATTCAACAGTTGCGGACGCATCCTGAATTACGTGATTTCCCGATCAGCGGAATTGGTGGCATTGAAACCTGGGAAGATGCGGCGGAGTTTTTGCTGCTGGGGGCGGCCACACTGCAAGTGACCACCGGCATCATGCAATATGGTTACCGGATTGTCGAAGATATGGCGAGCGGCTTGTCCCATTATCTTGCTGATCAGGGATTTGACTCTTTGCAGGAGATGGTCGGACTGGCTAACAGCAATATCGTGCCCGCTGAAGAGTTGGACCGTAGCTATATTGTCTATCCACGGATCAACATGGAAAAATGCGTCGGTTGTGGCCGTTGCTATATCTCATGCTATGACGGTGGACACCAAGCCATGGAGTGGAATGAAGAGGCCCGCACCCCCCATTGCAACACAGATAAATGTGTTGGGTGTTTGTTGTGTGGCCATGTCTGTCCGGTGGCGTGTATCTCGCTGGGGGAGGTGAAATTTAAATCCGGCGCAGAGGTGCATGCAGTCACCTTGTAAATAACGCTGTATCACTGCTCACTCCATCACAGGTGACCGTTCCGGCGGTCACCTGATTCGATAATAAAGCGATGTGACTCGTCGCTGAGGGGTGATAAAGCACAGGGTCAACAGGTCAACAGGTCGCCAGGCATATTGGTCAGCGGCGCTCTCATCCGCCATCCCTTTGAATCATTTCCCCCCATTACATATCCAAACCCTTATCTCGCCTGATGCCGGGTCTGGTTAGCTAATTTTCAAGCCGGTACTGACCGGCGCCTCTGCTGATGGCTATCCCCCGACCCGCTATCCATGACTGCACCCCCAGCCAGCCGTGTGACAGCCTGCGCAAAAAGGTAGGGGTCCGCATTTTTCTGGCATTGCTCTGACGTGAGCCTCAAGAGTGAAAGGTCCCTCTTTGCCCGCCCCCGGCGTGTCATCGGAGCGGGAGTGTATATGACCAGTGCCCTGCAGCCCCTCAGAGCGCCACAACAAGCGCCGATGGGCTGGTCGTCGCCACTATAAGCAAAAGTTGGGTCATCAGCGGGAAATCCATAAATCCAACTTATAGTGGCACCAGCGAGCCTTAAGCCATCACGGGGCGGCCAATATGGGCCCCGCAAGGGGATCTTCCGATCCTTGTTTATGTGGTGGCTGGGTTATACGCGAGTGTCCGAATACGTTGTGCTATTCGAACCTGCGGGCTAGTCATGCTTTCCAAAAAGTAAATATATACCTTTCATATCATGACCAGAGAGTGTTTCAACCAGCTTTCACGGTATATTCCAAGCTGGTATTTGAGCTTTTGAAGTAGGCCAGTGGCGTCGAAAAAACTCGTCGGCGGCAGCCTTGATATCGTCAAAAGTAACTTCTGACATAATAATTTCAATTATTAACTCCACGTTATATGGCTATGCCACGCAGGCCAATTAAGTTACCAAAAGGGTCCTCAACTTGGCACATGGAAAACCCATTTTCAATTTCCATCGGACCGCGATATAGCTTTGCGCCTAGTGCCTCAAAATGGTTTAAGGCTCGGGATAAACTATCCACGGACCAATAGACAACAGTTCCTTTTTTACCAGACTCAACTTTCTCGTCTGCTTGTACGATTTCCAATGAGAAACCATTTAGATCAAGCACTGTAAAATTAAATTCTGGATAATATACTGCTACTGCATTAGGAAAAGCTCTTTGATACCAGGCAAGGGCAGCACCCACATCTGGAACATGAACAAGAACAGCTACAGGGGTCACAATTATCCTCCTTTAAAATAACACCACGTTTTGCGGAAAATTTGTCCGGCAGCAGCACTTTTTTATGCGATTTCTGCAAACTGAGAAGACCTTGGACACCCATCTTTTGGGTTCGGGCTATGCTACGCCTTGCTCAAAAAGGTGGGTGTCCCAGATTTGAGCCACCAACTTTTTTGTAAGCGACTATATGGGAAAGAAATAGTAACGAATACCTTTCGTTAAATCTTATCTTATATTCATATTCATCTTCAGATAGCTTTTCCCAACCCTCTCCAAAGTAGTCGTTTATGTCATTAACAGCTTCACTCTCTTCTTTTAAATGCTTTTTGTTCCACTGATACGTACATGATAAAACTAACACTCCATTAAAAGCAGTTGCATCCATCAATGCGTTTACTAAAGTTTTAGGCGATTCACATTGATCCAGTACATTGAGGCAAACTGTTAAATCAAACTCTTTCTTAACAACACCAGGCTCGAAAGGTGCTTCAATTAAAGTAAATGATACATGATCACACGCTTTTGCTATTGTTGAAGCATCAAAGTCCAAACACCCCAACTCTTTCAAGCTCTTGATATAAGGAAATTCACATTTAGTACCGTCAATTAGTATTTGTTTGAGATTTGATAGCAAGCGGTGAGACGGCTCAACAACTGTGACAGAACTAATGCTTGGTATGTTAGTAACTAACTCGTAGCTATTTCGTCCCAAAGCTGCCCCTACCTCTAATGCGTTAATAGGATTAATACTTTCAGCTTCGAGAGAATCAATAATAAACTTAGCTACACTTTGTGTGTGGTTTGACGAGATAAACGACTCAGGTACGTACTTGGATTTGCTCTCGAATTGTTCAGACACTCCACTTAAGCGAAGTTTATCAAGCCACTGAACTTCATAGTATGCCGCCAATCCTTTTTGATCTATGTAAAAATCGTCCACTTATAATTCCTCCTATGAAGCTTCATTTTTCGGTGCGCATAACGCCCGCTTAAGGGACAGCCAACGCTACTACTGACTTTCCGCATAACACCGTAACCATAAAAGCCAACGCATAACAAAAATGCCACGCGTTGGCTGTCCCTCTTGAAGCGTTTGTTAGGTTTCAGATACCTGTTCACTGAAAAAATACTTCCGGGGGGAAATTCGAGGAAATTCGGGACACCCACCTTTTTGACAGAGGCGTAGTGCTGTTGTTGACTTGAGAGGTCACCGTTGAGGGATGCGCCATGACCATTGCCCGTTCACGTCAAATCAGCTTGCAGGATACGCCTTATTACCACGTGGTCAGCCGCTGTGTGCGGCGAGCTTTCCTGTGTGGGGAAGATGCCCATTCAGGCCAGAGTTACGAGCATCGGCGTCAGTGGGTGGTCGATAAGTTGGGGCAACTCTCGCGGCTGTTTGCTATCGGCATTTGTGCCTATGCGGTGATGAGCAATCACTATCATCTGGTGCTCAAAGTGGAGCCAGATACCGCGGCCAACTGGAGTGAGCGGGAGGTGGCTGAGCGCTGGGCTGCGCTTTTCCAGTGGCCGCAGTTGGTCAGGCATTGGTATCAGGGGGAGGCATTGATCGAGCCTGAACTGGCTGTTGTGCAGCAATTGCTGGCCCAATGGCGGGAGCGGCTTCACTCCATTAGCTGGTTTATTCGACTACTCAATGAAAATCTGGCTCGTCAGGCCAATCAGGAAGATGGTTGCAAGGGCCATTTCTGGGAGGGCCGCTTCAAGAGTCAGGCTTTGCTCACCGGATCAGCCTTGTTGGCCTGTATGGCGTATGTTGACCTCAATCCGATACGAGCCGCGTTGACCGATCGGCCAGAGCAGAGTGAATACACCAGTATCAAACAGCGCCTTGACGAGCCTGCTACTACTGAGGTTTTGCCACCACTTTTGCTGCCGTTTGCCAGCCAGGGGAAGCCTGAAGAGTTGCCTTATGCCTTCACCGACTACCTGATGCTGGTTGATTGGACTGGTCGTGCTATTCGGCCCGACAAGCGGGGTCATATTCCGGCCCAACTTGGACCCATTCTGGCGCGACTGGGCCTCGATGGCGCCTGCTGGTTGAAACAGGTGACGCTATTTAGGCGACAAGGGATCAGAGTGGTGGGGGACAGAGATCAATGCCAGCAGTTTGCCCGCCACTGTGGCCAGCGGCGATGTCATCAACCACGGCTTTGATTGCTTTGCGTCCACCCTGCCGATAGCTCTGGGTATTGCACATAGTCCAGTAAATGGCTGTGCAGGGGCTGTTGCTTTCTAAACCTGAATATCTATCTCACTGGCCAATTTTTGCAGGCTACATCTCGTACGACTTTGCCCTTATTGTGACCGCAAACAACTTATTGTTTGGTTTGCGAGTAGCTTGATAGCGGCTGCGGCTTGCTCCAAAAGATGGGTGTCCAATATTTTGTTGTCAGTGGCCCAAGCAATCGCCCAATAATACTCGTCATAATGCTGCATTAAAGAGAGTAAACTAGTGTTAACCATGTTTGAGTCAAGAAATTTTACTTCCATATTTCACCTAAATTAGAGTGTTTGAATAAATAGTCTGAGATTTTAGAAAAGTAGGACGCCACCAGTCTGGAATAATGTGGGCTTTGAGCCGCTAGGCGAAGCTCAGTGTGGTGGGAGTTAAAACAAGTGGTTAATTTATAAACATTACTTTCCTTGGTAACTAGAAATGTGATTTTTTTGAAACCCAATGTGTTCACCAAACGTCAAGTTTTTATATGTGATGCTTACACTCAGTTCAAATATGATAATAGTGGGGTATCGTCGTTGGATAGTTTTAGACGGGAATGTTATCTAGTTGCCTGTGATTGCAGTTGAATATAGAAATAACCGACGAAATAAATTCAGAACGATATGAATAAACTATCTCCCTTGTGGCCGATAATTTATTCGCGAATGTCTGATTATGCTTCGCTAATAAAACTTACGAGCTGGTTGTTTGCGTTATTTATATATTTCCCTGTAACGTTCTTGTAGCTCTTGCTCTGTGCGTCCTTGAATTTTACTCAGCAATTTATAGTTAACAGTTGGTACTTTGGTTAACATATCTACAGCCGAGGGGTATTCATCGTACGTTGGTAATGATGGCGATATTAAACCACCGAATCTCTTTAGTATTTTTGAATCTATTTTTCCGTCGACAACTTTTGAAAAACCTACAAGAAAACAACTAATTTCTACCAGCAAATCATCAGTCATATGTAGGCATCTTTCAGTTAAATCACTAAGTAATGCTATGTTACCTATGCCGAGTAAATTCTGAATTTCATCAAAACTTAATGGCATTCCATAATTTCCTACAAGCTTTGGCATGAACTCTTCAATTTTTTGATTGCGTTTTTCCCATACTTTTATAACTGTA
The DNA here is from genome assembly GCF_000764645.1 of Aeromonas finlandensis. GTDB lineage: Bacteria > Pseudomonadota > Gammaproteobacteria > Enterobacterales > Aeromonadaceae > Aeromonas > Aeromonas finlandensis. Next base: position 45,240 of record NZ_JRGK01000010.1, read on the forward strand.
TGGAAATTTGAAACTATTGTGGCGATGAAATCTAATGATGACCATTTATTAAGTGATATTTTATTTTTGGGGACGATAAAAGATAGCGAGGGTAAGTCAAACTCAATGTTTGTTTCTTTAAGTAGTACCGGTGGGATACCTAGTATCCGGTTGATTGGTTCTTCAGTTATCATTCCGAAGTAATTTGACTTAATTCCAACCAAGCTAGACCGGAGAGTTAATGCTGATAATAATGTTTTGTTTACGGCTTTTATTTTTTCTAACTCTATCTTTGTATACTCCTGTTTATTGACGGTATAGTAGGC
>NZ_JRGK01000100.1 GCF_000764645.1 Aeromonas finlandensis
AGGGATACCAGAGTGATCTTGACCATGAGCGATACCTTGAACAGGGCGAACAGCCACCAATAGACCGTCCGATATAAAGAAGTGCCCTATCCTATCACGTTTGGTCCGGCTCGGCCCTTGGCGAAGCTGTCAGCCAACCATCTGATTACGCCGAAAAAAACAGCATTTGAAACGCAGCATCCAGCCAAAGATCAATAATTTGAGCCAGCGCCCACTAAAGTGGATCCGGGGATGCTAGTTTGCATACATCTTTAGCGTAAGGAGTAAATCCATGATTGGGATCGACCAGGTTTCTAACGACTTTGTAAACGATTTGAAAATACTGGCATGCTTTGATCCGGCCAACATGAGCCTGGGGATTAAATTACGCAGCGATATGTCTGATGAACTGTGCCAAGCAGCAGTTCGTCTGCATCAACAGGGACTCATCAGCGCCGAAGATGGCGGCTACCTCACCCCGTTTGGCATGACCATGGTAGAGCATCTGCAACATTTGCTGGTCGCACTCAAACCGCTTTGACCGGCTGCGGAGCCCAGAGCGAAAAGTTAAGTAGCTCCCAACGCTTCCCTTGGTGAAGATGACAGGCAAATAGCAAAGGACCTTCGGGTCCTTTTACTTTGCCATCGACCAGCCACTCTGACTCCCTGTTGGGGATAATGCGGGCCCGGATCTCGTCCGGTAGCCGCTCCTCACCGAGTCGCACATGGACAAATTGCTGACAAACTCTCTCTGCCTCCATGGCCGCCTGCACAGGCACGGGTTCATCCACGATGGGGGTCAATGCTGTCAGAAGCAACAGGGTCTGGAACATGATTCACACACCGCATGAGTCAGGAACAAAGGCCATATAAACAAAAAGCCGTGGCACCAGAGGTACCACGGCTTTCTTAAATTCTGTAAGAATTACAGAGCAGTTACGTTCTCAGCCTGCGGGCCTTTCTGACCTTGGGTCACAGAGAACTGTACGCGCTGACCTTCAGCCAGGGTGCGGAAACCGGCACCTTGAATAGCGCTGAAGTGAACGAAAACGTCCGGGCCGTTTTCTTGCTGGATGAAGCCAAAACCTTTGGTTTCGTTGAAAAACTTAACGGTACCGGTGATCATGTTAGACATATCTTTTAAACCTGTATTCAAAATAATTACTTATGCTTTTCAGCGGGTAAAGCTCAAAAAACGGGATTAACTTATGAACAACAGGACAAGATGTAAAACATCGTATTCATTGACATAACTATCGCCCTTTCAAGCTGGTTTGGATTATACGTGGCTTTGTAGATTACGCAAACAAATTTGTGCCCTGCCAATGGCAGGGCACAAACCTTTATAACGTGGCGGCTTCCAACGCTTCGACCAGTGCCCTGAGAAAACGAGCAGCCTCCCCGCCAGTACAGGCTCTGTGGTCAAATGTCATCGACAGTGGCAATGCCCTGACGGGGCGTGCTTCGCCATGAATGAACACCACTTTTTCGAACAGTTTGCCTGCCCCTATGATGGCCACCTGCGGCGGCGTAACGATAGGGCTGGCATAGCGGCCTGCGATAGCACCGAAGTTGGTGAGCGTAATGGTCGCCCCCTGCAACATCTCGCGGGGCACGGCGCGCGCCTTCACATCGGCGATCATCCGATCCAGCCCCTGCCGGATATCCGCCCCCTCCCGCTCGGCCACGTTCTCCATCACCGGCACATAGAGGCCATGCTTTGAATCCACCGCGATGGCCACATTGACCTCTTTGAACAGCCGCCTTGACAGGGTGTCGCCATCAAACCAGGCGTTCATCGAGGGCTCTGCGCGGCACGCCACGCCAATGGCCTTGATAAGGCGCACCGTCACATCCTCATCAGGGCGCCAGTGACGCAAGTCCACCTCGTCGGTGATGCTGACCGGCACCACAGTCTGATGAGAGAGCTCCATCGCCTTGGCCATGGCCCGTCGCGACCCTTTGAGGAACTCGTTGCCACTGATCTGCTGTGACTCGAATGCCTGCTGCACATCCAGCTCGGTCACCATGCCGCCGCTGCCACTTCCCTTGATCCGGTCGATATCCAGACCCAGTTTTTGTGCCAGTAACCGCACGGCAGGCATGGCTTGTACCAGCGCGCCACCCGGTGCAATGGCCCCCACCACGAAGTGATCCTCGATATGTTGCTGATGGGCGCTGACCTTGCCCACCACGGTGCCATCATCCTCGCCACCCTCGAACTCCACCAGCGGCGCACCGATATGGAGGATATCCCCCTCGGCGCCACAGAGACGGGCGATCACCCCGGCCACCGGAGAGGGTACATCCACCAGCGCCTTGGCCGTTTCCACCGACAACAGCACCTGATCGACCGCGACGGTATCCCCGGCACTCACCTTCCACTCGACGATCTCGGCTTCGGCCAACCCTTCACCCAGATCCGGTAATTTGAAAAATTTCATAGCCACTGGTTCTCCATCAGCTGGTGAGCGGCATCGGCGATATCCTGCTCGGTGATGAGGTAATACGCTTCGTTGCGATAGTAGGGAACGGCGGCATCCACGCCGGTCAGCCGCTTGGGCGGCGCCTTGAGGCTGGGAAGTGCCTGCTCGGTCACCCGCGCCACAATTTCGGCCCCGACCCCGAAGCTGCCACACGCCTCGTGCACCACCAGCAACCGGCCGGTCTTGCGCACCGAAGTGAGGATGGTCTCCATATCCAGCGGCTTGATGGTGGCCAGATCCAGCACCTCGCACTGGATATCCTGTTCGGCCAGCAGGTTCGCCGCCCGCATCACCTCCTGAATGCAGGCTCCCCAGGCCACTACTGTGATATCCCGGCCCGGGCGCAGGGTGAAACAGACATCCAGCGGCAAGCCGACACCGTCATCCACAACCTCGGATTTCATCGAGCGGTAGATGCGATCCGGTTCGAAAAACATCACGGGATCCGGATCGCGGATGGCCGAGAGCAGCAGGCCATAAGCACGCCTCGGGCTGGAGGGGATCACCACCCGCAACCCGGGAATATGGGCAAACAGCGCCTCGACGCTCTCGCTGTGATGCTCCGGCGAATGAATGCCTGCGCCATAAGGGGAGCGATAGACAAGGGGGCAAGAGAGGCGACCACGGGTACGGTTTCGCATCCGCGCCGCCTGACAGATGATCTGCTCCATCCCGGGGAAGATGAAACCCTGAAACTGGAACTCCGCCACCGGCTTGAGCCCCTGAGTCGCCATGCCGACCGCCACCCCGGCAATAAGCCCCTCGGCCAGCGGCGTGTCGATCACCCGCTTGAAACCGAACTTGTCGCGCAGGCCCACAGTAGCGCGAAACACCCCACCGTTGACCCCCACATCCTCGCCCAGCACCACCACATCCGGGTCATGCTCCATCTCGTAGTGAAGGGCCATGTTGACCGCTTCCAGCAAACTGATCTCACTCATGGCCAACCTCCTGCTTCATCCCCTTGGCAATCACTCGTTCGCGCTGGGGCAAGAGTTCAGCGGGCAGGCTGGCGTAATGATAATCGAGCATCGCCTCCGGCGGCTGGGGTGCCATCGCCTCATAACGGGCGACCGCCTGCTCTACCTCTCGGGCGGCCTCCGCCAGCAGGCTCTGCTCCTGCTCCTCATCCCACCACCCTTGGCTGTGCATAAACTGGCGCAGCCGTTTGACCGGCTCCTTGGCCCAAGCGGCCTCGACCTCAGCCCCATCGCGATAGCGAGTGGCATCGTCGGCCGTGGTGTGATCGCCTAGACGATAACTGACCGCTTCTATCAGGGTCGGCCCCTTGCCGCTGCGGGCCCGTTCGACGGCACTGCGGGCAGCATCGTAGACCGCCACCACATCGTTGCCATCCACCTGCAGGCTGCGCACCCCGGCGCCGCTCCCCTTCTGGGCCAGCGTAGGGGCGCTCGATTGCAGCTTGCGTGGCACCGAGATAGCCCACTGGTTGTTGTTGACGATGATGACCATCGGCAGGTGCCAGACACCGGCGCAGTTGAGCCCCTCCAGAAAATCCCCCTTGGAGGTGCCTCCATCGCCGATAGTAACCACGGCAACGCGCGGTTGATTACGCAGTTTGAAGGCAGACGCAATACCGCAAGCGTGAGTGATCTGGGTGGCGATGGGGACGCAGATGGGGAGATCTTCAGAGGGAGTCCCATCAGGCTTGAGAAAATAACTGCCCCGCTCGTCACCCCCCCAATATTGCAGGTTCTTCTCCATCGGCACACCCCGCACATAGAGGGTGGGCATATCCCGATAGTAGGGGACGTAGACATCCTGCGGCTGCATGGCGAGACCAATGCCAATCCCCACGGCTTCTGCGCCGAGATGGGAGGGAAAAGTACCGAGCTTGCCGGTTCGTTGCAGCGCAATGGCTTTTTTGTCATAGCTGCGCACCATCACCATATTGCGGTAGAAGGTGTGCAGTATCGCCTTGTCCAGCCAGGTCGGTAAGGTGGCGACCGGGCACCCTTCCGCATCGAGATAACGAAGGAAAGGGATGTCGACATGGGTCATAACTGGCTCCTTGCCGTTGTGAGCGTCACCGATACTGGTGACACCTAGATGTAAATGCCTTGTTAAATAAAAAGCAAAGGGATTTACTCAGGTAAGACCAGTAGAAACTTCTTTAAAGTAGCGAAGGAGCTGAATTTTCGGCGCACTTACACCTTTAACGCCGTAAAAGGTTCACATTCGATTGGGGTAATTCAGTGCGGAATATAGGTATAACCAGGAGCAATGCCCCCTCTACTGCGCCAGCCAATCTTGCCGATTAATCATGGCTGGCAGAAATTAACGTGGCCCCGATGGGGCCACGTTGTTATTCGTTGTTTGACGCTCGTCAGGCGACTGACTCACGCTCGACCAGCTGTGCTTCGAACTTGAGCTCTAACCCCTCAACCGGCTTGTGATCGAGCAGGCGCAGCGCCAGCTCGGCGGCACGACTGCCCATCTCCTCGATGGGGTAGCGTACCGTGGTGAGTTTGGGATAGATGTAGCGGGCATAGGGAATATCGTCGAACCCCACTACCGACACCTGCTGCGGGATCTTGTAACCGCGCTCCAGCAGGCAGGAGATAGCTCCCGCCACCATGCCGTCGTTGAAACCGAGCACGGCAGTGAACTCGACACCACGGGCCAGCAGTTCACTCATCGCCACATAACCGCCATTTTCGTCGGCAAAGGCGCGGCTGATGAGAGCAGGATCAAACCCAATCCCTGCTCGAGCCAGGGTCTGGGTATAACCGGCCATCCGCTGCTGACCATCGACAAACTCTTCGTCGTCGGAGGTAATAAAGGCGATGTTGCGATGTCCGGCATCCAGCAAGTGCTGACAAGCGGTGGTGATGCCTGCCTGGTTATCCAGCCAGACGCAGCGATCTTCAGATCCCGGCACCTGACGGTTGATAAAGACGATGGGAGTAGAGCCTGCCGCCAGCTCGCTCAGCTCCTCGTCAGGTAACGCCTTGCTGTGCAGGATCAGCGCATCGCACTGACGCTGCAACAGCGCCTGAATGGCGTGACGCTCACGGGCAATATCATGGTTGCCAGACATGACGATGGTGAACTTGTTGGCCTTGTCGACCATGGTTTCGATGCCACGCATCATCTGGGCAAAGAAGGGGCCGCCACAGAGATCGCCAACCAGCACACCAATACAATTGGAACGCTTGCTGACCAGCGCTTGGGCAAAACTATTGGGCCGAAAATTCAGTTCCTTCATGGCCGCCAATACGGCCTCGCGCTTTTCCGGTGCTACCTGCGCCGTGTTGTTGATCACACGCGACACGGTGGAGATAGACACATTTGCCAGCTGAGAAACGTCTTTTATCGTTGCCACTATCCATTCCTTTATTGTGGGGGAACCTGTTGGTACCGACGGCCGAGTATACCCTGCGTTCTGATGCAATACCCTGAGCCAGGTCACCTGAGATGTTTCCTTTGGTAACAGAACCCTACTCGATGCTACCCGGCGTCAGGCTGATTTGAAAATGGGGGCCGGCCAGCGGCCCGAAACTCAATAGGCGTGATTCAATTCCCGCTCTGACATGAAGCGCAGCGGTTGCTGCAGCTTGTGCTGATAGATGAGATCGAACGACAACACGTTCTGCACATAATTGCGGGTCTCCTTGTAGGGAATGCTCTCGACCCACACATCCATCGGTTTGTTGTCGCTCTGGTCACGCCAGCGTTTGACCCTGCCCGGCCCGGCGTTGTAGGCAGCTGCGGCCAGGATCCGGTTGCCATCATACACATCCAGCAAACGCTTGAGGTAGGCACTACCAAGACGAATATTCATCGCCGGATCAAATAACTGCTGCTCATTGCGATACGGCACACCGAGCTTGCCTGCAGTCTCTTTGGCGGTAGCAGGCATCAGCTGCATCAGTCCGCGCGCGCCCACCGGCGACTGGGCCAGCGGATAGAGAGCGCTCTCCTGGCGGGAGATGGCATAGAGCAGGCTGGTGTTCATGGTGCGCTCTTGCGCCATCTGGGAGAAGGTGCGTTTGAGCGGCAGCGGGAAGCGCAGGTCGAGGGCATCCCACGCCTCGGCGCGAATGCTGGCGAGAATGGCCAGCTCATGCCACCCCTGATTGAGGGCGATATGGCCGAACTCGATGCGTTGGGACACCGGGTTGCGATCCATGTTGTGGATCCACTCCGAGCGGGCCGCCGCAATCTCGTTCATCGACAACAGCTCGCGCACCCGCAACAGGAAGGGCCAACGCTGGCTGGCGGTGCGCCAGTCAGGCACATGCTTGACGCTCTGGTTCTTGATGCGATAGGGCACACCGGTGCGCTGGGCCGCCATAAAGCCGTAGAAACCGCGCAAGTTGGCAGTCTCCAGATAGAGATCCCGCGCCGGTTTTTGCTGTCCCTGCACCTCAAGGGAGCGCGCCATCCAGTAGCGCCAGCGATCCTCTTTCTGACGGGCCATCGGCATCATCTTCACCCAGCCGGAGAGGCCACGCCAATCCTGCTCCCAGATGGCCAGTCGCGCCCGCAGTTCGGTGATATCAGGATCTGACAGCTTTTTCACCGTGCTGTCGACCCAGCTACGCTGGGCAATGGAGCGATCCAGCAGCAGACGACGGGCAATGGCCCGATCGATCGGTTTCACCTCGGCCTGGGTCAGCCCGAAACGGCTGCGAAACAGCGCCAGCTGGCGCAGCACCGATTCCGGCTCCTGATTGGCATAGCGGGCCAAGCCCAGCGAGAGCAATTTACGCGAGTAGGGATTGTTACTGAAGTAAGCGGGATTCATCGCCTTGGCGGGTTGCTCGAACAGGGTCACCATCTGATCGCCATAGCTCTGCAAGCCGCTACCGAGGGTCGCGCCAAGGTGGCGGATCAGGTTGGGGTTTTCCGCCTCGAACGCCAGCGTCATCCGCTGCCAGATCTTCTCCTGGGTACGCTGACCGGATGCCTGCCACAGCTGGAATAACGGAGAGCAGGCATCGGGGCGCGACTGGCCGCTCATCCAGATCTTGCCCGCCCCCTGCAACGCCTCTTTCGGCTTGCCGGTGTAATAGAGTGCCTGATAGTGCATGCAGAGCAGATCGGTGGAGCTCGGCTTGGCCGGATAGAAGCGCAGGAACTGCGACCACTGCTGGCTCTGAGCCAGATAGGTCAGATAGCTGCGCTCCAGCCGGTTCGACTGGGGGGTATCCCCATGCTGGCGGATAAAGCGAGTCACATCGTTGTAATCGGCCGCCCCCGGACGAAAGGCAAGCTGATAGTAATCGAGGTAGGGCAACAGGGGATAATGGGTCAAACGGGCACGAATTTGCTGGAAACGGGCCTGATCATTGGCACGTACGGCATCATACGCCTGACGGTAGAGCGTCTGGTCGGCAGTCTGCGCCATCAAGGTCGGCACAAACAGCGCCGACAAAACAATTCCCCATACAGCTTTCACTGAACATCTCCATTGAGGGCAATACACCGCCCGGTGGCGGTGGGTCTACTGCCTCTCATTCTACCCGTTGCCGGGCAGCGCTACAGCGGGGAGAAGGGACTATTTTTCTGCATCGCTCAGCTGTATTTCGCGCAGTTGCTCCGGTCTGGTCAGCCGCTGTACATATTTCTCCAGATAGGGCACCGGTAGCGGCTTGGAGGCGAGATAGCCCTGATAGAAACTGCACCCCTGCGCCTTGAGAAATTCCAGTTGCTGACGGGACTCCACCCCTTCCGCCGTGACGTTGAACCCCATATGGCGGGCCATGGCGATCACCGCCTCGACGATGGCCATGTTGTCGCCATCTTTCGGGATGTCCTGAATGAAGGAGCGATCGATCTTGAGCTCATCGGCAGGCAGCCGCTTGAGGTAGCTCAGGGAGGAGTAACCAGCGCCAAAATCGTCGATGGCAAAGCTGATGCCGAGCCCCTTGAGCTCGGTCATCTTGCTGATGGTGTCCTCGGCATGACCCAGCACCACGGATTCGGTGATCTCCAGATTGAGGCAGGCCGGATCCATGCCGGTTTGTGCCAGCACGTCATGGATCCGCTCGACAAAATCGGTGGCATGGAACTGCTTGGCACTGACGTTGACCGAGATCTGCGGAATGTGGATGCCGTTCTCTTCCCACAGCACGTACTGGGCGCACGCCTCGTGCAGCACCCAGTTGCCGATGTCGACAATCAGGTCCGTCTCCTCGGCGATGGGGATAAACTCGGCTGGCGAAACCAGCGATCGACCGGCTGGCTGCCAGCGGATCAGCGCCTCGACACCGATGATATCGCCACCATCGACCATATGCTGGGGCTGATAGTAGAGGGTCAGCTCTTGCTGGCTGAGGGCATTGCGCAACTCGTTATGAATAAGCAGACGGCGATCCGCCTGCTGCTGCATCGAGGCATCGAAGAAGCGACGGGTCTTGCGGCCAGCCGACTTGGCCTGATACATGGCGGTATCTGCCTGCTTGAGCAGGTCATCGACCCCCTGCTCCCGATCCGGGAAGAGGGTAATACCGACGCTGGCACCGATGTGCAACACCTGTCCCGCATAGGTATAAGGGGCGGCAATTTCGTTGATGAGGCGCTCGGCAATGATATCGGCCTGCATCTCCGCCTGGGGCGGGCTGGCCGACAGTGATGGCAACAGCAGCACAAACTCGTCACCACCGAGTCGCGCCAGACAATCCCCCTGCCGTACCAGCCGTTTGAGACGGGCGGCGACCTCCTTGAGCAGCCAGTCACCGGTGGCGTGGCCGAGGGAGTCGTTGATGGTCTTGAAGTGATCGAGATCGATAAAGAGCAGCGCGCCGATCAGGCCATCGCGGGTCGCCTCGTTGAAGATCTGCACCAGGGTCTCGTGCAGTTGGCGGCGATTGGGCAACCCGGTCAGCTCGTCGTAATAGGCGAGATCCTGAATGCGCCGCTCGGCCGCCTTGCGCTCGGAGATATCCTCGAAGCAGATAACGAAATGGCTGATCACCCCCTTCTCGTCCTGTACCGGTGTCACTATCTCCCACTGGGGATAGGTGTGACCATCGACGTGGCGACGCTGGGTCTCACCCTGCCAGCGGCTGAGGGTGTTGAGCTCGTAGCCCAGCCCACCCAAATTGGGCCAGAGATCCTCTTCCAGATGCAGACCCAGCACCGACTGGCTGTCAAAACCGGTGATCTGGCTGAAGGCGTTGTTGACCCGCAGGATCTTGAACCCCGGATCGGTGATGATGATCCCTTCATGAGTCTCGAATGCAACAGCCGAGAGCCGCATCTGGGCATCGGATTGCAGCCGCTCCAACTCGGCCACCATCCGTACCGAGAAGGTATTGAGCACCGAAGTGAGGTTGCTGGTATCCGCGGGGGTCGAATAGAGCAGCGCCAGATGGCCCAGCAGCTGACCTCTGGCATCGAACAACGGCTGACCATAGTAAGTCTGCCCGGCCGCCAGCCAGGGCTGATACTCCTGCGATGCGTCGATCACCTCGAAACAGATGGCCCCTTGCTTGTAGAGCTCCTGACAAGGGGCGCCCGCCAGCGGGTAGTCCTTGAGCGCCAGCCCGTCGGCGGCCAGCACTCTGACCCGGTCGGCACCACTCAGCTCCCCCACCCAGACCGCATCCACCTTGAGGATATGGGCCAACTGGCTGACCAGGGTATTGAAGAAATCGAGACCGGTGCGGGCAGAGAGCGCCTGCGCCAGCTGGGTAAGCAGAGTGGTTTGCAACAATGGCAGGGAGAGATTGAGCGAGGTTGCCGAGCTCAGGCTCACATCGAGCGGCGCCAGCCAGCCACAGCAGATCTGCTGGTTGGGCACAAACTGACCACGCCAGAGCACATGACTGAGCTGCCCCTGAGCATCTTTCAGATGACCGATAAACTGCTCGGGCAGTTGTGATTCATGAAGCTGGACGAGAAAGTCGGCAAAGCCAGCCTCATCTTCCGGTAGCAGACGACCAGCCCAGGGGTGGTCACCCTCCCCTTGCCACTGCTGGTAGGCCCCCTGCTCAGAGAGACTCCACTGATGATGCTGCCGATCAAAAAACCACATGATTTGCGTGGCTTGCTGCTTCATTTACCACCCCAACACAACAACCAACCACGTTTGATGTCCAATCGGGTACAACAACACCCCCAGCATCCGCTCATGAGATCAAAGGTTGCGAGGGAAGAGTACAAACATGCGATATCAAGCAGTGGAAACCGGACATGAGGTCGACACGAAGTGCTGCCAAGAAGGGACAGAAACGATCCTATTCCCGTCATACTGCCTGCCAGTTTCATTGAGCTCAAGCTGTTTTTGGCACGAAACCGGAAAAGATCACAATTTATAAGTCTCTGAATAGCCAAGGGATTGTTATGTGACATAGATCACATTTCAATCTTTACCAATGAGTAATCTGAAGGTGAAGACACAAGCAAGACGACCCGAAGGGGGCCAATATGAAAATCGAAATTACCAGCAAAATCATCGACATCACCCCGGCTATCCGCGAGCGCATTGAATCCCGTTTTGAAAAGCTCGAACGTCTTCAGGTGCCTCTCATCACACCCCATGTGATTGTTTCCAAAGAGCGTCTGATGTTCATTGTCGAAGCCAGTGCTGGCATCCCCAACGGCAAACTGTTTGCCCAGGCAGAGCATGAGGATCTCTACGCCGCCATCAACGAACTGGGGCAAAAACTGGAGCGTCAACTCAATCGTCACACCGAGAAGCCGATTGCCCGTCGTGCCAACGCCGCGCTCAAAGAGCAGCCGCAACCGGATGAAGCTGACGCTTGATTGCATGCCGCAAGGCTAAAAAATTCTAAAGAGCATAAAGGCGGGGTCACCCGCCTTTTTGTTGCCTGTGATTTACCCGACAAACACCGCGTTACGCCGAGAAGCAGACGCCATCAACTGAGCCAGTGCAAGCGGGTATCCACCCCCTCTTGCAAACGGTCGAGGATCGGCAGCAGTACCAGCGGATCCTCCTGGCGTGGCATATCGGCCAGCTTTCCTTGCAACCGCTCCCGCGCCAGCGGCGACAGGTTGTCGTAGACAGCCTCATCCAGCAGCGGTTGTTTGACCGCCAGCGGCGGCGATTGCAGCGCCAGCCAGAGCCGCACATCCACCATGCTTCCCCCCTGCTGCAACCGCTCATTGATGGCACTGCAGTCACTCCCCGCCCCTTCAGCCACCAGCCCTTGCGCCGGTCTCAGGTCAAAGTGCAGACGCCAGTCACGGCTCTGTGGGCTGGCCGCCGGTTTGGCATCAAACCAGGGCTGCTCCTCCACCGCATCGGTGAGCAGCGCCAGATGCAACCGGAAATCCGCCCGATCGCCATGCTGCAAGTCACGGTTGAGGCGCTGCCCCAACTGGCCCTCATCGACGAGCAGGTGATTACGGATTGAACTGGGCAGCATGAGATAACTCTCGAAAATGGCGATTTCACTGGTTATCGGCCACAAATCCAATTCTTTTAATGGAAAAATCCTGCTTGGGGGTTCACAAAACCAGAAGATCTGTTAGTATGCGCCTCGCACTT
>NZ_JRGK01000101.1 GCF_000764645.1 Aeromonas finlandensis
CCTGATCAGAACAGGGCAATCTCCTCAGCGGTCAGCTCGCGGTATTCACCGGGGGCCAGCTCTTCATCCAGCGTCAGGCCGCCAACCCGCTCGCGATGCAAGCCAACGACCTTGTTGCCGATGGAGGCAAACATCCGCTTGACCTGATGGTATTTACCTTCGTGGATGGTCAGGCGGGCCTCGCACTCACCGAGGATCTCCAGCTGGGCAGGACGGGTTTTATCGGTCTCATTGCGCAGGTATACCCCTTCGGCGAACAGCTCGATCGCATCCGGGTTCACCGGATCGGCCAACCAGACGTGATAGGTCTTGGCACACTCGTGGCGCGGCGAGGTGATGCGGTGGGACCATTGACCATCGTCGGTCACCAGCACCAGACCCGTGGTATCGAGGTCGAGGCGACCCACCACGTGCAGCTTGCCCATCGCTGGCTCATCCATCAGGAAGAAGACGGTCGGGTGATCCGGATCCTCGTTGGAGCAGACGTAACCTTCCGGCTTGTGCAGCATGAAATAGCGGTTGCGCTGCTCCAGCGTCAGCAGCACGCCGTCAAACTCGATCTGGCTCTGATCATTGATATGAAAGGCGGGCTGCTTGACCACAATGCCATCCACCATGACCTCACCCTGACGGATCAGTTTGCCTGCCAGCGAACGGGTCAAATCGGAACAATCGCACAGAAATTTATCAAGCCGCATTCACAACCTCGGAGTCCAACAAGTAAAGGGGCGTCATTATATCGGGCGGGAGCGACAACGCCACTGTTAAGGGGTTGCCGATTATGACGAACTGACCATCCGATGTTACACTTCTCCGGTATGACCCATCTGAACGATACTCATAATAATAAGAGTCAGGAAGCCCCCCCATGAAGTCTCAAGCATCCTATCCCGTCATTCCCGTCAACCAGCTGAAACCCGGCATGTATGTCATTGCTATCGCCAGCCAGACAGGTGGGATGGAGATCGCCCAGATGGGCATGGTGACCAGCGTGGCGCAAATCGCCAATCTGGTGCGTCAGGGGGTGCTCACGGTGCGTATCGATCTGGCCCGCAGCAAGCTGGGCAGCACCGAAAGTGATGCCATCACCACCCCCGATCTCAATGCCAATAGCCCCCAGGTGGGACGTCGCGCCAGTGCCAACGGCGAAGGGGGGGAGCTGAAGATCCGCCGCCTCTATCAGGAAGCGCGCGAGCTGCAAGGCAAATTCATTCGCCATCTCAAGGCGGGTGAGCCCATCGACATCACCCCGCTGGCCGAAGTCGCCGAAGAGATGGTGGACACCATGTTCACCCACGGCGATGCCATGCTCTGTCTGGCCCGCATCCGTGCCAAGGATGCCTACCTGATGGAGCACTCCATGAACGTGGCCATTCTGCTCGCCAACTTCGGCCGCTATCTGGGGCTGGAGCGCAGTGTGCTCAAGGAGTTAACCCTGGGTGGCCTGCTGCACGACGTGGGCAAGATCATGACTCCGGACGAGGTACTCAACAAACCGGGCAAGCTGACCGACGAGGAGTTCGCCATCATGCGCCAGCATGTGGTGCACAGTTACGAGATCCTCCGCAATACCCCGGGCATTACCCCCACCATGCTGGAGGTGGCCGCCAACCACCACGAACGGCTCGACGGCACCGGCTACCCGCAGCGACTCAAGGGGGATCAGCTCTCCCTCTATACCCGGATGAGCGGTATCGTCGATGTCTATGATGCCATCACTGCAGATCGGGTCTACAAGGCTGGCATGCAGCCGACCCAGGCCTTCCGCATTCTGCTCAAGGGGATCAATCAGCACTTCGACGCCGAACTGGTGACCAAGTTCATCAAGTGCATGGGGGTCTATCCGGTGGGAACGCTGGTGCAACTCTCAAACCAGCGGTTGGCCATCGTGATGCAACGCAACGAGCAGCAGCCGCTCAAGCCGGTGGTCAAGGTGATCTATCACGCCACCCAGCGTCACTACCTCGATGTGCAGTGGCTGGACCTGGCCAAATCAGGGGTGCAGGAGAGCATTGAAAACACGGTCGACCCCAAAGAGTTTGGCATCAACCTCGTCAACTTCTTCTAATCCCTTACCTCACAATTCATGATTGGCGCTGGCTGTCGAGCCAGTGCTGGATCAGAAACTCCTCATCCAGTGGCGAGAGATCGAAACGCAGGCTGGCCTCTTCAATCGCGGCGATATCGTGCAGATGGTGCTCGCTGAGCCAAAGCACCGCACGACGCAAATCTTCACCATGGGGGAGCAGCAGATGGTCGCTCATGGAATACCTCCGGTAAACTGCAGGGCGGCCAGCGAACGTGGCCACCTCTTTCAAGTCTAGTCGGTCAATCCCCATCACCCGCGCCTCCTCACCCTCCCCCGTCTATCACTGCAATTAGGCAATTAGCGGCCGAAAGCGCGTTGCCAATCCTGATCAAACTTCACCAGCGCCGCATCCACCGCAGGCACGTTCAGCAGCTGCTCCGCCACATCGAGCGGCAATGTGATGGATTGGCAACCGGCCAGCAGGCAGTCGAGGGCCTGACGGGGAGTACGGAATGACGCCGCCAGCACCTTGCTGTTCGGGGCGTGCAGCTCAAGCAGCTGTTGCAGCTCCTGCACGGTGGCGATGCCATCGCCGCCCTGAGCGTCCAGCCGGTTCACGTAGGGAGCGACATATTCCGCTCCCGCCACCGCGGCCAGCCAGCCTTGCAGCGGGGTATAGACCGCCGTACCCAGGGTCGGCACGCCGTTGGCGGTCAGACTCTTGATGGCCGCCAGCCCCTCTGCACATACCGGGATTTTGATCACCAGATCCGGGTCCAGCTCACGCAGGGCGAACGCCTCACGCACCATCTCGGTTTCGGTTTTGGCCATCACCTGGGCAAACAAGCGCGCCTTGGGGCCCAATACGTCGCGCAGGGCGGGCAGCAGCTCGCTCAGCGGCAATCCCCCGGCGGCGGTAATGGAAGGATTGGTGGTGACACCGGCCAACGGCAGGATCCGTGACCAGCGACGCACTGCCGCCACATCGGCGGTATCGAGATACAGCTCCATCTCTAACTCCTTAACGGGATGTTCAATATGTCGCCATTCTAGCGATAAAACATCTGCAAATTGCTTGATCGAAATCAAATCAACTTTCGAATGAAAGCAAATAGAATGAAAAACAAAAGGAGGCGGTATGATTTTCGATCTGCAACGATATTCAACTCACGATGGCCCCGGCATTCGCACCCTGGTGTTTCTCAAGGGGTGCTCGCTGGCCTGTCTGTGGTGTCAAAACCCGGAAAGCCGCTCTCCCAAGCCGGACATACTACTCGACCGGCGCCAATGCATCGAGGGATGCCAGCTCTGCAGCCAGGCCTGTCCGGCAATCTTGCGTGACAGCGAGGGCATCCAGCTCACCCGTTCAGCCCTCAAGGCCGAAGATATGGAACGGCTGCGCGGCCTCTGCCCCAGCGAAGCGCTGCAGGTGTGTGGCCGGGACGAAACGCTGGACACCCTGATGGACACCATCTTGCGGGACCGTCCCTTCTTCGAGCGCAGCGGCGGTGGCGTAACACTCTCCGGTGGCGAGCCTTTTATGCAGCCCGACTTTGCCGCAGCCCTGCTGGCCCGCTGCAAGGCAGAAGGGCTGCACACCGCGGTCGAAAGCTGCCTCCATGTGCCCTGGCACCAGATTGAGCCAAGCCTCCCCTCACTGGATCTGGTGCTGGCGGATCTCAAACACGTGGACAAGAAGCGTTTCTTCAACTGGACCCGCGGCAAGGTGGAGCTCCCCATCGCGAACCTCAAACGCCTCGCCGAATACGGCGTGCCGATGCAGATCCGGGTACCGCTCATTCCCGGCTTCAATGCCGACAGAGCATCAATCGAAGCCATAACCGACACCGCCGCCAGCCTCGGTACGGTGCAGGAGATCCACTTCCTCCCCTACCACACCCTGGGGATGGGCAAATATGCCCTGCTGGATCTGCCCTATCAGGCGCCGGAGACACCGCTCGACGACCCCGATTTACTCCACTTTGCCCACGCATACGCCCAACGTCAGGGGCTGACCCCTGTGACCAGAGGATAAGATCATGACCCAGCTCGACCTCAATACCCTCAGCCCACGGATCCGCGCCCACAAAGAGAGCCTGATCCACATCGTTCAGCCACCGGTCTGCACCGAGCGTGCCCGCCACTACACCGAGGCCTATCAGGCTAACCTCGCCCGCCCGCTGCCGGTGCGCCGCGCCCTGGCGCTGGCTCATCACCTCAAGGAACGCACCATCTGGATCAAGCACGACGAGCTCATCGTCGGCAATCAGGCCAGTCAGGTGCGGGCGGCGCCGCTGTTTCCCGAATACACGGTGAGCTGGATTGAGAAGGAGATCGACGAGCTGGCAGACCGCCCCGGTGCCGGTTTTGCGGTCAGCGAAACCGACAAGGCGATCATTCACGCTATCACCCCCTTCTGGCGCGGCCAGACGGTGCAGGATCGCTGCTTCGGCCTCTTTACCGACGAGCAAAAAGCGCTGCTGGAGAGCGGTATCATCAAGGCCGAGGGCAACATGACCTCGGGAGATGCCCACCTCGCGGTCAACTATGAGGAGTTGCTCACGCTGGGGCTCGATGGCTTCAAGGCCAAGGTGGCCGAGCGGCGCAGTCGGCTGGATCTGACGGATTGGGCCGACCTGCAGCGCGAGCAGTTCCTGCACGCCGTCGCCATCACCCTCGATGCGGTCAGCGATCATATCGGGCGCTACGCCATCCTGGCTGGCGAAATGGCCCAGCAGGAATCACGACAAGATCGTCAAGCCGAGCTGCAGACCATTGCGCTCAACTGCGCCCACATCGCCCACCAGCCACCCGAGACCTTCTGGCAGGCGCTGCAACTCTGCTACTTTATCCAGCTCATCCTGCAGATCGAATCCAACGGCCACTCGGTGTCGTTTGGCCGGATGGATCAGTACCTCTACCCCTGGTATCGCCGCGAAGTAGAGCTGTCGGAATCCCTGTCACGCCCCCGCGCCATCGAACTGCTGCAAGGGTGCTGGCTCAAGTCGCTGGAGGTGAACAAGATCCGCTCCGGCACCCACTCCAAGGCCTCCGCCGGCAGCCCGCTCTATCAGAACGTCACCATTGGCGGCCAGAACTGGCGGGATGGCAAGGCCCATGACGCGGTCAACGGCCTCTCTTACGCGATTCTGGAGTCCTGTGGCCAGCTGCGCTCCACCCAGCCCAACCTCTCGGTGCGCTACCACGCCGGGATGAGCGAGGATTTCCTCGACGCCTGCATTCAGGTGATCCGCTGCGGCTTTGGCATGCCCGCCTTCAACAACGACGAGGTGGTGATCCCCGAGTTCATCAAGCTCGGGGTGAGCGTGGAGGATGCTCACCACTACGCCGCCATCGGCTGCATCGAGACCGCAGTGCCCGGCAAGTGGGGCTATCGCTGCACCGGCATGAGCTTTATCAACTTCGCCCGCATCCTGCTGGCGGCGCTGGATGGCGGCCGCGACGCCACCACAGGCCAAGTATTCCTGCCCCAAACCCAGTCGCTGCGGGAAGGAACCTTTGGCAACTTTAACGAGGTGATGGCCCGCTGGGACGAGCAGGTGCGCTACTTCACCCGCAAATCCATCGAGATCGACTGCGTGGTCGACAGCGTGCTGGAAGCGCAGGCCCACGACATCCTCTGCAGCACGTTGGTGGATGACTGCATCGAGCGCGGCAAGACCATCAAGGAGGGGGGCGCCGTCTATGACTGGGTCTCCGGTCTGCAGGTGGGGATCGCCAACCTCGGCAACAGTCTGGCGGCCCTGAAGAAACTGGTGTTCGAACAGGGTGTGGTGGATCAGCACGAGCTGGCTGCCGCGCTGGAGCAAGATTTTGCCGGGCTGGCAGGGGAGCAGCTGCGCCAGCGCCTCACCAATGCCGCCCCCAAATATGGCAACGATCTGGACGAGGTAGACCTGCTACTGGTGCAGGCTTACCAGAGCTACATCGACGAGCTCAAGGGGTTGCACAACACCCGCTTCGGCCGTGGTCCCATCGGCGGAACCTACTATGCGGGCACCTCCTCCATCTCGGCCAACGTGCCGTTCGGTGCCGCCACCATGGCCACCCCGGATGGACGCCACGCCCGCACACCGCTGGCGGAAGGGGCCAGCCCCTCCTCGGGTTCAGATCGTCTCGGCCCGACGGCGGTATTCAACTCCATCGGCAAGCTACCCACGACGGCCATCCTCGGCGGGGTGCTGCTCAACCAGAAGCTGAGTCCGGCGAGCCTTGAAAACGAGCGGGACAAAACTAAGCTGATGAGCCTGCTGCGCACCTTCTTCGAGGTGCACAAGGGGTGGCACGTGCAGTACAACATCGTCTCGCGGGAGACCCTGCTGGCAGCCAAGGCCAATCCGGATCAGTACCGGGATCTGGTAGTCCGGGTGGCGGGCTATTCAGCCTTCTTCACCGCCTTATCCCCGGATGCGCAAGATGATATTATCGCCCGCACCGAGCACAGTCTCTGACAGGGCGCTCCCCATGGCGCCTGTGACGTCATATGATTGGCAAGCCACCCCCGGGTGGCTTGTCGCTATCCACCACCTTGCATGCGAGCGCACCATGAATCCACGCCACCAACTGATCCTCACTCTGGTCCATCAGGCTCGCAAGATGAGCGTGAGTGAACTCGCCCAGCACACCGGCGTCTCCGAGGTGACGGTGCGTAACGACCTCACCATGCTGGAGAAACAGGGACTGCTCAGACGGGTACATGGCTCGGCCATGGCGCTGGAGACCGATGACCCGGATGCCCGGATGAACATCAATTACCTGCTCAAGGAGCGCCTCGCCGAGCGGGCCGCCCAGCTGGTGGAAGATGGCGAGACGGTCTTTATCGAAGGGGGCAGCGCCAACGCCATGCTGGCGCGCCATCTGGCCCTGCACAAACGGGTAACCATCATCACCATCAGCAGCTATATCGCCCATCTGCTCAAAGACACCCCGGCTCAGGTGGTGCTGCTCGGCGGGCTGTTCCAGCATCAGAGTGAAAGCGTGGTGGGACCGCTGACGCGCCTCTGTATCGAGCAGGTGCACTTCTCCAAGGCCTTTATCGGGGTCGACGGTTTTCACCCCGAGGTGGGCTTTACCGGCCGCGACATGATGCGGGCCGATGTGGTCAACAGCGTGCTGGCCAAGGGGATGACCAATGTGGTGATCACCGACAGCAGCAAATTTGGCGCCATCCACCCGAGCCAGCTTGGCGCGCCGGGCCAGATCAAGGTGCTGGTCACGGACGATGCCCTGCCCGCCCCCATGCGTGCGGCCATCGCGGCCAAGGGGATCACCCTGCACTGCGTTGCGGCCTGATCTGCCCTGATCTTGCCATCAGGACCCGCCACCGGCCCCTCCACCAGAAAAACCCAAACGGGTCTTTCTCCTTGACACTCACCACCTGCCCAAGGGTATGCTCCCCCCCTTGCCGATCGCGCCGAGCTGTGTAAACCCACCCACTCGCCGCACTGCTGATGACAAGGATTTCAACCATGCAAACCAAGGACAAGTGTCTGGCCGCTCTGGTCATCCTCTGCTGGGGGCTCAACTTCGTCGCCATCAAGTGGGGGCTGGAAGGCATTCCCCCTCTGCTGCTGGGTGCGCTGCGCTTTATCGGCGTGGTCTTCCCCGCCATCTTGCTGGTGCCCAAACCCGCCATGCCCTGGCGCTGGCTGCTGGCCTATGGCAGCGCCATCAGTCTGGGACAGTTCGCATTTCTGTTCAGTGCCATGAAGTTCGGCATGCCGGCAGGCATGGCCTCACTGGTGCTGCAATCCCAGGTGGTGTTCACCCTGCTGTTTGCGATGATCTGGCTGGGGGAGCGCTGGCAGACCCACCACTGGGTGGCGCTGCCCTTGGCGGGTTTCGGCCTCTATCTCATCGCCACCCACGGTGAAGGCAACCTGACCCTGTTAGGGTTTGTCCTGACGCTGTGCGCGGCAGCCTGTTGGGGCCTTGGCAACGTCATCAATCGCCAGATTGGTCTGCGCTATCACACCTCCCTGCCCAGCCTGATCGCCTGGGCCGGGCTGGTGCCGATAGTGCCGTTTTTCGCCCTCTCCTGGCTGTTCGAAGGGCCGGAGCTGATAGCCAGCAGCCTGCTCAACTTCAGCTGGCAGGGATTGCTGTGCGTGCTCTATCTCTCGTATGTCGCGACCTGGCTGGGTTACGGTCTGTGGGGACGGCTGCTGATGCGCTACCCGGTGGCACAGGTGGCGCCGCTCTCCCTGCTGATCCCCTGTGTCGGCATGGTGGCGGCCGCCCTGCTGCTCGATGAACACCCGACCGCCTTACAGTGGCTGGGCTCAGCGCTGGTGCTGCTCGGCTTTGTGGTGCATCTGCTAGGTAGCCGACTGCGCTGGTTCAAACCACAGAGTACGACATGATGAGCGCCTGCCAATTTGCGCTATTTCATTGACCTGACAGGATAAAATTTTCATGATGAGCCAGTCCCCATCGGGACTGACATCACCAGAGCGTGATCTGCAGGAAGCAGACTTTCAGGAGAGCAAGGACATGCCATCGACCATCACCGCCGGGGGGCGCAGCCTCCCCCCTATCATTCGCGCCACCGCCATCACCCTGACCCTGTGCTGGAGCTCGTTTGGCTGGAGTGCCACGCTGCCCGCTGACTTGAAGTGGGAGAGCAACAACACGGATCCTCTCTATGCCGATCCGGCCGCCAAGCGCGGCGGCACCTTTCGCACCTTTATGACCAGCTTCCCCCTGACCTTGCGCAAATATGGCCCCGACTCCAACGGCGGCTTTGCCGGTTACGTGAGAGAGAGCAACCTGCCACTGCTGAGCACCCACCCCGTCACCGGCAACCCCATGCCGATGCTGGCCAACGAGTGGGCCTTCGGCGCCGACCACAAGACCCTCTATTTTCGCATCAATCCCAAGGCGCGCTGGTCAGACGGCCAACCGGTCACCGCCGATGACTGGCTCTTTACCCTCAAGATGATGCGCAGCAAAGAGATCAACGACCCCTGGTACAACAACTACTACAGCACCCAGATCACCGACATCACCAAGTTTGATGATCACACCCTGGCCATCACCAGCGGCACCGAAAAGAGCCGCCAGGATCTGCTCGAATCACTGCCCATCAGCCCGGAGCCGAGCCACGCCATCAAGCTCACCGCCAACTGGGTCAAGGAGTACAACTGGAAGGTGTTGCCGGTCACCGGCCCCTATCAGATCGATCAGGTGAAAAAGGGCAAATCGGTTACCTTTAAACGGATTGAAAACTGGTGGGGGGATGATGAGCGTTACTTCCAGCATCGCTTCAATCCCGCGCGGATCGAGATCAAGGTGCTCAGGGATCTGAACATCGCCTGGCAGCACTTCCTGCGCGGCGATCTCGACAGCTTCCCGCTGGTGATGCCCAACTGGTGGCACGACAAGACCAAAACCGCCGAGTTCGAGAAGGGTTATATCGCGCGTACCTGGTTCTACAACCAGACCCCGCAATCGCCGATGGGGCTCTATCTCAACACCGCCGATCAGCTGCTCAAAGACCTCAATGTGCGACTCGGGATCCAGCATGCCCTCAACCTCGACAAGATGCTCACCACTCTGCTGCGGGGGGATTACCAGCGCCTCAACAGTTATGGCTCCGGTCAGGGGGAGTTTACCAACAGCGAGATCAAGGCCCGTCCGTTCGATCCCAAATTGGCACGGGAATACTTTGCCAAAGCCGGTTTCAACAAGGTGGGACCACAGGGGATTTTGCAAAACAACAAGGGGCAGTCACTGACCCTCACCATCACCTACACCACCGCAGAGCACGCCCAGCGGCTCACGCTGTTACGGGAAGAGGCCAAGAAGGCGGGGCTTAATCTGGAGCTCAACCTGATGGATGCATCGGCTGGTTTCAAATCGATGCTGGAGAAAAAGCACCAGAGCGCCTGGATGGCCTGGGCGGGCAGCCGCTATCCCGCCTATTGGGAGTTCTTCCACAAGGTCAACGCCAACAAGCCCCAGACCAACAACATCATGAACATCGATGACGATGCCATCACGGCTCTGGTGGAGCAGTATGACAAGGAGTTCGACTTTGCCAAAAAGGCGGCCCTGTCACGGCAGATCCAGCAGCGGCTCTATGAGCTGGCCAGCTTCGTGCCCGCCTATCAGGTGCCCTACACCCGGGAAGGGGCCTGGCGATGGATCAAACTGCCCAAGGTGCCCGCAACCCCCAAGAGCGAGCTACTCTACTGGCCCCTCGGTGGCGACAACAGCGGTTACAGCTACGGCGGCCTGCTGTGGATCGACGAACAGGTGAAAACTGAAACAGAAGCAGCCATCGAGAGTGGTAAAACCTTCCCCGCCGTCTCTGTGACCGATACCACCTATCAGCAACGCTGAGACCTGATGCACACCAAATAAAGGACCCCGCTCGTTGGCGGGGTCTTTTATCGCAACCGGATGGCTACAAAAGCAAGCGCAGGAGCGATTAAGCGCGCTTGGCTTGCTTCTCGGCAATGGCGTCTGCCACGTCGGCCGGTTCCAGCACGATACCTTCCTGATCCGGGGTCGGGAATACGGCAACACACAGCTCGTCCTGCTCCATACCGTCAACCCAGCGCTCCAGCCACACCTTGAGGGTGATGGACTGCGGCTTGCAATCGGCCCACTCGCCTTCGGCCCACGCCTTGGCGTACTCCGGGTGCGGCCATACCGGGATGCAATCTTCATCATCGGTGGTCAGCATCATGACGCCATGCTCGTCAGTCAGAACGAACAGCTCTTCATGCTCGACCAGCTTGCTGATGAAGTGATCGTAACGGTAGTCAGCATTCAGTTGCAGCGCGGCATTGCGCTCGGTGTCGCTCAGTTCATAGCTCATTGGCCAAGTCTCTCTCTCAATAAAGGGCGCCATGTTCACATCTTGTCGTCAGCTTGTCCAGCTTGTAGCCCCTTGGCACCGGATGGGGAGGACAATGACGCCCATAAGGATAGAGCAGCCTCCTGGATAGAGAGACCGCCTGCCGTCATATTGCCCCTTTTACAGCGCTGGCGTGATCAGCTCCACATCAGGCTGCTCGCTCAGCTTTTGCCGCAACCAGTAGGCGGACTCCACCTCGACAAAGCAGAGCAGATCCCGGCCATTGGCCGCCATCGCCATCAGCTGTTCAAAACGCAGCTGTTGCTGTTGCTCCCAGGCGGCAGCGAGTTTGGCCCCGTGGGCCTCATCCACCACTTCGCGGCGCAGCTCGAACAGGTTATCGGTGATCGGGCTGTTGATCTTGGCAGCGCTGTGCCAATACATCAGCAGGTTATCCATCATCTCGGTGTCGTAGTTGGCCAGCGCATCCAGCTCGGGCGTATCACCGCTGTCACTGGCGGCAAAATCACACCAGCCCGCATCGAGCGACGCCAGCTCATGAGCCCCCTTGGCATGCTTGCGCAACAGCGCGATGTCGGCCCCCTTGCGTGCAGGCAACCACACCTCGCCCTGATGGGCATCCAGCAGTGACGTCAACGAAGCAGCGGGGTAGACAGGAAAGCGGGCACAAAGTGAATGCAGCAGGGATACCAG
>NZ_JRGK01000102.1 GCF_000764645.1 Aeromonas finlandensis
CATTAATATGGGAGAGCATCGGCTGAGTGTTTACCTGATAGATCTCGCTTGCCAGTTCCATAACATGAATGCTGGCAGCAGCCATATCATCGACATGCAAGAACTCACGCATCGGGGTCCCACTTCCCCACACGACTACTTCACTAGCACCCTGCAATTTGGCCTCATGGAAGCGACGCAACAAAGCCGGGATCACATGGGAGTTTTCAGGATGAAAATTGTCATTCTCACCATACAGATTGGTGGGCATTACGCTGCGATAATCACGACCATATTGACGATTATACGATTCACACAGCTTGATGCCTGCGATTTTAGCGATAGCGTAGGGTTCATTTGTACCCTCCAATACCCCTGTAAGTAGCGCGGCTTCTGTCATTGGTTGCGCAGCCAACTTGGGATAAATACAGGAAGACCCCAAAAATAATAACTTCTGGACCCCTGCCTGATGTGCGGCATGAATGACATTACACTCCATCACCAAGTTCTCATAAATAAACTCGGCAGGATAGGTGTTATTGGCATGGATCCCACCTACCTTGGCTGCAGCAAGATAGACCTCATCGATCGCCTCAGTGGCAAAGAATCTTGCCACCGCATCCTGACGAGTAAGATCTAGCTCCTTGCGGGAACGCACCACCAACTCAATATCATGGCGAAGAGCTAGCTGGCGACAGATAGCCGAACCGACCATCCCCCGATGGCCAGCGACAAACACACGTTTTTTATGAGCGCTCTGAACGGTCATCACTCAATTCTCCAATGAGATCGCAACATCAAAGCCATTAGCCTTGAGCAAGGCATGCTGTTTGGCTTGCTGCAAATCATTGGCCACCATCTCGGCGCACATATCTTCGACAGTAATCTCTGGCACCCAACCCAGCTTGGCCTTTGCCTTGGCCGGATCACCCAGCAAGGTTTCGACTTCTGCCGGACGGAAATAACGCGGATCAACCCGAACAATGACATCCCCAACGTTCACCGCCGGAGCATTATCACCAGTCACCGTCGTTACGGTGGCAATTTCATCGACACCTTCACCACTGAACTCCAGCTCAATCCCTACCTCTTTGGCAGACATGCGTACGAATTCACGCACGGAGATCTGCTTACCAGTGGCGATAACGAAATCTTCCGCCGACTTTTGCTGCAGCATCATCCACTGCATCCGCACATAGTCCTTGGCATGGCCCCAATCACGAAGGGAGTCCATATTGCCCAGGTAGAGACACTGCTCAATGCCCTGAGCAATATTGGCAATGGCACGAGTGATTTTGCGGGTCACAAAGGTCTCACCACGGCGCGGTGACTCATGGTTGAACAAAATACCGTTACAAGCATACATGTCATAAGACTCACGGTAGTTAACCGTGATCCAGTAGGCATACATCTTGGCTACTGCATAAGGAGAACGCGGGTAGAACGGGGTGGTCTCCCGTTGTGGAATCTCTTGAACCAAGCCATATAACTCTGAGGTAGAAGCCTGATAGAAACGGGTTTTTTTCGCTAAACCATTGACTCGGATAGCCTCCAGAATTCGCAAAGTACCAAGAGCATCAACGTCGGCAGCATATTCAGGAGAATCAAAAGAAACAGCAACATGTGACATTGCCCCGAGATTATACACCTCATCGGGAGCAATTTCTTTAATCAGGCGATTAAGATTGGAACTATCAGACAAATCACCATAGTGAAGTCTAATATTATTACTGCTATTGCACAGATTATCGATCCTCGTTGTGTTATAAGACGAGGCTCGACGAATTAAACCATGCACTTCATAACCCTTTTCGACCAATAACTCGGCTAAGTAAGAGCCATCTTGCCCGGTAATACCTGTAATAAATGCTTTTTTCATAAATACGCTACCATAATAATTTATTTAAATGAATTTCTTTCAGAGAGAGAAATTATATCAAGATATTTTTGCGAAATCACTTCATATGAAAAATTATCTTTGATATGTTTTCTTGCTTTGAGCGAATAATTGTTTTTTTCTTCACCAGAAAGAGAAGCTAGCTGAATCAGCTTATCTGCCAGTGAAGTCGGATCAAAAGGCTCTGCAAGGAGTCCGTTAACCCCATCAACAATTATATCAGTTAGCCCTGATGTTCTAAAAGCAACAACTGGTGTGCCACATGCCATCGATTCTGCAGCTACCTGACCAAATGACTCAACAATTGATGGAACAACAACACAGTCGGATGCACAAAAAAGATCAGCTAGAATCCTCTGCTCTCTAATGTGCCCAGCATATGAGGTCTGAAATCCATGCATGATCGTTTCTTTACCTGATTGGCCAAAGACTACACATCTTATTTTTTTACCTTCACACCTTAACCTTTCAGCAACAACATCTAATGCACATTCCAAAATGCCCCCACCTTTAAGTGGGTTTTTTTTACCACCTATTGCACCAAAAC
>NZ_JRGK01000103.1 GCF_000764645.1 Aeromonas finlandensis
ATTTACAACAACGCACACCACACCGGATGTCAGAGGGAGTGAGACAGGCTCACGGCGTAATGACCGTTTAATATGCAAGCCGGTGACGAATGATCAAGGTGCGATCCGGGCCTGTCAATCCAGGTGATCGCACCTTCCCTCACTACCGCCTGAATGAGGTCATGCACGCCATCGAAGCAAGCCTTCCAGGCTGTCAACGGGACCTTGATAGGTATCAACGGCTTTATAATGCATCGCTGTATGTAACTGCGCATTCCGCCCAACGCGAATGACAATATCTGGCATAGCCGCCAGTGTTCGCAGTACTCGGGCAAGATCATCCGGGTCATTGGGCTGATATTTGCAACACTCCACCCCGTCGTTCAGCCGTTGATCCCACCAGGCACCATCGGCCGGGATCACCACGCACAATCCTGCCGCCATGGCTTCCAGAATGGAGAGGCCAAACGGTTCCTGATGACTGGTGGAGACAAAAATGCCGCAGCGGGCTCTGATCTCGTCGAGATTGGCGGGATTGGCATACCAGTGAGTGTCTGGCAGCTGTGGCTGAGGCTGACTACAGGGCTGTAGCGTGCCGGTGGGCTGCAGATAACAGACCGTCAGCTCGGGGCGCGAGCCAGATAGCTGTTGATGGGCCGCCAGCATGGTCTCCAGCCCCTTCCACTTAAGCAGAGATGCCGCCCACAGAATGCGCGGCCCCCCCGCGGTCGTACGAGGCCAGTGTGCCTCGCTCAACCCGTTGATAAATGCCATCCAGTTTGCGGGAAAATCCGCGGCACCGAGACGACGCCGCAACGCTGCCAGCGACGGGCTTGCACTCTCCAGATAAAACACCACACTCGCCCGTTGCAGGGCTCTGGCAGAGAGGCCAGAGCAACCCACAGGCCCATGGATCAGCTGCACCACCCGGCACCGCAACCAGCGGGCCGCCCAGTAGCAGCAGAGATCCACCCCCGGCCCGGAGGCAGCCAACAAGCACTTCACCTCCCCCAGACGCCACGCCAGCCACAGGATCAGCAGGGTCTGCCACCCCTGTTTGAGCAGATAACCGATGCCGGACTCCCGCCCCTTCAATATCCGGGGCAGCCACAGGGAGTGCTGCTGGCAACGGGGCCAGGAGTCGGGATCCTGGGTCAGCACATGGCATGTGAGCTCTGGCATCCGCTTGCTCAACTCATCGAGCAGCACTTCGGTCGCGACCTTGGAGCCCCCGCGAAACGGGATGGGGTCCACGACGATGACCTTTCCGAACAGCGGCTCAGTTTGCGTGCTCATTTTGCGCCCCCTCACTCTGGCACCTTGCGGCGGCCAAAACCGAACTGCACTTTTTGCACCACTTTTGCCATCCCATTCGTCAGCATATTGCGACCTCTGACAAGGAGCCGTTGCCCCACCCAGTGAATGAGTGTGCGGTAGGGGGCGGGGGCCGTTGAGTGCCAACGACCAGCCAGCGCAGCATCCCACACCGCCGTTACCCCGTCGACATAGCGCGCCACCGTGAACAGCTGTGCAGCGCGCAGCTGAGCGGCCCGCCCCATCGCACATCGGCGTTGCGGATTACTCAATTGCCGCCAGTGATCAGCCATCTCGGCCCAATCCCCCGGGGTCGCCAACAAGCCGGTCACTCCCTCCTCCACCACTTCCGGAATACCGCCCACCCGATAGGCACTGACCGGGAGCCCCAACATGCCCGCCTCCGCCAACGTCAGACCAAACACCTCCTCACGGGCACCGGAGACCAGCAGATCCACCCCGCCCCGCAAGATAGCCGCACTGTCCGGCCGCTCGCCGAGAAAGTGGACCCGCTCGGCCACCCCGAGCTCGACAGCCAACGCCATCAGCGATTCCCGCTCCGGGCCGCTGCCAATCACCAGCAACTGGGCCGCCTCCCCCACCTCAATCAAGGCAGCCAGTGAGCGGATCAGCAGATCAACCCCCTTGCGCGTGATCAGGGAGCCGACGGTGGCGATGATGAACTCCCCCGGTGGCAGGCCCAGCATGCCGACGACCGGCCAGTGAGCACCGCCATTCAGGCGACCGGCATCCACCCCGTTGGGTACCCGGATTAACCGATCCGCCGCGCAGCCATCCTGGCGCCAACCGGTCAATACCGGCTCGCTCACCCCGATCAGCACGCTTGCCTGATGCACCCGCAGGCTGAATCTGTCTCTGGGCTGGTAACGGGCATGGAGGTGACACACCAGTGGCACCTGCAACGCCCGACAGACCCCCGCCAGCCACTGACAAGGGGCCGCGCTGTTGGCATGCACCAGCCCAATCTGCCGCTCGGTGATCAGCACTCTGGCCCGCCGGGATAGGCGCCGATGGGCGGCAAGATCAAAACGGGGCGCCTGCCATCCCAGCAGCAGAGTGAACGGCTCGACCATGGTTTCGACCCCGAGGGTGGCCGCCTCTGCCGCCAGCGTCGGGCTATTGCACCAGAGTAACGGCGTAAACCGGCTGCGATCGAGGTGGGCCAGCAGATCCAGCAGGCAGCGTTCACTGCCGCGGATCCAGTCTTCGCCGTAATGCACCAGTAAAATGGGGGTTACGTTCATCCTCTTGCTCCCTTGGGTGGCACTGCTGGCAACCGGGTTGCCTCCTGGTGATCATCAGCGGCGCAATGTGCCTCTGTGGCCGCCTGTTGCACGTATTTGATGGCGGCGACGGCCAACGCCAGCTCCAGATAGATGGGCCAGGTAAAGCCCTGGGTGAGAAACGACCCCGAGACAACGAACCCCACCATGCTGGCCATCACCCCCTGCATCGCCGTGATCACTGCAGGAGGCATGCCAGCCAGCTGACAACACCACGCCTGACGCAAGGTAACCGCAACCATGCAGACAAACAGGGTTAATCCGACAAATCCCGTTTCAGCCAGCACCCCGAACCAGGTGGAGTGCACCGCATGATTGAGCCCATCCCAATGGGGGCTGTAGAAGAAGTAGTTGTAATAAAAATTGGACAAGCCCACCCCCACCAACGGATGGCCCAGTGCCATGCCCCAGGCCGCCTGCCAGGCGTAGATCCGCCCCATCGCCGAGGCATCGACCCCGCTCTCGGCGGCGCCCCCAGATGCCCGGTCGCTGATCCCGGCAGCCACAAACAGCACGCTGAGCGCCAACCCGCCCACCATCATCAGCAAGGCTTTGGACTTCACCCGCTGCCAGGCAAACAGGCCGCTCACCGCACAAATCCCCAGCAAGCCCCCTCGACTTTGAGTGGCAATAATGGCCGCCGCAGTCAGCGCAAAGCCGAGCCCCCCCAGCAAACGTCCCCCCACCCCATTGCCCTGATTGAGCAGCAAGCTCAGGGAAAAACCGGCAGGAAAGAGCAGCACCAGCGCCAGATCGTTGGGATCCCCCAGCACCGAGCCCAGCTCGCGCCCTATGGTCACCCTGGTTTCCTCCACCAGCCCGATCCCGCTCGCCTTGTTGTAGAGCGCTACCAGCG
Organism: Aeromonas finlandensis; assembly: GCF_000764645.1. Taxonomy (GTDB): domain Bacteria; phylum Pseudomonadota; class Gammaproteobacteria; order Enterobacterales; family Aeromonadaceae; genus Aeromonas; species Aeromonas finlandensis. The sequence continues at coordinate 3,454 of NZ_JRGK01000103.1, forward strand.
CCACCAGACAGCCCGCCACCACAAAGGTGCGCACCGCCAGGGCAAAATCCTGCGGTTTTCTTACCAACCATGCGGTGGCCAGGGTCATCAGGTAGATCTTGCTGTAGCTGCCGGTCCAGGTGGCAATCGCCTCCCCCCGGTTACTGGCAAACAGCACACCGATGGAGACCATCACAAAGAAGGCCGTCAACCAGCTCAGGGGTTGGCTCCAGTAAGGCTTGATCCGGCCAGTCAGCAAAATGTGCCAGACCAGCGCGCCAATGGCGGCCAGCGAGAAGAGCAGCGGGATCTTGAGGGGGTAGAGCTGGGGGAACACCTCATGCAGCCGAAAGAAGGAGAAGGTGACAAACCCCAACACCATCAAAAAGGGCCAGCGCAGGGCAAACCAGATGGCGGGAATGGCAAGGCCGAGCACCGGCAGCAGCAAGGGATGGGGCAGCCGCCACCAGAGCAGGGCCAACCCCAGACAGATGGCGCTTGCCCAGAGGGCAGAGGTCAGACGAGCCATGATCCGGCACACCATTGGCCGAGCCAGACCATCGCCAGCGCCCCGAGCGAACTGGCCCAGAGTCTGGAAAGACGATATGGCAGCGGCAGCAACCGCTGGCTCACCAGATAAAAGGCCAGCGCCCGCACCAGATAGACCAGCAGCAGGGTCCAGATCACCCCGGCAACCCCGAAGGGCGGGATGGCGAGCAGAAAGCCCGCCACGCCAAGGGCGCTGCAGCCCAGATTGATCACCATCTGGGCATTGCTCTTCTCGCCGCTAAAGCAGCCGACATTGAGCAAGTCCGAGACATTGCGCACCGCCATGCCCAGCACCAGCAGCGGAATATAGGCGATCGCCCCGTGATAGCTCTCCGGTGTCAGCCAGCGAATGAGCAAGGGAGCGGTCAGCCCGACCACCCCGGCGGTGGCAAACCCCAACACCGACCCCAGCACACTGTAGTGGGCATTGAGGCGCAAACCATCCGGCTCTTTGAGCAACATGAAACGGCGGGGATACCACCAAAGCGCAAAGGGTTGCAGCAGCAGTCCTACCGCCAGCGCCAACTTGCCCGCCACCGCGTAGTAGGCGAGCAGCGCCTCCCCCACCACATCGGCCAGCAGCAGACGGTCCAGCCCGCTCAGGGCAAAGCCCGCCAGCCCGCTCACCACCAGTGGCAGCCCATAGCGCAGCAGCGGCCGATAGTGTTGCCAGTCAAAGCGGATCCCGCTATCTCGCCACTGCCACAGGCTGAGCAGCAGCGCCAGTGCGACGCAGGTCAGGGTGCCGGAGGCCAGCACCCCGCTCACGCCCCAGCCGAGCCAGAGCCACCAGCCGGTCAGCACCGACTGGATCACCGCCTTGCCTGCGGTAGCCACAAAGAAGAGCCGTGCCTGATTGCGCATCCGCAGCCACGCCAGCGGGATGCCGATCACCCCCTCAAATGGCAGGGCGCAGAGCACCCAGCGCACATCCGAGAGGCGGGTTTCAACCGGCAGCCAGGCTTGCACCACAGGCGCCAGCACCCAGAGCAGCACCAGACTGGCCAGCGCGATCAGCCAGACCAGCCCAAACATGCGGGCCACCACCTGCTGGCGCGCCTGCTCATCTTTCGCCAGTCCGGCAAAGCGGTAGAGCGCATCCACCAGCCCGAAGCCGAGAATGAGGGAGCCCAGATTGATCAGGGTCAGCAGCACCTCCAGCTGACCATATTCCCGAGGCTGCAGTTGATGAGTCAGCACCGGCAGCATCAGCAGGGAGATCCCCTTCATCAAGAGCAGGCCGACGGCGTAATAGAGCATGGCAATCTGGTTCACACCAAGTTTCATAGGGCCTCCCAGCCACCCGAAGCATCCTGCTCCGGGTCAGCTACCGCTAATGCAAAGCCCACGCCACTCGCTCCCGGCCTGAGGCGATAGCCCCTCAGTGCGGCTTAACCGGCCTGAACAGGCCCAGAATGAGACTGACATTTGCGTTTTGCACAACGTCGGCTGCAAATTGCACCGACCGGCTCAATTTGGCCCCTCTCTTAGCCCCACTAGGCCTGATCCCGTTGGGGCCATCCTGTTGGCCCGATCCCTGCTTTCTGCTTAGCGAGCAACGGACAACGGACTGCACCAGAGGGAGAGGTCGCCATGAACACCATCAACCTGCACCGGATGAAAAGCTGGGCCAAACAGGGGGAGACGCCACTGGCCCGCCGGGTGTGGCGACTGGCCAAAAGCGCCCGCCACTGGTCCTTCCCCGTGATCCCCCCCCTGCACCGGCTGCTTTATCGGCTCTATCTGCTGGGTAGCAACGCGCTGGCGACCCTGACCCGCACCCTCTGGTGGACCCCCTTGTTTCAATCTCGCCTGACGGCCCCCGCCCCGCGCCTCTATCTCTATGGCGGCATCCCCTATATCAGCGGCCCGGTCACCATCGAGATTGGCGCCGACTGCCGCCTCAGCGCCGCCATGACCATCAGCGGCCGGGCATCGAGCCAGACGCCACGGCTGGTGATTGGCCGCAATGTCGGCATTGGCTGGCAGACCACCCTGGCGGTGGGCAGCAAGATAGTGCTGGGGGATAACGTCAGGATTGCAGGGCGCGCCTTTCTGGCGGGCTACCCGGGGCACCCGGTCAATGCCCGCGACCGCGCCCGGGGCCTGCCAGATCTCGATGAGCAGGTGGGGGCCATTGTGCTGGAGCAGGATGTCTGGCTCGGCACCGGGGTGATGGTGATGGCCGGCGTCACCATTGGCGCTGGCACCATTGTCGCCGCCGGGAGCGTCGTCACCCGGGATCTCCCCGCTGGCGTGCTGGCAGCCGGGGTACCGGCCACCGTACTGCGCCCCTTGCAGCCACAAGATCACAGCGACCCCGCACACGCTTCGGAGACCTTTGCATGAAACCACACTCACTGCCGCAACTGGTGGTGCTGGGCGAGGATTGGGGCCAGCACCCCTCCAGCACCCAGCACCTGATCAAGCGTCTGTTGCCCGATTATCAGGTGCTCTGGGTCAACTCCATCGGCATGCGCTGCCCCCGTTTTACCCTCCATGACCTCACCCGCATCGTCCGCAAACTGGGGGCTGTGCTGCACGGCGCGCGCCATTCGGGCAGCCCGTCGGTTTCGCCATCCGAAACCAGCACTCCCCGGGTACTGCCGCCGCTCGCCCTGCCGCTGCCGGGCAGTCGTCTGGCGGGCAAGATCAATGGCCACTGGCTGGCGGCGCAGATCCGGCGCCAGTTGCCCGAGCTGGATCGCCCCTTGCTCTGGATCTCCCTGCCGAGCGCCGTCGATCTGATTGGCAAGCTGGAGGAGCGGGCGGTCATCTACTACTGCGGCGATGACTTCTCGGCACTGGCGGGGGTGGATCATCAGGCCATCGCTCGCAGCGAGGCCCGACTGGTGGAAAAAGCGGATCTCATTCTGGCCGCCAGCCCCGCGTTGGCCAGCCGCTTCCCCCCCCATAAAACCCGGCTCCTCAGCCACGGCGTGGATCTCGACCTGTTTATGCCCCCCAGAGAGCGCCCGGCAGATCTCCCCTCCGGCCGCCCCATTGCCGGATTTTACGGCAGCCTGAGCGACTGGATTGATCTCCCCCTGCTGGCAGAGACAGCCGCCGCCCTGCCCCACTGGGATCTGGTGCTGATTGGCCCAGTCCAGACCGATATCTCCCCCCTCAGGGGGATCCCCAATATCCATCTGCTGGGCCCCCGTCCCCACCACACCCTGGCGGCCTATGCCCAGCACTGGCAGGTGAGCCTGCTGCCCTTTGTCGACAACGCCCAGATCCGCGCCTGCAATCCATTGAAATTGCGCGAATATCTGGCCGCAGGGCGACCCATCGTCAGCACCGACTTCCCGGCCCTCGATGGCTATCGGGATCAGATCCAGCTCCCCCGCAGTGGGGAGAGCCTGGCCGAGGCCATCAACCGGGCCGCCTTTGATCAACCCAATCCGGGCTGGTTTCAGGAGAGTGGCTGGGAGGGGCTCACCCGCAGCGAAGGGCGCCACACTCGCCAACAGCAGGTAGCCCTGCAAAGCTGGGATCACAAGGCTGCCGAGCTGAGTAACTGGTTGAAAGGGCTGCTCGGATGAGCAGAGGGCTCTGGCTGGTTATCCTGCTCTGCTGCCATGCAGCGATGGCCGCCTCCCGACTGGAGGGGCCGCTCCCGCTGCCCCTGACGGGCACCCTGACCCCCCAGCGCCTCAATCTGACCAATGTGCCCTGGCCTGTGGGCAGCGACGATGAACTGGTGATCGAGGGCCATAACCCCAGCGCCCGCCCGCAAACCCTGATCCTGCGTATCGACGATGAGGCCTCGGTCAACTACCGCAGCCGGGTCAATCTGGAGCGGATTGTCGCCCCCGGCCCCTTTACCCAGCGCTTTGCATTGAGCGAGTGGCGCACCAGCCAACCCAGAGCGCTGGCGCTGGACAAGCTCACCAAGCTCTATCTCTTTATGGCCGATAACGCCCCCTCAATGACCATTCACCGCTGGTATTGGGAGCCCGGTTTGACCCTGCCTGAGGGCACCATTGCGCTGGATCTGGGGGCCGCGGCCGCGCCCCGCTTTACCGGCTTTGAGGCCCTAAGCCCGGGGGATCCCCGGCTGATTGGCCACCCCACCCCCATCTTGCGCCCCTCCGGCG
>NZ_JRGK01000104.1 GCF_000764645.1 Aeromonas finlandensis
GGATCTTACCCGCCTCAATAGCGGCGGCAGCGGCCCCTTCGCCCGGGTCACCGTCGATGTGCCCCACTTCGTCAAACTGGTAGAGACGGATCCGCGCCCCGAGCCGCTTCAGCGCGGCGAGCGGCTGTTCAACCTTGGTAACACAGCGTCCAACTCACGCTTCCCCATGGCGGGGGACAACTGGATGAGCTGCAACTCCTGCCATCTGGACGGGTTCAACTTCACTAACCGCTATCTGATGGCGGCCCATCGCCAGAAGAGCGGCGACAACGCCATCAACGGCCACGCCAACCTCACCAACATGGTGGCGGGGGATTTTGTCGGCGAATACCTGCGCATGACCCAGCGGACCCAGGGCGGTATGGGCCATGACACCCGCGATGGGGCCGAGGCAGTTGATCCCTCCAAGCCTCAGCCCGAGGTGAAGGCAATGATGGAGGATCTGCACGCCTTCGTCACCGCCGATGGCAACCTCCCCTATCTCGCCAACTGGCTGCGGCTCGATGCCCCGCGCACGGACCCCGCCAAGGCGCCGACCACTCACCCGAAGGCGTGGCTCAACTCCGCCTCCTGCCAGAACTGCCACAGCCAAGCGTTCAAGGATTGGAGCGAGAGCAACCACCGGCTGATGGGCAACTCACACCCCTACTACAAGGTGGTGCAGGCGCTGGCCCGCGAAACCGAAGGGGAAGCGTTTGGTCAGTGGTGTCAGGGCTGCCATATGCCCCAGCAGGTAATGACCGGCCAGATGGAACTGCCCAAAGGCTCTCATATGTTCGAGCAGGGCGGCGCCTCCCTGATTGCCGCCCACAAGGCTGGCGAACCTGTGGTTGAGGAAGGGACCAGCTGCGTGCTCTGCCATCGCATCACCAAAGTGGAAGACGCGGGCGGCAACAGCGCCTTTACCGTGAATTTGAAAGACCGCGAGAGCTATGTGTTCGAGGATGCCCCGGGCGGCAGCCTCCAGCACTGGATGGCTGAGCGGCAGATCAACGCCCGTCCGGCGGCCCACAAAGCCTCCTATCAAAAGGATTTCTACCGCGACGCGGCTCTGTGCAAGTCGTGCCACAACGAGTTTGCCCCGGGCACCGGCGCCAATATCGTCAACACCTGGGACGAGTGGGAAAAATCCAGCTTCGCCAAGGCCGAGGATCCTGCCAAGCGGCGCACCTGCATCGACTGCCATATGAACCCGGAGCCGGGCAATAGCGGCGCGCCGGTGGCGGGCCAGTCCACCGAAAACGGCACCATGAAGACGCGGCTCTATCGCCACAACTTTACCGGCGCCCAGCACCAGCTGGTGGGGCTGCGCAATCCCGACCTTGAACAGGAGAGTCTGGCCCTGCTGCGCTCCAGCGCGACCCTCTCCGCCCGTATCGAACCGGCTGCCGATAGTCAGCGGCTGGTGGTGCGGGTCGCCAATACCGGCGCAGGCCATGCCCTACCCACCGGGGTGGCCGATTTTCGTGAACTCTGGCTGGAGCTGACCGTCACCGACGCCAGCGGCAAGGTGGTGCTCAAAAGCGGCCAGCCAGTGGATGGCGCCGTCCCTGAGGATGCGCGGCTGTTTCGCAAAGTGTTCGGCGATGCCGAGGGCAAGCCGGTGGGGCTCAAGTTCTGGCGTTACGCCAAGCTCTTGGAAGATACCCGCATTCCGGCCGATGGCTGGCGTGATGAAGCTTGGCCGCTACCCGCAGATGCCCAAGGGCCCTTCAAGGCCGATATCAAACTCAATTTCCGCACCTACCCCAAGTGGGTCAATGATGCGGTGCGCGCCGCCGAGCCGAGCTTGCCGGAGCCACCCATAGTGCAGCTAAATCGGTTGCAACTTACCCTGCAGCCTCTCCCCATCACGCCCGCTACGGAGCCTCAATCCTGATGTTTGCAAGTTTTCTCATTACCCTGCGCGAGGGGCTGGAAGCCTTTCTGCTGGTCGGCATCTGCCTCTCCTACCTCGCCAAGCTGGGAGCGAGCCGCTACAACAAGTTCATCTATCTGGGGGTGGGGCTTGGCCTTATCGCCTCCCTAGTCGTCGCCTTCCTGTTCCAGGTGGTGGTGAGCCAGTTCGAGAGCGAGCGCTATAACCACCTCTTGATGGCTGGGATCCTCATTTTCGCCACCTTAGTGCTCACCTATATGGCGATCTGGATGCAAAAGCAGGCCAAATCCCAGGTGGGAGCCATGACGGCGCGCATCGATGCGGCCATCGATGGTGGCAACCTGTTTGGTCTGGTGCTGCTCGCCTTCCTGGCGGTGATGCGCGAAGGGTTTGAAACCGTGCTCTTCTTCTCCGCCCTGCTCTACTCCGGCCAAGGGGTGGATCTGCAATCTGGCCTGATAGGCGCGCTGGCGGGGCTGCTGGTCTCCATCGCGCTGGTGTGGGGGCTGCTGCGCTCCACCCGCAAGGTGGCGCTGGCCCCCTTCTTCCGCTGGACCGGGCTGCTCATCATCATCATCGCCGCAGGCTTGCTCTCGTCCGCCGTCAACATGTTGCAGGCGGCAGACATCATCACCTTCTGGACCACGCCGGTGTTCGACATCAGCCACATTCTCGACGATCAGGGGGTATTTGGTACCTTCCTGCGCGCCCTGTTTGGCTACAATGCCTCACCCGCTGGCTTGCAGCTGCTGACCTGGGCCCTCTATCTGGCGATCTTCGTTACCCTCTGGCAGCGCAGCTATCGCCCTCAGGTAAGTGCCGCGACTGGCAAGGGCTAAGCCCGCACGCCCTGTGGCAGCAAGGCCACGGGGTAATAACACCATTCGGGAGCCGCGCCTCGGTGCGGTTCCCTTATCTATCAAGCAGTTTCGGAATAGGTCATGAGCGATAACAACAAGAAAAACATTGCCGTGCTGGGGGCTGGCCCCGCCGGTTTGATGGCTGCCTGGCGCCTGCGCCGCGCCGGTTTTGCAGTCACCCTGTTCGAGCAGGAGCCGGTGGTCGGCGGCATGTGCGCCACCCAGACCTTCAAGGGGCGCGATGGGGAGTATCGCTTCGACTACGGCGGCCACCGCTTTATCACCAAAAACCCCGAGCTGCTCGCCTTTATCGACGAACTGATGGGGGATGACCTGCTCCACGCCGAGCGCAAGAGCGTGATCCGCTTTGGCGGGCGCACCTATGACTACCCCTTGAACCTGCCCAACCTGCTCAAGACCGCCCCGCTGGCACTGATGGCCGGTGCGGTGAAAGACTTGCTGCTGTTGCCCTTTAGCAAGAAGCCGGATGATTTCGCCAAGGCGAGCTTTGCCGAGTGGATCCAGAGTCACTTCGGCCGCACCCTCTACCGTCAGTTCTTCGAGGGCTACACCGGCAAACTGTGGGGCATCAACCCGGACAAGCTCTCCGCCGACTGGGCCGGCCAGCGCATCAGCCTCATCGATCTCAAAGACGTGGCGCGTCGCCTGCTGCCAAGACGCAACGGCAGTATCTCGGTGCGCACCTATGCCCGCAAATACCGCTACCCCAAATATGGCTTCGGCCAGATCTTCACCACCCTGGGGGAGCGGCTGGTGGCCGAGGGAGTCGAACTCAAAACCGGCGCTACCATCACCCGCCTTGAGCAAGCCGATGGCCGCATTGGACGGGTGTATTGGCAACAAGATGGCGCCGAGCAGAGCGAGCACTTTGATCAGGTGATCTCCACCCTGCCGCTGCCGCTCACCTGCCAGCATCTGGGCTTGCCGTGCGATCTCCAATACCGGTCGCTTCGCTTCGTCAATATGCCGCTCAAGCAGGAGAACCTGTCGGACAACACCTGGCAGTACCTCTCCGACCCCCATATTCTGGCGACCCGCCTGCAGGAGCCGCGCCGCCGCAGCCCCTTTATGGCGCCACAGGGCCAGACCTCGGTGATGCTGGAGATCCCCTGCAATCCGGGGGATGCCACCTGGCAGGCACCGCTCTCTGATCTGCGCGGGCGGGTCACCGCTGATCTCGCCAGCCTCGGCGTTGATACCGCCAAGCTTGGCGATGAGACGTTCGAAGCCCGCAGCGAGTACGCCTATCCGCTGATGGATCTTGGCTATCAGGCCCGTCGCAACGAAGCGATCAAGGCGCTGATGCCGATTGGCAACCTCATCATGACCGGCCGTCAGGGAACATTCCGCTACATCTTCACCGACACCGCCATGGAGATGGGGATGATGGCCGCCGACATGGTGATCGACGGGGTGGACAGACGCCACGCCATCTTTAACCATCGCAACGAAAATACCGTCATTGAAACCCAGAGCGTGGCATGAGGATTATCGGTGTCCAACAGGTAGACAGACGCCGCAACACCTTCAACCATCGCAACGAAAATACCGTGATCGAGACCCAGAGCGTTGCCTGAGTGGCCGCGCCATTGGCATAACCTCTTGGCATAAGTAAGGAGAACAGGATGACCATCCGCCCGGGTTTACTTGCCCTCACCCTGCTGCTGGCCCTGAGCGGGCAGGCGCAGGCTTACTCCTACGCCGCAGCAGGCAAGGAGCCGCTGATCGACGCCCGCGAAGCGCTGCTGACCGCCGCCACTGACGGCAAGGATGCCAGCGCCACCTTGAGCGAGATTGCCGAGGAGCTGGCCTATCTGGAACAGCACCACAAGGTGGAGCTGCAGGCGCCGCTGGCCGCCGCCATCAAGGGAAAAGATGCTGCCGCCACCGCCGCCCTGCTCAACCGCGCCTATAAGGCGGAGATCGAACGCCGCCTCGAAGGGGCCAGCCAGAATCTTGGCGACTACCAGAGCGCCAAGGTGCTGGTGGTCAAGAGCAAGCGCTTCCTCGACTTGATCCTCCCCTCCCTCAGTGAAGGGGATCGCAAGGCAGCCGAACAGGCGCTGGCCAAGGTGCTGGATGCCATCGGCAACCCGGGGGTATTCGGGGTGGGCGCCAAGCCCGCCGATGCCGCCGCCTTTAGCGATGCAGAAAAAGCACTGATGGCCGTGCTGGCGCCGCTTTGATGGCAACCAGCCTGTCATTGCGCCATCTCGCTGTGAAAAACGGTGGGTTTCGCTTTGCTCTACCTACCCTACGTGCGGCCTGCCGATAGATGCCCCCGGACGCCGGTTTGCCCCCTTCTCCCCTGGAGGGAGAAGGGATGGGGATGAGGGGGAAGGCAACGCCTCGGCGTTGGGTGTCCTCCTGCTCAATCACCATTTGGCAGCTCATTCTGCTGCAACTGGCCTGGCTTTGCTGGCTGCTGGCCTTCCCAGTAGCCCTCGATTCCGACGATGCCCTCAATTTCGCCCACGGGGTGACGCGCTTTAGCGTGCTGGAGTTCTCCCCCCACTTTCCGGGCTACCCCGCCTTTATCTGGCTGGCGCGGCTGATCAATCTGGCGGTGGACGATCCGGCCCGCGCGGTGCAGTGGGCAAGTCTGCTCGGTAGCAGTTTGCTGGCGCCGCTCGCCGCCTTGCTGGCGGTGAAGTTATGGCAACGGCCGAGCCTGTTCACCCCCGTCTGGCTGCTGGTATTGGCCCTGCCGCTCACCCCGACGCTGGCGCTCTCCGGCCTCTCGGATGGGCCCGCGCTCGCAGCCTGGCTCGGGGCGCTGCTGGCTTTGCAGCAGCGCAGAATCGCGCTGGCCGGTCTTTTGCTGGGTCTGCTGCTGGCCCTGCGCCCCTCCTATTTTGTGCTGACGCTGCTGCCGCTCTGGCTCGGGCTGGCGCAGCAGGGAACGCGCGTCAGGTTTGTGCTCCCCATCGCATTGGTAGGACTGATAAGCCTGCTCTTTGTCTGGCAGGCCGATGGCTGGGCCTATTTCAGCGAGGGGCAACGCTTTACCGACGGTCACTTTACCCTGTGGGGCAACACTGCGGCGGCCCATGGCGATCGGCTGCTGAGCTGGGCGAACACCTTCAACGAGCAGCTCACCCCGCTTTGGCCCTTGGCTGTCGGAGGGCTGCTAGTAATGCCACTCTGGCAGCGCTCAAAAGGCCACCCAGCCGCCTTATCCCCGCTCTGGACGATCTACTGGCTCGCTCTGCTGCTCTGGACCCTGTTTGGCCAGAATCCAGATAATCCCCGCCATCTGGCGCCCATCACCCTGCTCGGTATCGTGCTGCTGGCAGGCTGGCTGCCACGCCGTGGCGAGGGGCTGGCAGCGGTGGCTGGATTGCTGCTGCTCGGCGCGACCTTCACCCTGCCCCGCCCGCCCGCCATGGTGCTGGCGGCCAGGGTGGCAGAAAAAACCTGCCCGGCACTGGTGACCCAGTGGGGAGTGCGGCTGCTGCGGGAGACCACAGCCTTGGCCGTCACCGATGGCTGGTACAAGGGGGATGCCAGCCTCGCGCTCAAGCAAAGTGCCTGCCGCCTCAGTCGCCGCCCGATAGCAGCGAGCGAGATGCCCACTGAGGTGGATCAACACTGGTTTGCCCCGCGCTTTGCCGCCGAGCCCGGACTCTGGCTAGCCATTCCCTCACTGCAGACAAGCCATGGACAAAGTGACAGAAAACACAGAAAGAGCACAAAAACCCACCAAGACAACTAAAAAATAGGGGAACAACTCGGTTACACTCACTGCGCATCCATAACAGATGAGTCTCCTTATGCGTGTAACCAGAGAGTGGCTGTGGGTTTTATCGGTGCTGACCGGGGCCTGCGCCCTCCTGTTGCTGCCATTCTGGCTACGCGGAGGCAGTCAGGGCCATGACCTGTTTCACCACCTGCTCTCCGGTCACTTCTTTGCCGTGCAGCTGTGGCAAGGAGAGCTCTATCCGCGCTGGCTGATGGAGATGAACGGCGCCTTTGGCAGCCCGGTTTTTTTCTTCTATCCCCCCCTGCCCTACTATGTGAGCGCCCTGTTCGCCGGCCCCACCCCACTGGCCCACGAGGCGATGACGCCGCTACTCTGGAGCAGCAGCGTGGCACTCTGGCTCTCCGGCCTGTTTGCCTATCTCTGGTTGCGCCCCTTTGCCGGCAACGGGCGGGCACTGGTGGTTAGTCTGCTCTATATGGCGCTGCCCTATCATCTGGCTATCGATATCTACGCCCGCTTTGCCCTGGCGGAGAGCTGGGCCTTCGTCTGGGCGCCGCTGGCACTGCTGGCGCAGGATCGCCTCTGCCGCCGCGCCCCCTTTGCCTTGCTGCTGCTCGCCTTCGCGGTGGCCATGCTGGTGCTCTCCCACCTGCCGAGCACCCTGCTTATTCTGGGCTTGCTCACCCTGCGCAGCCTGCTGCTGATCTGGCGTGGCAAGAGGAGCACTGCGCTTGTCAGTGCCCCTGTCACAGCCTCCCCGATCATCGGCACCCTGATCGGCCAGCTCTGGGGACTAGCGATGGCCAGCCTGCTGCTGCTGCCCGCTCTACTGGATCAGGGGGGGATCTCCATGGAACAGATGCGCACCGGCATGTTCGAATTTCAGCGCAACTTTCTCGACCGCCTGCCCCAGAGCCGGGATGACTGGCGCTTTCGCGGTCATCTCGCCTGGCTGACTCTGCTCACCCAGGCCCTGCTGCTGGTAGGCTGGGCGGCCGCTCGCGAGCCACGCCATCCCGAACTGCTGCTCTGGGGGGTCATTGGCACCCTGAGCTTTCTGATGATGCTGCCCCCAAGCGAGCCCCTGTGGCGCCTGATCACCCCGTTGCAGCTGGTGCAATTTCCCTGGCGCCTCAATCTGCTGCTGGTCATCGCTACTGTCGCCGTGGTGGCGCTGGGCACCCCCACCTATCGCCCGTGGCAGTGGCTCTGGTGGCTGCTACTTACCGTCACACTGCTCTCGCAAGGGCTCTATGTACGCGAGGCGCCGCTCACCCAAGCACCCGTCAAGAGTCAGCTTGATGGGGAGTTTGACAGCAAGCGCAGCGCCCGCGAATACCGACCAAAGCAGGTGCCGCGCGGCATGTTTGCCCCCACACTGCTGGCCTGGAAAGATGAGTTTCAACCCGCCATCACCAGCGAGCAGCTAGGGGTATCGTGGCAGATCCTGCGCTGGCAGCCGCGCCATATCGAATTGACCGTGGATGCCCCCGAGCCCGCCAAGCTGATCCTGCACCAATTTAACTACCCGGGCTGGCAGGCAACGCTCGACCAGCATCTGCCCCTAAGCGTCAGTAGCACCCGCAACGGGCTGGTACAGGTCTGGGTGCCCCCCGGACAACACAGTCTCACCTTTACCCTCACCGCCCGCTGGCCGGAGCGGCTCGGTTATGCCGTCTCGTTGCTGGCCTGGCTACTCTGGCTCGGGGGAGTGATCCGAGCCATACACCGGCACGAACACAAGAATGATCCCCAAGGCGCCTGAGCGGCCGGGCACCTCCCCCTTTTGAGGGGGCAGGAACGTCATGCCGAGCAGGGGCAAACCTGATAGACTCGCCCTTCTCCCATTTTTTCAACCAAGGTTCATCAGCGGATACCCTATGCCCCAAGCACAGCCCCCCCAGGCCACCATGCTCTCCCCTCGTTTTCTCTTTATCCTGCTGGGCGCCCTGGCGGGCCTGAATCCGCTGGCGGTGGACATGTATCTGCCCGCCATTCCGGCCATAGCCCGGGATCTCGCCACCAGCATCGACGGCGCCCAGCTCACCATC
>NZ_JRGK01000105.1 GCF_000764645.1 Aeromonas finlandensis
GGCAGAAGGTGGTGATCAGCGCCTGCGAACAGTGCGGCCGCAACGTGGTGCCAGAGGTGCGCATGCCGATGGAGCTGGATGCCTGGCTGGCAGAAGAGACCAAAGAGCTCAAACTCAACCTGCATCCGCGCGCCGAGTACAGCATCAACACTCTGCCGGTCCCGGAGCATGGCGTACGCTTGCTGATTGGCCCGGAAGGGGGATTGTCGAGTGACGAGATCGCCCGTACCGTGCAGGAAGATTTCAAAGAGATGCTGCTGGGGCCGCGGGTGCTGCGCACCGAAACCGCCGCCCTGACTGCGATTACTGCGCTGCAGTGCCGCTTTGGCGATCTCGCCTGAAACCAGTCCAATGTCTTACTGCGAGGTCGTGATCAAGGCTCATGCGCTGCTCTTTACCTTGCTGACGACCTCTCGCGACAGACTTTGAACAGGTTTTAAGAATCTCACTCGCAATCGAGCTACCAGAAGGATATTCGGATGACCATTAAACTCGGCATCGTGATGGACCCCATCTCGGCCATCAACATCAAGAAAGATTCCAGCTTTGCCATGCTCGAAGAGGCGCAAAAGCGCGGCTATGAGCTCTTCTATCTGGAGATGAAGGATCTCTACATGGAAGCCGGTCGTGCCTTTGGCACCATGCGCCCGCTGACCGTCAAATATGACTATGCCGACTGGTATACCCTCGGCGAGGTGGTCGATCAGCCGCTCTCTGAGCTGGATGTGATCCTGATGCGCAAGGATCCGCCGTTCGACACCGAATTTATCTACGCCACCTACATGCTGGAGCGGGCCGAGGATGAGGGTTGCCTCATCGTCAACAAGCCGCAGAGCCTGCGTGACGCCAACGAGAAGCTCTACACCGCCTGGTTTGCCGAGCACACCCCGACCACGCTGGTGACCCGCCGCGCTGACAAGCTGCGCGCCTTCCACGCCCGGCACAAGGACGTGATCCTCAAGCCGCTGGACGGCATGGGTGGCGCCTCCATCTTCCGCATGAAGGAAGATGATGCCAACGTCGGCGTGATTATCGAAACGCTCACTGCCCACGGCAGCCAGTACTGCATGGCGCAGACCTACCTGCCCGCCATCAAGGATGGCGACAAGCGGGTGCTGGTAGTGGACGGTGAACCGGTTCCCTACTGCCTGGCACGCATTCCGGCGCAGGGGGAGACCCGTGGCAATCTGGCAGCCGGTGGCCGTGGTGAAGCGCGCCCCTTGAGCGACGCCGACTGGGCTATCGCCCGTGCGGTGGGCCCTGCCTTGAAAGAGAAGGGGCTCATCTTCGTCGGCCTCGACATCATCGGCGATCGCCTGACCGAGATTAACGTCACCAGCCCGACCTGCATTCGCGAGATTGAAGCGGCGTTCGACGTGCATATCACCGGCATGCTGATGGATGCCATCGAGCGTCGGCTGGCGAAAGCCTGAGCCTGAGCCTGCACAGGTTACATCGCAACTCGCGATAGTGAATGAATGGCAATGAAAAGAGGCGGCCCCGGGGCCGCCTCTTTTCCATCCTGCCTTTGAACATTCCTGCCTCTGCCCCGTCAACAACGGAACTGCCCCACCTTCTGCTTGAGATCGCTCGATAGCTGCTCCAGCTCGTGGCAACTCTGGTTTAGCTCGGAGGCCGCCGCGGTCGACTCGGTGGCAATCTGGGCGATATTGACCACGTTGCGGGTGATCTCCTCGGCTACCTTGCTCTGCTCCTCCGCTGCGGTGGCGATATGGGTGTTCAACTCGTTGATCTGCTCCACCGAGCTGACAATCTCGCCAAGGGCCTTGCCGCAGGCGAGCACGGTACGGTTGGACTCCTCCACCTGATCCAGCCCGCGCACCATGCTGCTGGCCGCATCACTGGCTCCCTGCTGCAACTTGATGATGGTCTTGCCAATCTCTTCGGTCGAGCGCTGGGTACGTTGGGAGAGGGTGCGCACCTCATCGGCCACCACTGCAAAACCGCGCCCCTGATCCCCTGCCCGTGCCGCCTCTATCGCCGCATTGAGTGCCAGCAGGTTGGTCTGCTCGGCAATGCCGCGAATGGCGTCCATCACGCTGCTGATGTCGCGGCTATCGTCGGCCAGCTGAGTGATCATCGCCGCCGTGTCCTGAATATGGGACGACAATGCCGACATCCGGGCGATGGCATCCTCAACAACCAGATGGCCCTGGCGGGCACTTTCGTCCGCAACACGGGCAGCATCCGCCGCCCCGGAGGAGCTATTGGCCACTTCGGCCACCGTCGCGCTCATCTGGTTCATGGCGGTGGCGGTCTGGTCGGTCTCAGCCTGCTGCTGGGCAAAGCGCTGGCGGCTCTCCACCCCGATATGAGCAAGACGAGCTGACTCCTTGGCAAGATGCTCCGCCACCTCGTTGATCTGGTTAATCAAACCACGAAAGTGGCTGATCACCTGATTAAGCGATTGGGCCAGCGCCCCCATCTCGTCCTTGCGCAGCACCGGCGCCTGCTGACTCAGGTCGAGCTCGGTCTGCATGCTGCGCAGCACCCGGTTCATCGCTGCCAGCGGCTGGCTGACGCTGCGGCTGGTCCACATGCCGAAGAAGAGCACGCAGCCACCGCCGACCAGAAACAGCAGCAGGAAGAGCTGGAACAGTTGATCTTTGAGCTGGGTGAGCTCTGTCATGCTCCGTTCTGCATCAGTCAGCTGATACTGCACCAGGGCACTTACCGCATCGCTGAGGGGATCGATGGCACCATAAAGCGGCATGATCTTAGCGCTGAGGTGGGCGCTCACCTGCTCTGGCCCGCCATCGAGTACCTTCACCACGGCCGTTATTTGCTGATCGGCCGCCGCAAAAAGCATCTGGACCTTGTCCGCCTCCAGCTTTTCCCCCGGTTCCATCTTCATATTGATGTAGTGCTGCCAACTCTCTGCCACTTCACGCTGGGCCTGAGTGATGGCTGCCTTCGCCTTGTCCGGGGTAAAACCCCCCACATTGGCCTTGTTGGTCGCATCGATCACGTTGACGGCGTAGAGGTCGGCAATATGTTTGAGCTCTTTGAGCTGCACCACCTCTCCCTCATACATGGCGTTCATTCCCGCCATCAGCTGAGACATTGCCTGGGTTGCGCCCACCAGCAACGCCATCAGTGCCAACAGGGGCACTACACAACCCAGGGTCAACTTCTGTCTGATTGAAATACATTCCATGTTTTTTCTCTCCTGCACCGTTTGATAAGTGGACAAGACACTCCCGATAAAAAGCGGTTTTTCCCAATGTGATGAACTGCCATAATTGCCCTATTCATCTTTCAACGACCTTTGCACTATTTGGCCCCTATGCAAACACTGCAAAATCACTTCCTGCTGGCTATGCCAAGCCTCTCAGACCCCTACTTCGAGCGATCGCTGGTCTATCTGTGCGAGCATAACGAAGAGGGTGCCATGGGGCTAGTCGTCAACATTCCTGTCGATATGTCGCTGGAAACCATGTTGACCCAGCTCAAGCTCAACCCGCCCGGTAGCCCGGAGCTCAAGCAGCCGGTCCTGCAAGGGGGGCCGGTTCACGCTGACCGCGGCTTCGTGCTGCACAGCTTCCGCCCCGGTTTCAGCTCAACCCTGCAGGTGGGAGATGAAATGATGGTGACTACATCCAAGGATATACTGGAAACCCTGGGTACGAGTGAATCTCCTGCTCACTGGTTGGTTGCGCTCGGTTATGCAGGCTGGAGCGCCGGACAGCTGGAACAAGAGCTGGTAGATGGCGCCTGGCTGGTGATCCCCCCCAATCCGGACCTGGTGTTCAAAACCCCCATTCACAAACGTTGGCAACAAGCCGCCGCCAGCATAGGGGTGAACCCGGTTCACCTCTCCAGCGACGTCGGCCACAGCTAACTCCAGCAACGCCTCTGGCGTTGCATTTCGAGGATTTTTTTCATGTCATCACGCAGCATCATGGGCTTTGACTATGGCACCAAGAGCATTGGCGTCGCCATCGGTCAGGAGCTGACTGGCACTGCCCAGCCTCTGCGCGCCCTCAAGGCCAACGACGGCATCCCCAACTGGGACGAGATTGAGAAGCTGCTCAAGGAGTGGCAACCGGACCTGCTGGTGGTCGGCCTGCCACTGAACATGGATGGCACCGATCAGGAGATCACGGTACGGGCCCGCAAATTCGGCAACCGGCTGCACGGCCGTTTCGGCAAGCCGGTGGAGTTCAAGGATGAGCGACTCACTACCACCGATGCCCGCGCCCGACTGTTTGAGCGAGGCGGCTATCGCGCATTGGAGAAGGGTAGTGTGGACGGGGTATCGGCGCAGCTGATCGTCGAAGCCTGGATGGAAGAGCAGTACAACTAAGCCATCAACAGCGAGGCAAGGGGCGACACCCTTGCCTCGCACTATCCCTTCATTACGCCTGTGATTGACCCGCCACCAGCCCCTCGGACTCTGTCGGGCTCGCATTCATCATCCGGTTGAGCCAGGGCACCATCAGCCCCATTACCATCGCGATCAGCAGGGTCGCCATCCCAATCTTGCCAAACACGTCGGTGTAGATCGGCAGCGTCTGCAGCGGATCATTCATCCCTTCCGGCACGGCGGTAAAGGTTGCCACATAGCCCCCCAGCAGGGATGCCATCGCCTGGGTCAGGAACCACATCCCGAGAATAAAGCCCATCAACCGTTGCGGCACCAGCGCAGCCACCATCGCCAGCCCCAGGGCGCTGATCATCAGCTCACCCAGACTCTGGAACAGGTAGATAAGCACCATAAACCAGGGGGAGGTGAGCCCCTGCTCATCGGCAAACCACCAGCCGGACGCTGCTGCGGTCAAAAAGCCCAGCGAGCAGAAGAACATCCCGAGGGTGAACTTGAGCGGCATGGTGAGATCCCGTCCCTTGCTGCCCATCCGGGTATAGATCATCGCCAGCACCGGGCTGCCCACCACCACCCAGAAGGGATTGAGTGCCTGGAAGCTGATGGGGTTGACGCTCATCCCCAGCATCTCGTGATGCATGTTGTTGATGGCAAAGAAGTTCAGGGAAGTCGGCATTTGGGCATAGAGCACATAGAAGAGCACCGCCTCCAGCATCAGCACGAAGGCCACATACATCTTGTTGCGGCCCACAGTGTCGAGCTTGAACGCCTCGCGAAAGAAGAAGATCACCACGGCGATGGTCACCGTCATCAGCACCATATTGGCAATCACCACGTGGTGCATCAGCCAGGCGCAGAAGAACACCATCGCCACCGAGCCCAATATAACCAGCAGCAGCTTGCTGTAATTGAGCGGCAGATGATCCGGCTCGGAGCCAATATCCTTGACCATGTTGCGGCAGGCAAAGAAGGTGAGCAGTGCAATAATCAGCCCCACTCCACACAGGTTATAGGTCACGGTATAGCCGTAGTGATCGGCAATAACCGGCGCGAGTGAGAGGGAAATAAGGGAGCCGATATTGATCGACATATAGAACAGGGTAAAGGCCCCATCCAGACGGGGATCTTTTGGCTGGTAGCATTTTGAAAGCAGGCTGGCCGGATTGGCCTTGAACAGGCAGTTACCTACCGCGATCGTGCCCAGCGCGTAGAAAATCAGGTCAGGATTATAGATAGAGAGACCGGTCATGAAGTAGCCGATCACCAGTACCACCGCCCCCAGCACCATGGTGCGCTTGGTGCCGAGCACATGGTCACCGACATAACCACCGACCGAAATCAGACCATATACCAGCGCCGAGAAGGCACCGAAGGTAATAAAGGATTGCTCTTGGGAAAATCCCAGTTGCTGCACGAAGAAGACCGCCAGGATCCCCTGCACGCCGTAATAACCGAAGCGCTCCCAGAGTTCGACGAAAAAAATCATGAAGAAGGGTTTGGGTTGTTGTAACAACCCCGTGGGTGTTGTAGCTGGACGCATATTAACCTGCCTTTATTGAGGTTTATTTTTATTAATCTGGTGGTGGCTGCCGCCCTATTTTCTGGTCCGTCATTGCCATAACAGGTAGCGCTGTCAGCCTGCCAATCTGGATATTTGCGGGTGCACGTGCCCCGTTCGATGAAAGGTGTTTTTCATCTAGCCGGTTTCAATCTCGCGTTATCGGGGGATGGTGAATGGTGTCGCGCTGTGCCGTTACCGGCTAATGGACTCCACCTCTGCTGCATCCCTGCACTCAAGCCGGTTTATCAACCTTGATGCTTACTCTCCCTCTGCTCCGTCACACACGGCAGGTGGCCCGATAGCCGGGGCGTGGCACAACCGCAACCACAGACGACCTGTGGGGTGGGCTCACTCAACTGCTCTGCGGGCAATCATCCTACGCGGGATCTGTTGAATCCCGCCATTTCAAGGGTTGCCATGCTATATCACTGCAAATAAAGGAACTTAATGGTCGATCACACTTTAAAAGTGATATTGAATGAAGTTTTCTAATGAAACTACATGAATTTTTTTCGTGTAAAGAGCCTCACTCGAGACGTGACGTTAACGCCAATCTGTGTATATAGAGCTGAATGAAACATGACGTAAACAAGTGAACCTGCAGTCGGTAAATCATGGCTGCGCGAAGACAAAAAAGCCGGAGCATCTTGCTCCGGCCTGGTTTTATCTGAGCGAGAGGCTCGACTCGCGGTGATAGAGCTGCCTGATCTCGTTGAGTAACCACATCACTTTGGCATCCTGATTGTGGCGTTTGTGCCACAGCAAGATGAAAGTGAGCTCAAGCTGCTTGTAGAGCTTCTCGGGCAGTGGCAACGGCCTGGTCACCAAATTGGGATGGTATTTTGCCGCAAAACCGGCGCAGTAGGAGGGGGCTACCGTGATCAGTTCATGATGGGATTGGGAGGCGATATGGAGGGACTGTTCGAAACTGGATACCATGATGGGGACCTTGCGCTGTAGCCCCTCATCTTCCAGCAGCATATCCAGGCTCCAGGTCTCTTTGACCTCCAACACCACGCTGCTATGGGAGCAAGCCAAAAAGTTTTCCAGCGACCACTCTTGTTGAAGCAGCGGGTGATCATTGCGTAAGAATGCCACCGGCACATCGTGAAACAGTACCTCGTGATCAATGTAATAGGGCAGGTTGCTGAGCTTGACCAGAGAGCGGTCATAACGCTCGCGAACACAGACACCGAGATCGGCATCGCCATTAACGAGGTCAGTGAGCGAATGGTGATTCCACCCCTGCATCTTGACCACCGCATTGGGGTACTTCTCATGGATGGTAACGGGCAAATCCCCCAACAGACTGTTGTAGAAGGGGGATTGCATCACCAGATTGAAGCGGGCCCCATCGGGGATCGCCTCGCTATTGAGCGAAGCGATCCTGCCGGTGAGCTGGAACCAGGTTTCCAGCTCGTCTTCCAGCGTCAGGGCGAGGTTGGTCGGCATCAACCCCTTGCGTCCTCGCACAAAGAGCGGGTCGGCAAACCAATCCCGCAGCTTGGCCAGCGCCTTGCTCACCGTGGAGGGGGTTACACTAAGCTGTTTGGCCGCCCCAGCCACACTGCGTTCCACCATCAGGTATTTGAATACCACCAGCAGGTTCAAATCGAGCTCACCCAGTGTTCGCATACTTCCTCTCATCAAGGGCGCTTCCCGTAAACTAACCTTCCGGGCTGTACACTATTGCCTCTACATGCTGATCGACAGCGCTATAGTGCGAGACCACTCGCTGAAAGCAAATCCGCAAAGCACCAGAGTAGATAGCCTGTATTCTCTCTGCGACACCATAACCATACATTGCTGAATCGTATACCGCTAAATAATAGGTGATCTAGCACTCACCCATTATTTGCGCTTGTTCATCATCAATACGACCCCATCCAGTTCAGGGAAGCCGATTACCAGTGTATCTAACCCGCTATTATCCTTAAACGTCGCACCATAAGCTATTGACCCATTTTTACCTTTGGCCAACCTTTCGCTATTGATATAATCGCTCGGAGTCCATTTGTCCCCTTTCGCTGGATCAAACAGGCACTTATCAAACCCGGTAAAAACAAATTTATCAAACCTCGTTTTACCTGATGAGATCGCATCCCCCACCAGAGTGCATCCTGCAGCTGGAAGCATCATTGTAACTGTTACCTTTTCACCGTTGCGGGTCGTTTCCACATTTCCCAGCATATCGGTGCTATATCCGTTATTTTCATTCCAGCTATCAGTGTTTATGGCTCGGGTTGTCAATTCTTGCAAAGATATTTTTTCAGCCCACTTTATATGCATTGATGTACCTGTGCCAGATAAATCCAGCTCAGTATGTGTTGGGGAGGCATAAACAGGTTGGTTCTGGTGAAATTCAGGTATAACGTGAACAATATTATTGTAAGGAATATCGACCTGGTTGATGACTGACACTGCGGGTATACTACCGCTTGCTACGTTTCGATTTATTCTACGACTTATACTTGTGAGTTGAACTGAATTAGGATCGCTTTTTAATATATCATCACTACTTTGTTTTACCCACCACCAGGTAGTTACCAGGCTGTTTTTGGCCCATATACTCCATCGAGAGCTATTTTCCCCATCAATCTTCTGATATTTTAATGCAAATCCGGTTGAAAGAACCACCTGCTGGTCGGGGTTTCTATATTCAGCTTTATAGAGTACTGCGTTAGGGATAGTAACATGATCTAATACCGGTTCTGCAGTCTTTACGCTTGGTTTCTCTTCTCCACCAGAAGAACCGCCACCGCAACCATATAGCGTACTCAGGCCAATCACAGCCAATAATATACTCTTCAGTTTCATCACTTTATCTCCCTGCCGTGTTTATCCAGCACAATCAATTCTTGCTGTGCGAGGTGCATAAATACCGAAACTCAAGCTGCCAAATACAGAATCCCAAAAACCTCGTTTTGTTTCTATCCGCACGACATTTTCTATACCGTGACAAATAGATGCAGCGTCAATGGTGTCATTCATACCGAAGTCGATATCGGAAAAGAAAAAGTGGCTGGTAATTTCTTTCGAGCTGACTATCGCACCGTGGTTAAGCGCAAATGCCTGGGTGCCATCGGAATGCACCGTATTTTTTGCACAACCACTGAGCAATACGGTCAGACCCATGACCGCGATAGTTTTGTGATTAATCATGTGAACAACCTTTCTAGTTCTGTTAAGCAACTACATCGGGCTTTAATGAAAATAGACAGGTAGCAAGAAATGACGGCCTGCAGTATAAATAAAGCCACCAGGAAGTTGTAACGATATACTTCATGAGTGTTAAATTATTAAAAGACATTTCCTGATGTAACATCCAGATGTAAAAACAGGGGGATAATGTCAAAATAAGTTTATATTATTTATGTGCAGCAGCTCGACACTATGGATATAATCTAGTGTGATACAGCAACTTTTATTATTCATAATAGTATGTGACAACCTAGATAGTGACGTCTATAGAAAAATGGGAAATCGGAACATTCCACTTAAGAAGGGGTGTTAAAAATTTGCTAATATTGATAAGTGTAACCGTTACGGTACAATTTATACCAGCTGCCATCTATTCTTTCACCCGGTGTTTCTTCCCAGATCAGACATCCGCCACTGCTTCCCCATTGCCATTATACAGATACTCATTTGGATTTATTAGGGGGAGGAAAGGGTATTCAATCTGTTTATCGCGCTCACATACGCGATGACTTCGCTCACCTGACCGTTGTCCTGACGCAGGTTGATTTTATCTACCAGCAATGGTGTACGTCTTTGCCTGTGAGCCACACCTTCCTGACGCATTAACAGCATGGCCTCATTGCTCGAGAGTGCTCTTTTCCTGAGTTGTGCAGCGGGATAGGCGGGATACAGGCTATCGTTCCTATTTGTGCGCGAGCCGCTGATAGTTTGCTTTGCTGTCATCGGCTCCATCTGTATAAACATGACTCAGCTTGCGCCGCAGTGTCGGCAACAACCCGGAAGGTGAGTGAGCCAAGGTTGATAAGAGATTGGTTGTATTGCAGCCCGTTGGTGAAGTGAAGCAACTTGCCCATGAATGCTGACGGGGATAATCAGATCAGCACCTCCTCAGTAAGTGCCATTCAAGCAGCATCTGCTTGGGCAATAACGCCGCCGATCACAGCAGGGCCCTAACATCGTGATGTTAGGGCCCTGCTTGTTAATTAATGTTGCGGCGGGGTACTTTCCGCATTAGACATCACTGCATCCATCTGGATGAGGGCGCCGGCGGGCAGCTCGCGTACCGCAATCACGGTACGGGCAGGCAGGTAGCTTGGGAAGTAGCGGGTGTAGATGGCATCCACCTCGGCCAGATCCGCGATATTGGCAACCTGGATATTGACCTTGACGATATCGTCCATCACGTGGCCGATGCTCTCCACAATCGCCTTGATATGGCCGAGGCACTGGGCGGTCTGCTCCCGTACGCAACCGGCCAGGATCTTGCCAGTGGCCAGATCGACCGGCAACTGGCCAGCGATATGGTTGTAGTGGGAGAAGGCGACGGTCTGGGTATGCAGGGCGCTGCGGGGTGCTTTGTCGGTATTGTGCGGGCGGATCACCAGATTGTGGCGGTCTTCCACCAGCTGCGGCGGTGTACCGTCACCGTGGGAGATAACTGCATCCATCTGCACCAGCGCACCCATTGGCAGGGCGGAGGCCGCAATTACGCTGCGGGCCGGCATGTAAGCGGCAGCGCGGGCAATGGCCGAGTCGGGGAAGAAGGTGGTATAGACCTCGTTGACGGCGTCCAAATCGGCCAGATTGGTCAGATAGACGGTTACCTTGACGATATCGTCGAAGGGCACGTCGATCCCTTCCAGTACCGCCTTGATGTTGTGCAGGCACTGGGCTGCCTGCTCGCGGATGCCGCCGCCAATCAGGGCGCCAGATGCGGGCTCAACCGGCAGTTGGGCACCGATATTGTTGTAGTGAGAGAAGGCGACGGTCTGGGTGGAGAGCGGATCTTGCGGCGCACGGGCACTGTTGCGGGAGAGCTTCACCAGCGGGCAGGGGGCTTGCGGGAAGGTGCCTTCGCCATTGGAGATGATGGCGTCGATCTGCACCAGTGCATTGAGTGGCAGGGCGGCCACGGCGAGGGTGGTGCGGGTCGGTAGATAGCCCGGGAAGAATTCGCGATAGACGGCGTTGACCGCCTCCAGATCCGCCATATCTTTCAGGAAGATAGTTGCTTTCACCATATCGTCCATCACATGGTCGATGCTCTCGACGATGGCCTTGATATTGGTGAGGCACTGTCTGGCCTGCGTTTTTACATCGCCACTCACCATCTTGCCGGTTTTCGGATCGACCGGCAGCTGGGCGGAGATATTATTATAATGAGAAAATGCCACCGTTTGAGTATAAGGCCCGATATTCTGGGGGGCGTTAGCGGTATTTTTTGCGGATTTGATAATAGTGCCACTCATATTGATATTCCTTCTTTAATATTTGTTGTTAACTCAGGTACAGATTTACCCCATTTTTTGTGCACCACGGCCATTGTGCCATCGGTGGCATCCTCGGTTATTATTTGTCATCCACTCAATAGCAGAATGGAATAAGAGAGGGAGAGCGTGATATAGGGTAGATATTTTAGTCGTTGCGATTTTATGAGTCGTTATCCGGGGATGCAAACCGGGATCGCATTTCTATGAGATGGCTCAATGCTCGCAAATTTAACCTTGTTGCTATTCAATTCACGTTGAATAGCCGCCATCCTGGCAAAAAAGGGCCCTGAATCAACGGACAAGCCGGTCAGGGCAAGGTGTGGAGGATTGAATGACGAAAAGCGTGGCTATGCATAATGAGTTAATGATATGCAGCCATGCTGCGACTAAACGATTTTATTGTGCATGAATATGTATTTTTGCTTTTTCCAGGTATCTATCTTTAATCGTGAAAATATGCTAGCCGAAAGTAATGAAACATCGGTTAAAGATGTAGCTGGAATATAATTCAATATATTTGCATGAGCGTTTGTAAAAATTATGGATAGAGATACCGCTTATCCGTTGATTTCGCTCTATTTGAGCTCGCTATATATATGAAGAAATATGCCATGAGATTGCATCGGGACAATATCGGTGGAATATCAGCAGAACGCTGCATGCTGAAAACGTGAAGAAATGGTTGGGTGACGGGTGACGGGTGACGGGTGACGGGTGAATAAAAGAGCGGTGAGCAAGGAGATGAATGCGTGCAGGCGAGCAACCCCTCTGCGTGGGGCTGGTGAGTCAATGAGCAGTCGGTTGATATCGGCCGCGTCATTCTAAGGGGGAGGAGGGGCAGGACTTTTGTCCGCCCCCATATCAAAGAAATCGCCTGTTGTGCCCGGTTATTCCAGCACTGATGGGTTATGGTGCCCCCGCTGGCCGGACTTTATTGATATGTAGCAAGATGATAGCGCCGTGGCTGTGGTCTGATAGAGTCCACTCTCCGGGAGGAGAATCACGTGATAACAGGAGGTTGCATTGAATTCCGAGCTTGTTTGGGTGCTCTGTCTGCTGGCTGGCGCCATCTATCTCTTTATGACCAACAAGGTGCGCATGGATGTGGTGGCCCTGGGTGTGGTCATCCTGTTTGTACTGAGCGGCACCCTTACCCTGCCGGAGGCGCTGGCGGGCTTTAGCGATCCCAACGTTATCCTGATTGCCGCCCTGTTTGTGGTGGGTGAGGGGTTGGTGCGCACCGGCATCGCCTATCAGGTGGGGGATGCGCTGGTGAAGGTGGCGGGCAGCAGCGAGACCAAGCTGCTGGTGCTGCTGATGGTGGCGGTGGCGAGTCTGGGAGCGGTGATGAGCAGCACCGGGGTGGTGGCCATCTTTATCCCGGTGGTGCTGAGCGTGGCGAACCGGATGGGAATCCCGGCGGGTCGTCTGATGATGCCCCTCGGCTTTGCCGGGCTTATCAGCGGCATGATGACGCTGGTGGCCACGCCCCCCAACATGGTGGTCAACAGCGAGCTGATGCGCCACGGTATTCACGGCTTCGGGTTCTTCGGTTTCACCCCCATGGGCGTATTGATCCTGGGGCTGGGCATTCTCTACATGCTGCTGGTGCGCGGCTCTTTGGTGGGCGAGGGGGAAGAGGGCAAGGGCAAGCCGCCCGGGCGCCGAACCCTGCGCGATCTGATCCGTGACTACCGGCTGGCTGGCCGGGCCCGTCGTCTGGCGCTGCGGCCTGATTCGCCTCTGATTGGCCATACCCTTGATGAGCTGCAACTGCGCGCCCGCTATGGTGCCCACGTCATCGGGGTGGAGCGCTGGCGCAAGTTCCGCCGGGTGATGGTGCCGGTGTCGGGGATCAGTGAATTTCAGGCGAAGGATGTGCTGCTGATCGACATGTCAGACCCCGAGGTTGATGTGCGGGCGTTTTGCAGCGAGGCACGGCTCGAACCGATGATCCTGCGCGGGGAGTACTTCTCCGATCAGGCGCGGGAGGTGGGGATGGCCGAGGTGTCGCTGATCCCCGAGTCCACGCTGCTGGGTAAAAGCGTGAGGGAGGTGACCTTCCGCTCCAGCTATGGTCTGAGCGTGGTGGGGCTGCGTCGTGACGGTGAGGCGCTGGCAGGCAAGCTGGTGGACGAGCCGCTGCAGATGGGGGACACCTTGTTGGTGGTGGGGAACTGGAGCCATATCCGGCTGCTGCAGACCCACAGCCGCGACTTTTTGCTGATGGGGTTGCCTGCCGAGGTGGACGAGATGGCGCCAGCCCGCAGTCAGGCTATCCACGCGCTGGTCTGCCTTGGGGTGATGATCCTGCTGATGGTGACCGATCCGGTGCCCAACGTGATTGCGGCGCTGATCGCCTGTCTGCTGATGGGCAAGTTTCGCTGCATCGACATGGAGAGTGCCTACAAGTCGATCCACTGGCCGACCCTGAT
The DNA here is from genome assembly GCF_000764645.1 of Aeromonas finlandensis. GTDB lineage: Bacteria > Pseudomonadota > Gammaproteobacteria > Enterobacterales > Aeromonadaceae > Aeromonas > Aeromonas finlandensis. Next base: position 13,813 of record NZ_JRGK01000105.1, read on the forward strand.
CCTGATTGTCGGCATGCTTCCCTTCGCGCTGGCGCTGCAAAAAACCGGCGGGGTGGACCTTATCGTCGGTGGTCTGATGAATGCGGTGGGGGAGATGGGGCCGCGGGTGATGCTTGCCAGCCTGTTTGCCCTCTGTGCGGTGATCGGGCTGTTTATCTCCAACACCGCCACCGCGGTGCTGATGGCGCCCATTGCGCTGGGCACTGCGCAGCAGATGGGGGTGTCGCCTTATCCGTTTGCCATGACCATCGCCATCGCCGCCTCGGCTGCCTTTATGACGCCGGTCTCGTCACCGGTAAATACCCTGGTGTTGGGGCCGGGCAACTACACGTTCGCCGACTTTATCCGCATCGGGGTGCCGTTCACCCTGCTGGTGATGGCGGTGAGCGTGGTGGCGATCCCCTGGTTCTTCCCGTTCTGATAACCGGGATGATGAATGTGTGTACAAGCGGCCCGCGGGCCGCTTTTTTGTGGCCGTGAGAGGAGATTGGCAAGGCGTGCTCGGAATGAGTGAAGAGGGACGTGAACGTGAATTAACGTAGAGAGGATCGAGAGAAAAACTGGGGAGAGGCAGATTTCAGATACAAAAAAACCAGCGTGAGCTGGTCTGTTTGGTACTGCTATTAATGGTGCGGAAGGAGAGACTCGAACTCTCACGCCTAGGGCGCCAGAACCTAAATCTGGTGCGTCTACCAATTTCGCCACTTCCGCAATATTAATGGTGGCTATGACGGG
>NZ_JRGK01000106.1 GCF_000764645.1 Aeromonas finlandensis
GACGATAACCACAAGAGGGTGGGTTGAGCTTGGGCCAGAGGAAACCCGGGGTATCGGTCAGGATGACGTTGTTATCCAGCTTGATCCGCTGCTGGGACTTGGTCACCCCCGCCTCGTTGCCGGTGCGGGCGATGATGCGCCCCGCCAGGGTATTGATCAGGGTGGACTTGCCCACGTTGGGGATCCCCATGATCATCGCCCGCACACCGCGCAGCTCAAAATTGCGCTCCGGCAGCATCTCGTGGCAGAGAGTCAGCAGTTGCTTGATCTTCTCCGGCTCTTGTTGCGTCAGCGGCAGCGCCTTGATCCCCTTCTCTTTTTCCATGTGCGCCACCCACAGATCGGTGATCGCCGGATCGGCCAAGTCCGCCTTGTTCAGCACCTTGATCACCGGGGTATCACCACGCAGCTCGGGCACCAGCGGGTTTTCGCTGGAGAAGGGGATGCGGGCATCGAGCATCTCGATGATCACATCGACCTGGGGCATGACCTCGGCAATCTCTTTGCGGGCCTTGTGCATGTGACCGGGGAACCAGTTGATGGACATATCCGTTACTCTCTGTGGGGGCTGCGGGCGCGCGCATGGAACAACAGGCGCTCTGCCGCGGGCATCGAACGAAGGGGGCGCATTTTACCTGCTGCGGACCCATTTTGACAGGTCATTCTAGCCATCACCTGATCAAATCAGCAAACCGCCAAGGTGGAGCAACCTTGCCGGAAACGAGCAGACCAACCCGCTCAATTGATAGATAAAACATTGATATAATGTAACATTTCCATCGTCTTTTCACACAACCGTCACCGATAGTCAGTAAAAGTGTCATCTCCCCCCTCTAGGCTGCGCTCAGGTTTTACAAGGAGCGAACCCCAATGAGAAAAATGGCAGGAGTTGCAGTGATGATCGGCGCCGCCCTGGCCGCCGGCTGCAAATCAGACAATGACACGGTAGCGACCAAGCCCGCCGTCCAGCCCACCAACGTCATCTTCTTCCTCGGTGACGGCATGGGCCTCAACACCCTGACGGCGGCCCGCATCTACGGTGTCGGCGAAGAGGGCGATCTGACCATCGATACCCTGCCAGAGACGGCCTTTATCAAGACCTTCTCCCACGATGCACAGGTCACTGACTCGGCCCCCTCCATGTCCGCCTACATGACCGGGGTCAAGAGCAACAACGGCGTCATCAGCATGGACAGCGACGCCACTCAGGAGAGCAACTGCAGCAAGAGTGCTGGCAAGCCGGTAACCACCCTACTGGAGCTGGCCAAAGCCGATGGCCGCGCTACCGGTGTGGTGACCACGACCCGGGTGACCCACGCCACTCCGGCGGCTACCTATGCCCATATCTGCAACCGGGATCTGGAGGCGGATATCGCCGCCCAGCTGGTACCGGGTGGCAAAGGCTACAACAGCGCCCTCAAGGAGGGGTTGGATGTGGTGCTCGGTGGCGGCAGCAGCTTCTTTCTGCCCAAAGCCGACAAGGGCAAGCGGGAGGATGGCCGCAACCTCATCAGCGAAATGCAGGCCAAAGGCTATCAATTTGCCAGCAATCTGGATGAGCTGAACAAGGTCGACGCGGGCAAGCCGCTGTTGGGTCTGTTTGGTTCCAGCCACATGAAATATGACCTGGACCGCCCCGCCAGCGAGCCGTCACTGGCCCAGATGACCCTGGCCGCCATCAAGCAGCTCAAGGGCAAAGAGAAGGGTTACTTCCTGATGGTGGAAGGGGGTCGCATCGACCACGCCCTGCACGACACCAACGCCAAGCGGGCGCTGCAGGACACCATCGCCTTCGACAACGCCATCAAGGCTGCTATCGACGAGGTGAAAAAGAGCGACCCCGAGCTGAAAAACACCCTGATCGTGGTCACCGCCGACCACGACCATACGCTCGTGCTCAACGGCTATGCCAAGCGCACCGGCAAGACCACCGCCGACAACCCCGGCGTACTCGGGCTGGTGAAGAACTACGAGACTGGCGAGCCAAGCAAGGATAGCGAGGGCATGCCCTACACCATCATCGGTTTTGGCAACGGCTACAACCGGGTGGATGGCCCGCGCAGCAGCGTCGCCCCGCTCGACGATGCCACCGTCTCCGCCAATGACTACCACCAGGAAGTGGTGGTCAAGGTGGGCGAGATAGGCAACGAGACCCACGGCGGCACCGATGTCTTCCTCGGCGCCATCGGCCAGGGAGCGGAGAGCTTCCATGGCTCACTCGATAACACCGCCGTGTTCGGCAAGATCAAGGCTGCGGCCAAGCTGTAAGGAGCACTTTCATGAGCAAACAGATGAACACATCCATCAAGCACACGCTGGTCTGCGCCGCCCTGTTCAGTGCGCTGGGCGCAACCTCTCAGGCACAGGCCGCCGATGCCAAAAACGTCATTCTCTTTATCGGTGATGGCATGGGTCCCACCGTCCTCACCGCCACCCGCCTGTTCAAGGTGGGGGAAGAGGGCAATCTGGAGATGATGAAACTGCCGCGCACTGCCCGCATCAAGACCTTCTCCAACGATGCCCAAACCACCGACTCGGCACCCTCCATGGCGGCCTACACCACCGGGGTCAAGATGAACAACGAAGTGATCGCCATGAGCAGCGACACCAAGGCTGTCGCCCCCGGCAAAGACGTCAACAGCAACAAAACCGTCAACAATTGCAGCAGCGACAACGGCAAGCCGGTGCCCACCATCCTCGAGCTGGCCAAGGCGGCAGGCAAATCGGTCGGGGCCGTCACTACCACCGAGCTGACCCACGCCACCCCGGCGGCCACCTACTCCCATATCTGCCATCGGGATGCCGCCTATGAGATCGCCGCACAGGCCGTTCCGGGAGGGGCAGGCTTCAACCAGGCGCTGGGGGATGGGGTCGATGTGCTGATGGGCGGCGGTGCCAGCCACTGGACTCCCTACAGCGCCAGCAACAAGGGCGGTCGCAATGACAACCGCGACCTGACCGCCGAGATGAAGGCGCAGGGATACAGCTATGTCACCACCCAAAGTGAACTGGCCAAGGTCACCAGTGGCAAGGTGCTCGGTCTGTTCAGCAGCAAATCCCACCTCGACTACGAGCTGGATCGGGTCGCCAAAGGGGCAGCCAATACCCAGCCATCCCTCTCCGAGATGACCGCCAAGGCGATCGATCTGCTGAGCCAGAACAGCCTGGGTTACTTCCTGATGGTAGAGGGTGGCCGGATCGATCACGCCCTGCACGCCACCAATGCCAAGCGCTCCCTCACCGATGCGGTGGCGCTGGATGAGGCGGTCAAGACGGCGCTCGGTAAAGTGGACCTCAACAATACCCTGATCGTGGTCACCGCCGACCATGACCACACCATGACCATTAACGGCTACTCCGCCAAGGGCAATCCGGTGCTGGATCTGGTGAAAAACGGCGACGGCTCGACCCAGAACGACGTGGATGGCAAGCCCTTCACCACCCTGGTGTTCGGTAACGGCCCCAACCGTACTGACGTGCGCCCCGTCCTCACCAGCGATCAGGTGATGGCCAATGACTACCTGCAGGAGAGCGGCGTCAAGCTAGGCACCGAGACCCACGGCGGCGGCGACGTCATGCTGTTCGCCGATGGCGCCGGCAGCAACCGCTTCAAGGGCACGCTGGATAACACCAAGGTGTTTGGCAAACTGCGGGAGGCGCTCGGCCTGTAAGCAGCAGGGGCCCGGGTGCACCTGAGCAATCGGCTCAGCGACCCGGGCACCGGCTCTTTCGAGCGACAGATGATGATGCGACTTTTGCTTTCGTTATGGCTGCTTGGCAGCACCCTCGCCTTCCCCCTTCATGCCGACGATA
>NZ_JRGK01000107.1 GCF_000764645.1 Aeromonas finlandensis
GCCTATATGCGTGAAGTGGGTGCCGCGCTGGATGAGGGCTTCGAGAAGGGGGTTCTGCCCCAGCGTCCGGCGCTGGTCAACCTGCAGTGCGACATTGATCACCCGACCCAGTCGATGGCTGATCTCGCCTGGTTGCAGGAGCACTTCGGCAGCCTGGAAAACCTCAAGGGCAAAAAGATTGCCATGACCTGGGCCTATTCACCCAGCTACGGCAAGCCGCTCTCCGTGCCGCAAGGCATCATCGGTCTGATGACCCGTTTCGGTATGGATGTGACCCTGGCTCACCCGGAAGGGTATGACCTGATCCCGGACGTGATCGAAGTGGCCCAAGAGAATGCCAAGGCCTCCGGCGGCAGCTTCCGTCAGGTCACCTCCATGGAAGAGGCGTTCAAGGATGCGGATATCGTCTATCCCAAGTCCTGGGCCCCTTACAAGGTGATGGAGCAGCGTACCGAACTGCTGCGTGCCAACGACCACGCTGGCCTCAAAGATCTGGAGAAGCATTGCCTGGAGCAGAACGCCAAGCACAAAGATTGGCACTGCACTGAAGAGATGATGAAGCTCACCAAAGGTGGCGAAGCACTCTATATGCACTGCCTGCCAGCCGATATTTCCGGAGTCTCCTGTAAAGAGGGTGAAGTGACTGAAGGGGTATTCGAGAAATACCGTATCGCCACTTACAAGGAAGCAAGCTGGAAGCCCTATATTATCGCCGCCATGATCATGGCTCGTAAATTCTCTGCACCGGCAGAAACCCTGGAGAATCTGATTAAAGAGGCTCAGAAACGGGTTAAATAAATAACCTGACGGGCAGGGTGAATATTCATCCTGCCCCCTATGTAAAAATAATTACTCCGAGTTTTCTCCCCGGTGGTATCTGAATAACGGATCTCCCGGCGAGACAGCTCTTCGTCAGGTAACGACTAGTGAGGTAAGCATGTCCCAATTTTCGCTGAAGATGGATATTGCCGATAACCGCTTTTTTACCGCCGAGCCATCACCGTTGTTTTCCCGTGCAGAAGCACAAAAGGCTCGTGCCTTTCATAAAAAACTGGCCGGTTATGAACCGACCCCCCTGTGTGACCTTAAAGAGTTGGCCGCCTATATCGGGGTGAAAAATATATTGGTCAAGGACGAATCAAAGCGTTTTGGCCTCAATGCCTTCAAGATGTTGGGTGGTGTTTACGCCATCGCCAACCTGCTTTGTGAAAAATATGGGGTGGCGGTCGAGGATTTCTCCTTCGATCTCATCAAGCGCACCATCAAGGAGCCGATGACCTTCGCCACCACCACCGATGGCAACCACGGTCGTGGTGTCGCCTGGGCGGCCAAGCAGGTGGGTCAGCATGCGGTGGTCTACATGCCCAAGGGCTCTGCCCAGGAGCGGGTGGATCACATCCTGAATTTGGGTGCCGAGTGCATCGTTACCGACATGAACTATGACGATACCGTGCGCCTGACCATGAAGATGGCCGAAGAGCGTGGCTGGCACATCGTGCAAGACACCGCTTGGGAAGGCTACACCAAGATCCCGACCTGGATCATGCAGGGCTACTCGACCCTGGCCGACGAAGCGGTCGAGCAGATGCAGGGGATGGGTATCAAGCAGCCCACTCACGTGCTGCTGCAGGCTGGCGTAGGTGCACTGGCGGGCGGGGTACTGGGGTATCTGGTGGACTGCTTTGGGGCAAGAAACCTGCATAGCATCGTGGTCGAGCCGGATCAGGCCGACTGCATCTACCGCTCCGGCGTGGCGGGCGAAATGGTCAATGTGGGGGGCGATATGCGCACCATCATGGCCGGTCTCGCCTGTGGCGAACCAAACCCCCTCGGCTGGCCGCTGCTCAGAAGCTGCACCACCCAGTTCATCTCCTGCCACGACAAGGTATCGGCGCTGGGCATGCGGGTGCTGGGCAACCCCCTTGGCAACGATCCCCGCATCCTCTCCGGTGAGTCCGGTTCGGTCGGTACCGGTGTGCTGGCAGCGGTGCGTCATCACCCCGAGCGTGAGGCACTGATGGCCCGTCTGGGACTGGATCGCAACTCGGTGGTGCTGATCATCAACACCGAAGGGGATACCGATGTGAAGCACTATCGGGAAGTCGTGTGGGAAGGCAAACACCCCGCCTGCGAGTAAGCAACCACGAATCAAAGAATTGATCGCGCCCTGCCAACAGGGCGCGGTAAAGGGCACAAGGCGTTGCGCCGAACAGGCCGCGCACTCTCAGTTGTTATGGAGAAATCACAATGAGCAAGCAAATTCCGTTTGAAATGGTGTTGGAGAAGGCCTACCAGTACAAGGCCGAAATGACTCAGTTCCTGCGCGACATGATCGCCATCCCGAGCGAAAGCTGCGATGAAGAGCGGGTAGTGCTGCGTATCAAGCAGGAGATGGAGAAGGTTGGTTTCGACAAGGTCGAGATTGACCCCATGGGCAACGTGCTGGGCTATATCGGTCACGGCCCGCGCCTGATCGCCATGGATGCCCACATCGATACCGTCGGTATCGGTAACCGCGCCAACTGGACCTTCGACCCCTATGAGGGGATGGAAGATCACGAGATCATCGGCGGCCGCGGTGCCTCCGATCAGGAAGGGGGCATGGCCTCCATGGTTTATGCCGGCAAGATCATCAAGGATCTGGGACTGGAAGATCAGTACACCCTGCTGGTGACAGGTACTGTGCAGGAGGAGGATTGCGACGGCCTCTGCTGGCAGTACATCATCGAGCAAAGCAAGATCCGCCCCGAGTTCGTGGTCAGTACCGAGCCAACCGATTGCCAGATCTACCGTGGACATCGTGGTCGCATGGAGATCCGTGTCGAAGTGCAAGGGATCAGCTGCCACGGTTCTGCGCCGGAGCGCGGTGACAACGCCATCTTCAAGATGGGTCCGATCCTGGGCGAATTGCAGGAGCTCAGCCACCACCTCGGCAACGATGACTTCCTTGGCAAGGGCACCCTGACCGTCTCCGAGATCTTCTTTACCTCCCCGAGCCGTTGCGCCGTGGCTGACAGTTGTGCCATTTCCATCGACCGTCGCCTCACCTGGGGCGAGACCTGGCAAGGTGCGCTGGACGAGATCCGCGCCCTGCCTGCGGTGAAAGCCGCCGGTGCCGAAGTTTCCATGTATCAGTACGACCGTCCTGCTTACACCGGTCTGGTTTATCCGACCGAGTGTTTCTTCCCGACCTGGAAAGTGGAAGAGGATCACATCACCGTCAAGACCCTCTCCAAGGCCTATCGCGAGCTGTTCCGCAAAGAGCCGGTGGTCGACAAGTGGACCTTCTCTACCAACGGGGTCTCCATCATGGGTCGCCACGGCATTCCGGTCATCGGCTTTGGCCCGGGTAAAGAGCCGGAAGCCCACGCGCCGAACGAGAAGACCTGGAAAGAGCATCTGGTCAAGTGCGCTGCCATGTACGCAGTGATCCCCATGCTCTATCTGGCCGAGCTGGACAAGTAAGGGGTCTGCCGGGCGGTGACCACTATCACCGCCCGTCTGTTGCAAGTGCCCCGTCTCCGGTGAGGCGGGGCCTTGATGTTTGAAGAGAAGTGACGTTCTAGGAGGTGTGGATGAAACGGCTTATCAAAAATGGTGTGCTGGTCGATTCGGAAGGGGAATATCGTCAGGATCTGCTTATCGAGAACGGGGTGATCCGCACCCGCGCTGTCGATATCCAGCCCGATGGCGATACCGACGTTATCGATGCCAGCGGCTGCTATGTGATGCCCGGTGGCATTGATGTCCACACCCACTTCAACATCGATGTCGGGATTGCCCGCAGTTGCGATGACTTTTTCAGCGGTACCCGTGCCGCCGCCTGTGGTGGTACCACCGCCATCATCGATCACATGGGATTTGGCCCGGCGGGGTGCAATTTGCATCACCAGTTGGCCCGCTATCACGACTACGCCGCCGATCAGGCGGTGATCGACTACAGCTTTCACGGCGTGATCCAGCATGTGGATGACGCCATCCTGGACGAAATGGCTGCCATGGTGGAGGAGGAGGGGATCAGCAGCTTCAAGCTCTACCTCACCTACCAGTACAAGCTGGAGGACCATGACGTACTGCGCGCCCTGGCCCGCCTTAAAGAGGTGGGGGCGCTCGCCACCGTCCATCCCGAGAACGACGCCGCCATCGCGGCGCGCCGGACGGCGCTGTTGGCCGCTGGCCACAATGAACCCTGGTATCACCCGCAAAGCCGTCCGCTGGAGTGCGAGGCGGAGGCGATCGCCCGGATGATCAATCTGGCGAGATTGTCGGGCAATGCACCGCTTTATATCGTCCACCTCTCCAACGGACTGGGGCTGGAGTATCTCAAGCTGGCACGGCGTCAGGGTCAGCCGGTTTGGGTGGAGACCTGCCCGCAATATCTGTTGCTCGATGACTCCTGTTTTTACCGCGAAGACGGGGTCGACTTCCTGTTGAGCCCGCCGCTGCGGGGGCGCAGTGAGATCGACAAGCTGTGGGTCGGCATCAGTGCGGGTGACATCGACACGGTGGCAACCGATCACTGCAACTTCTCTCACGCCCAGCGTATGGCCCTGTCAGGGGGCGATTTCAGCCGCTGTCCCAACGGCTTGCCCGGGGTCGAGAACCGGATGTCGCTGCTTTTCGCTCATGGGGTGCTCAGTGGGCGCATCTCGCCGTCCCGCTTTGTGGCACTCACCAGCGCCAATTCGGCGCGACTCTTTGGTCTCTGGCCGCGCAAGGGGAATTTGCAACCGGGTGCTGACGCCGATCGGGTGGTGATGGATCCCCGTGGCGAGACGCTTATCCGCCACGAGACACTGCACGACAACGGTGATTACAGTCCCTACGAGGGGATGCGCTGCCGGGGCCAGATCAGGATGACCCTGAGCCGCGGCGAGATCGTGGCCCGCGACGGCGAGTTCACCGGGCAGCGGGGTCATGGCCGCTTTATGGCGCGGGCACCGTTTGATCCGGTGCTTGGCGCGACGGTCGGTTCGCAAAACTATTCACCCGATCATTTCACGGCCCGTTGAGGCGGGTCGCTGCAGACGGCGCGGCGTGCTTCTGCAAAACAACGTCAGGCAGAACAATTTCAGGGAGCCGGTATGGCACCGGTTTGTCCCACCATTGGAGATAACAAGATGAAACAGCGTATCGTACTGGCCCTGGGCGGCAACGCTCTGGGTAACAACTTGCCAGAACAGATGAAAGCGGTGCAGAGCACGGCGCACACCATCGCCGACTTGATCGCCGAGGGCCATGAGGTGGTGGTTACCCACGGCAACGGCCCACAGGTGGGGATGATCCAGCAGGCGTTCGAGGTGGCAGCCCGCCACGAGCCAAAATCCCCCCATCTGCCCATGTCGGTCTGCGTGGCCCTGAGTCAGGGCTATATCGGTTATGACCTGCAAAACGCCCTGCGCGAGGCCCTGCTGGAGCGCGGTATTCATCAGCCGGTCGCGACCCTGGTGACTCAGGTGGAAGTGGATAAAAACGATCCTGCCTTCCTCGACCCGAGCAAACCCATCGGTGGTTTCTTCAGCAAGGAGGAGGCCGAGGTGCTGATGGCCAAGGGTGAGCGGCTCAAAGAGGATGCCGGTCGTGGCTATCGCCGGGTGGTGGCATCGCCCAAACCCATCGACATCATCGAGAAAGAGACCGTCTCCGCCATGCTGGCCGCAGGGCAGGTGGTAATCACCGTCGGTGGCGGCGGGATTCCGGTGCTGCGGGAGGGGAACCATCTGCGTGGGGCCAGTGCGGTGATCGACAAGGATTGGGCCAGCGCCAAACTGGCGGAGCTGATTAACGCCGACATGCTGATCATCCTCACTGCGGTGGAGAAGGTGGCCATCAACTTTGGCAAGCCCGATGTGCAGTGGCTCGATAAGTTGAGCGTGGGGGATGCCCAGAGCTTTATCGCCCAGGGGCAGTTTGCCAAAGGCTCCATGTTGCCCAAGGTGGAGGCGGCGCTCTCCTTTGCCACCTCCAAGCCGGGGCGCAAATCCCTGATCACCCTGCTGGAGAAGGCTGCCGAGGGGATCGCTGGCAAGACCGGGACCGTGATCAGCCAGTAAGGCGTCACTCGATGGCTGGTTTATGCGCAGGGGGCCTAGGCCCCCTGCTGTTTTTGGCAAGGGCGCCGCGGTGGCTGAGGGTGAGTTGCCCGCAGGCTATTTCCAGCAGGCTATTGGTCCGTAGGGAATGTGCAACCCGGCAGCACAGGGGTAAGATGGCCCCCCCGATAAGGGGGTGGCCAGATAAACCAAACAGGCGAAAGGCAGAGCGATGAGTGGTACGACATGAGCACAAAGATCAATATGGCGGCGCTGGTGGGACTGGTCCTGCTCACCGCCATCTGGAGTTACAGCTGGATAGTGATGAAGCAGGTAATGCTCTATGCGGGGGCCTTCGAGTTCACCGCCCTGCGTTGCCTGTGCGGATCCCTGGTGTTGTTGCTGGTGCTGGCCCTGCGCGGGCGCCGTTACCTCAAACCCACCCCGTTTCGCTACACCTTGGGTATCGCCCTGTTCCAGACCTGCGGCATGGTGGGGCTGGCCCAGTGGGCGCTGATCAGCGGCGGGGCGGGCAAGGTGGCTATTTTGAGTTACACCATGCCGTTTTGGGTGGTGATCTTCGCGGCGCTCTTCCTCGGCGAGCGGATGCGCAAGTTGCACTATCTGGCGGTCGGGGTGGCAGCGTGCGGGCTGCTGTTGGTGATCCAGCCCTGGCTGCTGCATCTTGAGTCCCTCAAGAGTGCGCTGTTGGCGATCCTCTCCGGCATCTGCTGGGGGATCAGCGCCATCATCGCCAAGCGGATGTATCTCCGCCATCCCGGGGTGGATCTGATGTCCCTCACCACCTGGCAGATGATCTACGCCACTGTGGTGATGGCGCTGGTGGCCGCGCTGGTGCCGGAGCGCCCCATCGACTGGCAACCTTACGTGATGGGGGCGCTGGCCTATAGCGCCATCTTCGCCACCGCCATCGCCTGGAGTCTCTGGCTCTTTGTGCTGAAAAAATTGCCAGCGGGGATCGCCAGTCTCAGCACCCTGGCGGTGCCGGTGACCGGCGTGCTGCTCTCCTGGTGGCTGCTCGGCGAAAACCCGGGACCGGTGGAGGGGGGCGGCATCGGACTTATCGTGTTGGCGCTGTTGGTGATCAGCCGCAAGGGCAAACGATCTGTGGTGTCGGTGGCAGGGGAGACCCGCATCAAGCACGGTTGAGTGGCAACAGGCTAGCCAGTAGCACTATCAACGGCACTCAAAAGAGCCCGAGACAGGGGGCCAGCCCCTCGTTACAATGGCGTTACATAGCTGCGTTGGCGCGCAGGTATCTGATTCATCGTGATTATTTCAACGAACATAACGGCAAGGATGAAACCGTATGATGACGCTGGTGTGGTTGGCCGTGGGGCTGGTGTGTCTGGTAATGGGGGCTGAGTATCTGGTGCGGGGGGCTGCGCGCCTTGCCACCATGATGGGTATCTCCCCGTTGGTGGTGGGATTGACCATAGTGGCTTTTGGTACCAGTGCACCCGAACTGGCGGTGAGCATCCAGTCGGGCCTTGAGGGGCAGGCGGGGATCGCCGTGGGTAACGTGGTCGGCAGCAATATCTTCAACGTGCTCTTTATTCTCGGTATCTCGGCCTTGATCGTACCGCTGGTGGTCTCCCAGCAACTGGTGCGCTTCGATGTGCCGCTGATGATTGCTGTGTCGTTGCTGGTGCTGATGTTTGGTTGGGATGGCCGGATCTCTTTCTTCGAAGGCGCCTTGCTGTTTGCCGGTGTCGTCGCCTATACCGTGTTTCTGTTTGTGCAGAGCCGCCGTGAAACCAAGGCGGTGCAAGCGGAATATGAGCAGGAGTTTGGCCAGAAGGAGCCCGAGACGCCCCACAGCTTGCCCCGCAATCTGTTCTTTATCGTGGCGGGATTGGGGATGTTGATCCTGGGCTCCCGGCTGTTGGTTAGCAGCGCGGTGGAGATTGCTCACTACTTCGGGGTGAGCGATCTGGTGATCGGCCTCACCATAGTGGCGGTGGGTACTTCACTGCCGGAGGTGGTGACCTCCATCGTCGCCGCCCTGCGCGGAGAGCGGGATATCGCAGTGGGCAACGTGGTGGGCAGCAATATCTTCAACATCCTCTGCGTGTTGGGGCTCACCTCCATGGTGACGCCGGGAGGACTCGAGGTGTCGGCCACCGCCCTGCAATTCGATATTCCGGTGATGATTGCGGTGGCGCTCGCCTGCCTGCCCATCTTCTTTACCGGTTACACCATCGCCCGCTGGGAAGGAGCGCTGTTTTTGGCCTACTACATCGGCTACACCACCTGGCTGATCCTCCACGCCACATCCAGTCCGCTGCAAAGCCAGTTCAGTGCGGCGCTGACCGGTTTCGTGCTGCCGCTGACCGCGATCACTCTAGTTGTACTTGTGGTGCGTGCCTGGCGTCTGCAACGAACCCAGCCGTGACGCAGGTCTCCCTGAGGTAAAGGGATCGGCATAACGCGACAGATCGAAAAAGCCCCACCATCACGGTGGGGCTTTCTGTTTGGCGGGTTGGTGCCGAAGTCGCAAACGCGAAGCTAGTTTTGCTTCCCCTTATCTGCGCTTGGCCAGATGCATCATGGCTTCCAATACGGCACCGCCGATGGCGCGCGCCTTGTCAGAGACGGTGGTGGCATCGGCCCGCTCGCCTCTGGGGTCGATATCGCCGATCTTGAAGCCGACCGTCACCTCGATGTCATCGCTGAGCAGCCCCCGCACCATGCC
>NZ_JRGK01000108.1 GCF_000764645.1 Aeromonas finlandensis
GCCAGATAGTTGTTCAGACCGCGGCTACGCAGCTCGCAAGCCGGGCAAGTGCCACAACCGTCACCGGAAATGCCGTTGTAGCAGGTCAGGGTCTGCTGGCGCACCGTGTCGAGGTGACCATAGTGATCCGCCAGCGCCCAGGTCTCAGCCTTGTCGAGCCACATCAAGGGAGTGTCAAAACGGATGCCGCGACCCAACCCCAGGGAGATCGCCTGATTGAGCGCCTTGACGAACTCGTCACGACAATCGGGATAGCCGGAGAAATCGGTCTCGCACACGCCGGTGATCACCACTTCGGCACCAACCTGATAGGCATAAATGGCGGCCAGGGTCAGAAACAGGATATTGCGGCCCGGCACGAAGGTGTTGGGCAGGCCATTATCCTGCAACTCGCAGCTGACCGGAATGTCATCGCGGGTCAGAGCTGAGACCGCCAGCTCATTGAGCAGCGTCACATCCATCACCTTGTGGGCGGCAATCCCCAGCGCACTGCCCAGACGGCGCGCGGTATCGATCTCTTCCCGATGGCGCTGGCCATAGTCAAACGTGATGGCGTGCACTTCATCATACTGAGCCAATGCCTGCACCAGACAGGTGGTGCTGTCCTGCCCACCACTGAAAACCACGACTGCTTTTTTCATCTTGATAACTCCTTGAAATATCACGCGCGGCGGCCTTCGGCAAAGTCCTGCCACTGCGTATTCAACCGGTTGAACAGGGTAAGCAAGGGCGCATAGCGCTCCGGCATGCCCTCCCACCGGGACAACAGGTGATAGCCCGCCTCTATGGTAGAGAGGGCATCGGGAAACGGTTTCTTACGAATGGCATATTGACCGGCAATGGCGCCAATGCCGATGCGGGGCAAGCGGGCCAGTGCCGGGTTGCTCTGTAACATGCGATAGGCTTTGCGCCAGGTACCGTCGAGCAAAATAAACGTAACAGACGCCGCGTCAGAGGGGTCACTCTCCAACTGTTGGCGAAGATCTGTCAGCGAAATGGCATCCTCATCCGGCCAGAGTAGATAACAGCGATGGGAAGCCTCTGCGAGCAGCCCGCTCAGCCACTCATCACGGGAAAAATCCTCCCCCACATGGATCTCGCACTGCTGCAAAGAGGCCGCCAGCAGCGCAGCCGTGCCCTTGGGATGCGCCACCTCGTTGGGATGCTGCAAGATGTAGAGGGGCGTGTGATTGTCAACCGGCACAATATAATCGCACAGGCAGGCTTTGAGGGCTCGAGTGCAACGTGTACAGTATCGACTGTTCTTGTCGTTGGACTGTTTCATGTTGTCAGACAAATCTGGATTACTCTGGGTTATCACGCTCTCTATCACCAGCTTGCTACTCTTCTTTACCGTTCCCAATCTTCAGCTCTCCTTCGATCGGCACTTGATCGCCGAGGGCGAAGGGTGGCGGATCATAACAGGCAATCTGGCCCATACCAATCTGTGGCACCTGCTGCTCAATCTGAGCGGCCTCGCCATCCTCTATAACCTGTTTCGCGACTACCTGGGTCAGGCTCGCCTGCCGCTGCTGATGTTGCTGCTCTGGCTGGCGGTGGGCTTGGGGATCTGGTGGTGGTGCCCGCAGACCCAGTGGTACATGGGGCTATCCGGCTCGCTGCATGGCCTGTTTGTCTGGGGGGCGATGCAGGATATCCGCCACGGACGCCGTACGTCGGGCTGGCTGCTACTGGCGGGGATAGGGCTCAAGCTTGCTATGGACTTCTACAACGCAGGAGATAGCCCGATCTCAACCCTGATCAATGCTAGGGTACACATCGGCTCTCATCTTATCGGGGCAGGTGCAGGCCTGTTGCTTGGCCTGCACCCTGTATCACTGAAGTCTCACTGAATGAGCCAGTTACGCACCAGCCAGCTCGGCATTGATGCTGGCCAGCATGGCGGCCGGATCGGCAGCCTGCGTAATAGGGCGACCGATAACCAAATAATCGGAGCCCGCCTCGACCGCCGCTTTGGGTGTCATCACCCGGCGCTGATCGCCCGCCGCTGAACCGGTCGGGCGAATGCCCGGGGTCACCAGCTTGAAATCTGCGCCCAGCAAGGCTTTCAGCTCATGGGCCTCGTTGGCGGAGCAGACAACCCCATCCAGACCGGATGCCTTGGTCAAAGTCGCCAACCGGATCACCTGCTCGGCGGGGCTCACATCCAGACCGAGGGGGATCATGTCGGACTGCTCCATGCTGGTCAGCACGGTGACCCCGATCAGCAGCGGCGCCTTGTCGCCATAAGGCAGCAGAGCCTCTTTGGCGGCACGCATCATCCGCTCACCACCACTGGCATGCACGTTGACCATCCAGACACCGAGCTCGGCACTGGCTGCCACGGCTTTGGCTACGGTATTGGGAATATCGTGAAACTTCAGATCCAGAAAGACATCGAATCCCTTGGCCACCAGCTGGCGTACAAACTGCGGGCCAAACAGGGTAAACATCTCCTTGCCTACCTTGAGACGGCACTGGGCCGGAGAGATACGTTCAACGAACGCTAAGGCATCTGCCTCGTGCTGATAATCCAGCGCTACCAGTACTTTGGGATCTTGCATCTCACATCCTATTGCTTGTTATTCACCGTCCAGACCACGGATCGGCTTGATGGAACCCCACTGGCGACAAGACGGGCACTGCCAAAACAGCGAGTGAGTGGCAAAGCCGCACTGCCGACACTTGTGGGTTGACTTGATTTTGATCTGCTCGCCGACCAGCTGTTGCAGCAGTTCGAGGCTCTCCTTGGCAGGCCCCTCCTCCGCACTGGCCAGCTGAAAACCCACCAACTGGTAAAAGCCTTTCATCGACGGATGACGACGCAGCTGACGCAGCACCAGTGAACGGGCCTGGCTCAGGCCGTCACGCTCTTCAACCAGCTTGGCAAGGGCGAGGGTCACACTGACCCCGGCGTGATCTTCTACCGCCTTTTCAAGCAGCGGGATCAACGCAGGCGTGCGGCCCAACTGCTGATAGCACTCGAGCAATTTGGGCATCGCCTCGGACGCAAAATCGATATCCTGCTCGAACACCCGCAGCAACTCCTTGCTGGCCTGCTCATACTCCCCTTCCGCCATGGCAAGCTCAGCAAGATGCAAACTGGCCCGGGCACACGCCGGATTGATACTGAGCGCCCGTTTGAGCTTGGTCAGCCCTTCCCCTTTATTGCCCTCGCGCAGCGCAATCTCGGCTTGTTCGCAATAGAAATGGGAAATGGGGTCTGCCAGCTTCTTGCCCTGGTATTTTTGCAGACGAACCGCCACATCGATGGCCTTGTCCCAATCCCGCAGTTGCTGATGAATGATCAGCAACTGCGCCAGCGCCGTCTCTTCGAAATCGCTGTCGTCACACAGCTCATTCCAGAGCGCTTCGGCCCGATCCAGCAAACCGGCAGCCAAAAAGTCGCGAGCCAACTCCTGCAAGGCAAGCTGACGCTGCTCCCGGGTCAGTTGGCGGGTCACCAGGTTCTGGTGGATCTTGATGGCACGATCGACCTCCCCCCGTTGGCGAAACAGGTTGCCGAGAGAGAGGTGTGTTTCGATGGTTTCACTGTCCACCTCAAGCAGCTGGATAAAGAGATCCACCGCCTTGTCGGATTCATCGGACAGCAAATAGTTGAGGCCCGCCACATACTGGCGGGAAAACTGGTTACTCTGTTTCTGGGTGTCCTGGCGAACACTCCTGCGCCCCATGTACCAGCCATAACCGGCAGCGATGGGCAACAGCAGGAAAAGCAGTTCAAGCATTGAGGAACATTATTCCTTACCCGGTGACCGGGCCAGCTCCAACTCGCGGGATTGACGACGCATGGTGCGGTTGAGGGTGCGGTTTTGCATTTTCAGGCGCAGGAACAACAGGCCGAATACCAGCCAGCCCAGCAAAAAACCGCCAGCAAAGAAGAAACCCAACAACATGGCGAGTGAGAACTCACCTTGAGCGATCAGATAATTGAACTGAACCAGCTGACCATTTTGTGAGCCCAGCGCCAAGGTCAGAATAAAGACCAGCACCAGCGGAATGAGGGCCAAAATACGCTTCATAAGAGCTCCCTGTCAGTATCTAATGAG
>NZ_JRGK01000109.1 GCF_000764645.1 Aeromonas finlandensis
CCACGCGGTCACCATTGGTCTCAGCAACCAGTGCCACGCTCGGCTTGCCATCTTTCGGATGGGGCAGTGTGAACGCCTGGGCAATCAGGTTCTGATCCAGTTCGCGATCGAAGCGGGCCACCCCTTTGTGGGTCTCCACTTTCAGACCGAGCGCGGTCAGATCGGCATTGATGCTCTCACCGACCTTCAGCTTGTCCAGCAGACCCTGAGCCTTGCCACGGGCAACTTCACCCGCCTTGTCATGCTTGATGGCGGCAATCACCTGCTCTTTCACCTCGGCCAGCGGCTTGACCGCTTTCGGGTGGTGACCAGTGATGTGCAGCACCAGCGCCTTGCCATCTGCCAGCTCAATCACGTCGGAGTTGGTGTTGTCATCGCGCAGCTGTTCGGAGAACGCCACGGAGAGCACCTTGGGATCGTTCAGCGGAGCCGGGGCAGTCGCCTTGGTGAAGTAATCGGAAGATTGTACCTTCAGCCCCATAGCCTCGGCGGTCAGATCCAGCGAATCCGGGTTTTCG
The DNA here is from genome assembly GCF_000764645.1 of Aeromonas finlandensis. GTDB lineage: Bacteria > Pseudomonadota > Gammaproteobacteria > Enterobacterales > Aeromonadaceae > Aeromonas > Aeromonas finlandensis. The sequence goes on from NZ_JRGK01000109.1 coordinate 519, forward strand.
AAGCTGTTGTCAGCCATCTTCTGCTGCTCGGCAAAGAACAGCTCCTTGGCCTTGTCAGCTTGCAGACGAGTGATGGTCTCTTCCTTCACATCGGCAAACGGCTTGGTCTGGGCTGCTTCAACACCCAGCAACTTGATGATGTGGAAACCAAACGGGCTCTTCACCACGGTGGAGAGATCACCCGCCTTGTTCAGGGCAAAAGCGGATTTCTCGAAGGCCGGATCCATCACCCCTTTCTCGAACCAGTCCAGCTCGCCACCTTTCTTGGCAGAGAAGGTATCGGAAGAGTCAGCCTTGGCCAGCGCAGCGAAATCCTCGCCCCCCTTGGCTTTGGCCAGCACGGCTTCTGCTTTCTGCTCGGCCGCTTTCTCATCCTTGCCAAACGGGATCAGGATATGAGCTACATGACGACGCTCGGCACGCTGGAACAGATCCTGGTGCTGATCGTAATAATCCTGGGCATCCTGCTCGGTAACCTTGATGCCCTTACTGAGATTGGCGGCATCCAGCAGCAGATAGTCGACCTTGACCTGCTCATCGTTCATGAAACGGGCGCCATTGGTCTTGTAGTACTGCTCCAGCTCGTTGTCGGAGACCTGAACATCAGCCACATAGTTAGCTGCAGCCAAGCGCACCAGACGCAGATCGCGAGTCTGGTTGTAGAGCTTGTCGAGCTGCTCCGCTTCACCCTTGAGGGAGAATTCGGTACCCAGCAGGGCGCCCATCAGCTGTTGACGCACCATGTCCTGACGCAGGGAGTCACGGAACATTTCGGGAGTCATACCGGCACGACGGATCAGCTGCAGATAACGGTCATTATTGAACTTGCCGTTTTCGGCAAACTCAGGCATCTCCACGATGGCTTGCTTGATCTGTTCGTCGCTGATGCGCAGACCCAGTTCACGGGCCTTGCTGTCCAGCAGTGCCTGATCGATCAGGCGATCCAGCACGCCACGGCGGAACTGTTTCATGTAATCGGGGTTCGCGGCCAGCTGGCTGAATGCCTCTCCCATCTGGGATTCCATGCGGGCGCGCTCGTTACGGTAGGCATTTTCCAGTGCTGCAGCACTGATCTCGGTGCCGTTGACAGTGGCGGGGGCGGTACGGGCCGGGCCGTTCAGGTAACTACCTACACCAGCCAAGGCAAAGGAGAGGATGATCAGGCCCAAGATAATCTTGGCTACCTTGCCCTGCGCCCCTTCGCGTAGTTTATCCAACATCATGTTTGTACTTATGCTCCCGAACTCGATGGGCGTAAACAATAAAAAGGCGCACCGATTGCGATGCGCCTTGGTCAATCAGTATGAGAGAGGACTCTCTAACTTGTCTGGTCTGCGACCAAGGACGGTAGCCGACGGATATCAGCGACCGACTTAGTTAACAGCGTCTTTCAGGGCCTTACCGGCTTTGAAGGCAGGAACTTTACCAGCAGCGATTTCGATGGTCGCGCCAGTCTGCGGGTTACGGCCTGAACGGGCAGCACGCTCGCGTACAGCGAAAGTACCGAAACCAACCAGAGCAACCTGGTCACCCTCTTTCAGCGCTTCACCAACAGCATCAATGAAGGCATCCAACGCACGGCCAGCGGCAGCTTTGGAGATATCGGCACCGTCTGCAATCTTGTCAATCAGTTGAGATTTATTCACTCTTATTTTCCCCTTTTATCGAACACCGCTGCAGCACCAAATTCCCTGGCCACAACAAGTGGAGGTTTTATAGCAAGCCTCCTGATCAGTTGCAAGTGACAATCTGGCGCAAACCCGCGCCACACAACGCATTGCGACTCATCACGAGTACCCGATCGGTGGTCAAGGCTACTTCCGTTATCGGGCGCATGCAAGCCTTAACCACCCGCCGAATGCGCCAAATTTGCGGCGCATCAACATTTACACGACAGAAACGCGTTCAAAGCCCTGCGGATTGTCCTGCAACGCCAGTTCCAGTACCTCGTCAATCCAGCGAACCGGATAAATTTCAAGGTCTTGTTTGACGTTTGCCGGGATCTCCTCAAGGTCACGCTCGTTCTCTTTCGGAATAAGCACTCGCTTGATGCCGCCACGATGAGCTGCCAGCAACTTCTCCTTGAGACCACCGATGGGCAGCACTTCGCCGCGCAGGGTGATCTCCCCTGTCATCGCCACATCAGCACGAACCGGATTACCGGTCAAGCTGGAGACCAGAGCGGTACACATGGCGATACCGGCGCTCGGACCATCTTTCGGGGTTGCCCCCTCAGGTACGTGCACGTGAATATCGCGCTTCTCGTAGAAGTCGGCGTTGATACGCAGCTTCTCGGCACGGGCCCGCACGACCGTCATGGCCGCCTGGATCGACTCCTGCATCACGTCACCGAGGGAACCGGTATAAGTGAGCTTGCCCTTGCCCGGCATGTTGGTGGTCTCGATGGTGAGCAGATCGCCCCCCACTTCGGTCCACGCCAAACCACACACCTGGCCCACCTGGTTCTGGTCGGTGGCCTTGCCGTAATCGAAACGCTGAACCCCGAGGAACTCCTTGAGGTTGGCCTGATTGACCTGAACATGCTTGATGCTCTTGTCCAGCAGGATACGCTTGACCGCCTTGCGACAAATCTTGGAGATCTCGCGCTCCAGACTCCGCACACCAGCCTCGCGGGTGTAGTAGCGGATCACCCCGACCAGGGCAGAATCTTCGATGGTGATCTCGGACTCTTTCAGGCCGTTGCGCTGGATCTGCTTGGCAACCAGATGCTGCTTGGCAATGTTGAGCTTCTCATCTTCGGTGTAACCGGAGAGGCGGATCACTTCCATCCGGTCCAGCAACGGACCCGGGATGTTCATGGAGTTGGAGGTGGCCACGAACATCACGTCCGACAGGTCATAATCCACTTCCAGGTAGTGATCGTTGAAGCTGTTGTTCTGTTCCGGATCAAGCACTTCCAGCAAGGCGGATGCGGGATCGCCACGCATGTCCGAGCTCATCTTGTCGATCTCGTCGAGCAGGAACAGCGGGTTCTTCACGCCGACTTTTGCCATCTTCTGGATAAGCTTGCCAGGCATGGAACCGATATAGGTACGGCGGTGACCGCGGATCTCCGCTTCGTCACGCACCCCACCGAGGGCCATCCGCACATATTTGCGACCCGTCGCCTTGGCGATGGATTGGCCCAGCGAGGTCTTGCCCACACCAGGAGGCCCAACCAGACAGAGGATGGGGCCCTTGAGCTTGTTCACCCGCGCCTGTACCGCCAGATATTCGAGGATGCGATCCTTGACCTTCTCAAGGCCATAGTGATCGGCATCCAGCACCTCTTGCGCCTTGCCCAGGTCTTTCTTGACCTTGGAGCGCGCCTTCCACGGCACCTGTACCATCCAGTCCACATAGCTGCGAACCACGGTAGCCTCGGCGGACATGGGAGACATCATTTTCAGCTTGGCAAGCTCGGCCAGCGCCTTTTCACGGGCGTCGTTCGGCATGCCAGCCTCTTCAATCTTGCGATTGAGGGCTTCAAACTCATCCGGGCTATCTTCCAGCTCACCCAGCTCTTTCTGGATGGCCTTCATCTGCTCGTTGAGGTAATACTCGCGCTGGCTCTTCTCCATCTGCTTCTTGACGCGAGTACGGATGCGCTTCTCGACCTGCAGCAGGTCAATCTCCGACTCCATCATCGCCATCAGGAACTCGATGCGTTCGGAAACCGAGACGATCTCCAGCACTTTCTGCTTATCTTCCAGCTTGAGCGGCATGTGAGCCGCCATGGTGTCGGCCAGACGCGCAGCATCGTCGATCGCCGAAATCGAGGTCAGTACCTCGGGCGGGATCTTCTTGTTGAGCTTGATATAGCCTTCAAACTGACCGATGGCGGAACGAACCAGTACTTCCTGATCCTTCTCCTCAATGGCTTGGGAGGGGATGTACTGGGCCTCGCAGACAAAGAAATCCTTGTCGTCGATCATCCGCTCCAGGCGGGCACGTTGCCCCCCCTCTACCAGCACCTTGACGGTGCCGTCCGGCAGCTTGAGCATCTGCAGAATATTGGCCACTGTCCCGACGGTGAAGATCTCCTCCACTGTCGGCTCATCGGTTGACGCATCCTTCTGGGCCACCAGCAGAACTTTCTTGTCCTGCTCCATGGCCGCTTCCAGACAGCGAATGGATTTTTCCCGCCCCACAAAGAGTGGAATGACCATGTGGGGATAAACCACCACGTCACGAAGAGGCAGGACGGGAATCTCGATGCGTTCTGAACGCTCTAGGTTCATATATGTCCTCTCGGCTTGTTATACCGTTGGCAAAGCGCTTGGCTGAGTATATGGGGGCGCTGAGATGAGATTCAATCGCCGAAACCGTAAAAAGCATGAAAGGGGCAAAAAGCCCCTTCCATTTGATTAAAAATCAGACATTTACTCTGATGCAGCAGCCTGGGTCTCGGGATTTTCGTAGATCATCAAGGGCGCGGAGTCCCCTTTGATCACGGTCTCGTCGATCACCACCTTGCTGACCCCTTCCAAAGAAGGCAGGTCATACATGGTATCCAGCAGCACGGCTTCCACGATGGAACGCAGACCACGCGCACCGGTTTTACGCTCCATCGCCTTGCGGGCAATGGCGTTGAGTGCGTCGTCACGGAACTCGAGCTCGACCCCTTCCAGATCGAACAACGCAGCGTACTGTTTGGTCAGCGCGTTTTTCGGCTCTTTCAGGATCTGGATCAGTGCAGACTCGTCCAGTTCGGTCAGGGTCGCGACCACCGGCAGACGGCCGATGAACTCGGGGATCAGACCGTACTTGATCAGATCTTCCGGCTCCACCTTGGCGAAGGTCTCGCTCAGGGTTGCCTTGGCATCCTTGGATTTCACCTCAGCGCCAAAACCGATACCGGTTCCCTTCACGGAACGCTGCTCGATCACCTTGTCCAGACCGGCAAAGGCACCGCCACAGATGAAGAGGATCTTGGAGGTATCAACCTGCAAGAACTCCTGCTGCGGATGCTTGCGACCACCTTGCGGCGGCACGGAAGCGATGGTCCCTTCGATCAGCTTGAGCAGTGCCTGCTGTACCCCTTCCCCGGAGACATCGCGGGTGATGGAGGGGTTGTCCGACTTGCGGGAGATCTTGTCGATCTCGTCGATATAGACGATACCACGCTGGGCCTTCTCTACGTCGTAGTCGCACTTTTGCAGCAGCTTCTGGATGATGTTCTCCACGTCCTCGCCCACGTAACCGGCTTCGGTCAGGGTGGTCGCATCGGTCATGGTA
>NZ_JRGK01000011.1 GCF_000764645.1 Aeromonas finlandensis
CTGGCGGGTCAGCTCAAATTGCCGGAGCTGGGGCAGATGCAGTTTGCGGTCGCCTCGCCCTTTATCGGTACCCTGGTACGCCACATGGAGCAAACCTTCGGTTTTGCCGTCTCTGCCATGGCCAACAAAGCAGTCCTGGCCGGGGTCGAGTACCTGTCTGCCTATGCTGCCGCCATCGGGGAGGATGCGTGATGAAACGTCAGATCAACCTCTATGGCGCAGAGTTTCGCCCCAAACAACAGTGGGCAAGCCTCAATCAGATGGCGCTGGTATGGGGCTGCGCGCTGCTGCTGATCCTGCTGGCGGGTGTCGGTTACAGCTGGCAGCAGCAGCAGGTCAGCCGGGCACTGATACAGGTTAATGCCAAGCTGGAGCTCAAGCGTAGCGAGGCGCAACGACTCGATGCCGAGCTGGCCCGCCATCAGGCGGATCCCGCTTTGCAGCAGCAACTTATCAACAAGCAGGAGGATCTGACTGCCAAACAGGGGCTGATGCGCCAGCTGGGCAGCCTGAGCCTGCAAAAATCCCAGGGTTACGCCAGCGTGATGGCGGACTTGTCCCGTATTCGCAGCAGCAACCTCTCGTTGCAGCGCATCGAGATCAACGAAGGGCGGATCAACCTCTCCGGCTTTGCCGGACGCAGTCAGGATGTGCCAGCCTGGGTCAACCGCTTCAAGCAGACCCCTAGTCTGGTGGGCAAGGAGTTTGGTGAACTGACCCTGAGCCGTGACAAAGAGGGTCGTCTGACCTTCCAGTTGAGCGGCATTGCGCGGGAGAAACCCTGATGAACCTGAAAGCACAATGGCAGGAGTGGGGCCAGCGTATCGCCGTGTTGAGCCAGCGGGAGCGGGTGTTGATCCTGCTGACCGGTCTGGTGTTGCTGGGCGCCGCCAGCGTTTATGGATGGCTCGATGGGGCTGATACCCGGCTACGTCAGGATCGCATGGCCCTGAGCGCCGCCGAGCGCGACCTCGAGATCATGGAGCTGGAGAACCTCGGCAAACAGGCCCGGCTCAAGCGGGATCCCAATCAGGGGGTTTACGACCAGCTGGCGCAGGTCGACGCCGATCTGGCCCGGGTTGATGGTGAGCTCAAGGCCCAGACCGTCGATCTGATCCCGGCCCACGAGATGCCGCTGGTGCTGGAGGCGTTGCTCTCCCGCTCCGCCAATCTCCATATGCTGGCCCTCAGTTCGCTGGAGCCGACTCCGCTGATGGCGGGGGAGCAGAAGGTCAATCTCTACAAGCACGGTATCCGGCTGCAGCTTGAAGGCGGCTATTTTGATGTGTATCAATATCTTAAAGCGCTGGAAGCCTTGCCGCGCCACTTCTACTGGAAGCAGTTCGACTATCAGGTCAAAGCCTATCCCGGCGCGGTGGTGGAGATGGAGATCTACACCCTGAGTACCAGCAAGGAGTTTATCCGTGGCTAGATGGTTTGCGTTGTGCTGTTGCCTGTTCAGCCTGCTGGTGCAGGCGGAGCAGGTCGAGGTATTGCAGGATCCCACCGCGCCGCTGGCGGGCGTGGTGACCGGGTCGAGTGTGACCAGCCAGAGTGGTTCCGGTTTGCCGAAATTGCAGAGCATCATGCTGGGCAATGGCCCCGCACTGGCGGTGCTCAATGGCAAGAGTTATCGGGTCGGCCAGCAGGTGGACGGCTATACGCTGCTATCCATCAATGCCGATGCCGTGGTACTGGAAAAGGCGGGAAAACGCCACGCAGTGACACTGTTTGCCAGCAAGATCCGGGTTTGAGTCGGTCTTGCCTCACGGGAGGCAAGCCTGGTTTATCGAGTTTAATTGCAAGTCAGGGTGCATTAATTACATGAAAAAACACCGTCTCTGTCTGATCACCGTGGCCATGATGGCCGCAGGCTGTACCACGTATCAGCACCCCGAGCCGACCCAGGCCAAGGATGCGCTCAAGCACGCCATGAACGAACAGCAGACGCAGGCTGCCCCTCTGACGACGCTGCCCAAATCGGTGCAGAGCGAATTGCTGCAACTGAACCGGCCACAGGTGCCGGTCGGTATGCCGGAGAAGCGGTTGCGAATTGCGGCCAATGATGTGGAGGCGGTGGAGTTTTTCGGTTCCCTGTTCAAGGGCTCTCGTTACAGCGTCGCGGTCCATCCCGGGGTTGCCGGTCTGGTCTCCGTCGAGCTCAAGGATGTGACCCTGCCGGAGGTGCTGGCGGTGGTGGGCGACATGTACGGCTTCGACGTACAGCGCAAGGGCAATGTGTTCCATATCTATCCGGCTGGCCTGCGCACCGAGACCATCCCGGTCAACTACCTGATGATGTCCCGTCGCGGCCTCTCCCGTACCTCGGTCAGCACCGGCGGGGTGACCGCTAATGACAGCAACAACGGTAGTAACAGCAGCAGTTTCGACAACTCGTCGAACAACAGCAGCACCAACACCTCCTCCAGTAACAACTCGAATGGCGACAACAGCAATGGCACCCGTATCGAGACGGATACCAACAGCGACTACTGGACTGATCTGCGAGATTCTCTGCAGACCCTGATTGGCTCTGGCGATGGGCGCGCTGTGATCACCAGCCCGCAGGCGGGTCTGGTCACCATCCGCGCCTATCCGAATGAGCTCAAGGCGGTGCGTGAATTCCTGAATCAATCCGAGAGTCACCTCAAGCGTCAGGTGGTGCTGGAGGCGCGGATCATCGAAGTCGCCCTCAACGAAGGGTACGAGCAGGGGGTGGACTGGAGCGGTCTATCCGCCAGCTGGGATGGCGGCAAGGGGATCACAGGCGGCGGTTCGGCGGCTAATTCCCAGCTGCCCACCACCCCCAACCAGATTTTCAGTGCGCTGGGAGGCGGCGCCGGTTTCAAGATCTCTGACGGCAACTTCAACGTGGCGGTCAATCTGCTCAAGACCCAGGGCGATGTGAATACCCTCTCCAGCCCGCGCGTCACCGCGACCAACAACCAGAAGGCGGTGATCAAGGTGGGGACTGACGAGTACTTCGTCACCAATGCCTCGACCTCTACCACCACGTCCACAGGGGCCGAGCCTATCGTGACCCCCAATGTGGAGTTGACCCCCTTTTTCTCAGGCATCGCGCTGGACGTGACGCCGCAGATCGATGAAGAGGGTCGGGTGCTGCTCCATATTCATCCTTCTGTTATCGATACCGAAGAGCAGAAGAAGATTATCAAAGTCGGTACGGCCGAGCCGCTGGAGCTGCCGCTGGCCAAGAGCTCGATCCGCGAGTCCGATACCGTGGTGCAGGCCAATAACGGCGACATCATCGTCATCGGCGGTCTGATGAAGACCGACAAGCAGGAGATCGTCAGCAAGGTACCGCTGCTGGGTGACATCCCCTGGGTGGGAGAAGCCTTTACCAACCGCCGCGAGAGCACCAAGAAGGTAGAGCTGGTGATCATGCTCAAACCGACCGTGGTGGAGAAAGACACCTGGCAAAACGAGCTGCAACGCTCTTCCGAGCTGCTCGACAAGTGGTATCCGGCCAAGGGCTGAACCATGACACCAGATGCGGTCACCCTTATCCCGAACGGCCTGTGCTGCCTTGCCAGCACAGGCCGCTTGCTCGCCGTGGCAGGTGATGTCTCATGTACCTGACCCACTTCGGCCTGCAGGAGGCACCGTTCAGCCTTACCCCCAATACCGGCTTCTACTACGGCCTGCCGCCTCACGAAGAGGCGCTGCAGGTGCTCAACTGGGCGCTGGCGCAAGGGGAGGGTTTTATCAAGGTGACCGGCGAGGTGGGCACCGGCAAGACCCTGCTCTGCCGCAAGTTGCTAAGCGAATTGGGCTCGGAAGCGTGCCCGGTGCGACTCGCCTGGTTGCCCAATCCACACCTCACGCCGGCCGAGCTGCGCATCGCGCTGGCACTGGAGCTTGGCTTGGCGGTGCGGGATCAGAGCGAGTTGGATCTCACCGATCGCATCCATCGTCACCTGATCAGCCTGCACCAGCAGGGCAGTCGGGTGGTGGTGTTGATCGACGAGGCGCAAGCGCTGCCGGATGAGACCCTGGAGGCGATCCGCCTGTTCGGCAATCTCGAGACCGAATCGAGCAAGCTGCTGCAGATCGTGCTGTTCGGTCAGCCAGAGCTGGATGCCAGACTGGCCAAGCCTCATCTGCGTCAATTGCGTCAACGGATTGGCTTCTCCTACTGCCTGCGCCCACTGCGTTTTGACGAGACCCGCGCCTATCTGGAACACAGATTGCAGGTCTCCGGTTACCGCGGGGCACCACTGTTTGCCGGCCACGCCATGCGCCTGTTGTGGCGAGCATCGCGGGGGATCCCGAGACTCATCAATATTCTGGCGCAGAAGTGCCTGATGTTGGCCTATGGTCAGGGTGTGCGTCAGATCGATAGTCGTCTGGTGCGGCTCGCCATTCGCGATACCGACGATGCCAGCCGCTTTGCGCCACGGCGTTGGTGGCCCCTGTTACTGTTGCTGGGGTGTGCCCTGGCTTATGGAGTCTGGCCATGAGTGTCATCAACCAGATGCTGAAAGATCTGGATCAGCGCCAGCAAGGATCCGAGGGGGCTGCCGTCTATATTGCCCCTGCACGCCAGCAGGGATGGTGGATGTTGCTGCTGACCCTGATCTGCGGTCTGGCGCTGGGGATCCTCGGTTGGCGAACCTGGATCTACTGGCAGCAGACCCATACCGTCACGGCGGCCAGCGAAGTGGTCGCCCCCGATGCGGTGGCCCCCGATGTGGTGACAAGGGCCGCCGCGCCAGTCAGCCAGCCCGAGCCGGTCGAGGTAGCAGCCGCCCTGCCGCTGCCAAGTCAGGATGAGGTGAAGGACGAGGCAGGGGAGAGTGACTCGGGCGACACCGGCGACGGTACGCCCTTTGATGCCTCCAGCGAGGTCGATGAGCGGACCCCTACCGATGAAGAGTTGCAACCCGAGCTCTACGCCGAACTGGCGGCAGAGCAGCAGGCGGTCGCCAGCGCGCCGCGCAAACCGAGCGTATTGAAGATCGATACGGTGGAGCTGTCGGCCAAGGAGCTGGCGGCACTGGCGGAGCGCAAGGCGACTACCGCCATGGCCAAGGGGAGCCTGCGGGATGCGCAGGACAACTACTATCAGGTGCTGGCCCACGACCCCTACAACCAGGGCGCGCGCGAGCAGCTGGCGGGTTTGCTCTACGGCGAGGGTCGCCTGACCGAGGCGCGCCAGCTGCTGGAGGAGGGGATCCGGCTCGATCCCCAGCAGGCCGATTTTCGTCTGCTGCTGGCTCGCCTTGCCATCAGCGAGGGGCAGCAGCAGCAGGCGCTTGGCTGGTTGTCCGGTTATCAGCCGGATCTCGCCAGCAACATGGACTATTACGCCACCTGGGCCGGGCTGACTCAGGAGCTGGGCCAGAATGCCGATGCGGCGGCGCTCTATGTGAAGCTGCTGCGCCAGCAGCCGGATCAGGGGCGCTGGTGGCTTGGCCTCGGCGTGGCCGAGGATGGTCAGGGCCACAGCCAGCGGGCGCTCGATGCCTATCGCAACGCCCTGCTGCACGGCAACCTCGGCGAAGCGTCGACCAGCTGGCTGGAGCAACGTATTGGCCAACTAACCCCTTGATAAACAGCAGGTCAGATTAGCAAAGCCTAATCGGATGCGGTAACGGGTGTGAAGTAACAGACATCGGAGCAAACATGGCACAACCCAGACTGAAAATGCGCCTCGGCGACCTGCTGGTACAAGAGCAGATCATCTCTGATGATCAGCTGCAACTTGCCCTGCAGCAGCAGCGTCAGACCGGTCGCAAGCTGGGCACCACCCTCATCGACCTCGGCTTTATCAGCGAGGTGCAACTGCTGCAGTTCCTTGCCCGCCAGCTGGATGTGCCCTTCTTCGATCTCAACAACCTCACTATCGATGCCGCGGCGGTGCCGCTGCTGCCCGAAGTGCAGGCGCGCCGTTATCGGGCGCTGGCGGTCAACCTCACCGACAACAAGGTGACGGTGGCGATGTCGGATCCTGCGGATCTGAGCGCACTGGATGCTATCGCCGCCCTGCTCAGCCCGCGCATCATGGTGCTGGCGGTGGCGCGGGAAGGGCAGTTGCTGGAGTATTTCGACCGCCTCTATCGCCGCACCCGCGAGATCGAGAGCTTCGCAGAACAGCTGCAGGAGGAGTATCAGGACTCTGGCTTCGAGCTGGGCTCCAGCAATTTGGGGGCCAATGACGAGGGGGAGGCGACGGTGGCCAAGCTGCTGCGCTCCCTGTTCGAGGATGCGGTACAGGTGGGGGCGTCGGATATCCACATCGAGCCGGACGAGAAGGTGCTGCGCATTCGCCAGCGGATCGACGGCATCCTCCATGAGAATATCCTCAACGAGGTGCGTATCGCCCAGGCGCTGGTGCTGCGTCTCAAGCTGGTGGCGGGGCTCGATATCTCCGAGAAGCGGTTGCCACAGGATGGCCGCTTCAACATGAAGGTGCGCGGCCGTGATGTGGATGTGCGGATGTCCACCATGCCGGTGCAGTATGGCGAGTCGGTAGTCATGCGTTTGCTGGATCAATCCTCTGGCATCTTGTCACTGGCCGAGACCGGCATGCCACCGGAGATCCTGACCCGTTTCCGCCGCCAGCTCAAACGCCCGCACGGCATGATCCTGGTGACCGGCCCGACCGGTAGCGGCAAGACCACCACGCTCTATGGCGCGCTCTCCGAGCTCAACCAGTCCAGCAACAAGATCATCACGGTAGAAGATCCGGTGGAGTACCGCCTCTCCCGCGTCAATCAGGTGCAGGTCAACCCCAAGATCGGCCTCACCTTCTCCCACGTGCTGCGCTCTACCCTGCGTCAGGATCCGGACATCCTGCTGGTGGGGGAGATGCGGGACAACGAGACGGTGGAGATTGGCCTGCGTGGCGCCATCACCGGTCACCTGGTGCTGACCACCCTGCACACCAACGATGCAGTGACCAGTGCCCTGCGTCTGATCGACATGGGCGCGCCCGGCTATCTGGTGGCGAGCGCCCTGCGGGCGGTGGTCGCCCAGCGGCTGGTGCGGCGGGTGTGTGAGCACTGCGTCGAGGAGAAGGCGCCGGACGAAGGGCAGGCCACCTGGCTCACCGTGCTCTCCGGCGAGGCGCCCGGCCAGCATACCTATCACAAGGGGCGGGGTTGTCAGAGCTGCAACTTTACCGGTTATTCCGGCCGGATCGGGGTCTACGAGCTGCTGGAGCTGGATCAGCCGATGATGGATGCCCTGCGCCGCAACGATGCAGAAGGGTTCGCCAAGGCGGCCCGCCAACATCAACACTATCGGCCGCTGGCCCTCACTGCTCTTGATTATGCCCGTCAGGGGATCACTTCAGTGGACGAGGTGCTTCGACTGGCCGAGGATTTGGGGTAAGCGATGGCTAACTTTGCCTACAAGGGGCGTGACAGTCAGGGCAACGCCACCAGTGGCGTGGTCGACGCGGCCAACGAGATGGCCGCCGCCGAGCAGCTGATGCGCCGTGGGGTGATGCCGACCGAGCTCAAACCGGGTAAGGCCAAATCCGCCGCCATCGACTGGTCGCTGTTGCTGGAAGGGGGCGTCAAGCTGGATGAGCTGGTGATCTTCAGCCGCCAGATGTATGCCCTGACCCGGGCGGGTATTCCTATCCTGCGCGCTATCGCCGGGCTGGAAGATAGCACTCACAGCAAGCCGCTCAAGCGGGCGCTTCATTCGCTGGGGGAGGATCTCGGCAACGGCCGCCCGCTCTCCAGCTCGATGCAGGCGCACCCCAGGGTGTTCAACAGCCTGTTCGTCGCCATTATCCATGTGGGCGAGAACACCGGTCAGCTGGAAGAGGCCTTTTTGCAGCTCGCCACCTATTTCGAGCTGGAGCTGGAGACCCGCAAGCGGATCAAGACCGCCATGCGCTACCCCAGCTTCGTGCTGATCGCCATCGGCTTCGCCATGGTGATCCTCAATATCATGGTGATCCCGGTGTTTGCCGGCATGTTTGCCAAATTCGGGGTGGAGTTGCCGCTGGCGACTCGCATTCTGCTCGCCACCTCGCACTTTTTCGTTCACTACTGGTGGTTGCTGCTCGCCATTTTGGCGGGGATGGTGTTTGGCTGGCGCCGCTGGGTCGCCACCACCAAGGGCAAGCTGACCTGGCACCGCTGGCAGCTCAAATTGCCGATTGTCGGCACCATCATCGAGCGCTCCCTGCTGGCCCGTTTTGCCCGCAGTTTTTCCATGATGCTCAAAGCCGGGGTGCCGCTGAACACGGCGCTGACACTAGTGGCCGATGCAGTGGATAACGCCTATATGGCGGGGCGGGTGCGGGATATGCGCGCCGGTATCGAGCGGGGCGAGAGCCTGCTGCGCACAGCCAGCAGCAGCGGCCTGTTTACCCCGCTGGTGATGCAGATGATCGCCGTGGGGGAGGAGACCGGTCAGGTTGATGACCTGCTGCACGAAGCGGCCGAGTATTACGAGCGGGAGGTGGATTATGACCTCAAGAGCCTGACCGCCCGCATCGAACCGATCCTGATCGGGATCGTGGCGGTGATGGTGCTGATCCTGGCGCTGGGTATCTTCACTCCGATGTGGGACATGATGCGAGCCGTAAGAGGCAAATAATCCGCTGTTATTAGGTTGCTTCACTCCTGAGTGGTGGGACATGAAGCGAGCTATTGGTGGCAGGTGAGCGGTGGAGTCGAGGGCTGGATGAGCAGACAGACGCAACAGGATGATCGCTGGCTGACGGGGTATCGGCGGATCGCCGTACTGATCCTGCTGATGGTGATCGTTGCGACCCTGGTGCGCAGCTATCAGGGCCACCGAGAAGAGGCGCAGCAGCTCACCCTCACCCTGCTGGGGGCGCAATTTGCCGAGCGGGCACAACGCTTGCACGGACTTTGGCTTGATGAGCGGCGTCCGCAGATCTTGCATGTGGCTGGCAAGGGGTGGCAGTTTGACGCCCGGGGTTGGCCCCTGGGGCTGGTGCCGCTGCAATCCCCTTCGGAAAATTGCCGCCAGTTGTGGCGGACTCTGGTAGGAGATGCGGCAGAGGGTAGGTTGCCCCCTTTGCAATTTTTGGCTAGTCCCGATGGCCGTGGTTGCGAGATTGGCTGGAATGACTATTGGCTGATTTATCAGTTTTCTGACGGGCGAGTGATGAAAAAGCCTTGAATGAAGCCAATCATATGACCCAACTACATGATTTTTTTAGGTCTGCATGAAATAATGTCGGCCATTACAAGGGAGCATGACAATGAAACCAATGGCACCATCAATGCCAAAGAACGGGATGACAAGACCAGCTGTCGGCTTCTCCCTGATTGAGCTGGTGATCGTCATCGTGATTCTGGGGATCCTGGCGGTAACGGCGCTGCCCCGCTTTCTCGATGTGACCGACGAGGCCAAAAAAGCCAGCGTGGAGGGCGTATCAGGGGGCTTTGCCACCGGGGTGTCGCTGGTGCGTGCCCAGTGGGAAGCAGAAGGGCGAGCCAAGCAGGACAGTCTCAATACCGTGCTCTATGACGGCAGCCGCTTCTATCTCACCACACCGACCGACAGCCAGATCAGCAATGGCGAGTTGTCGCCCGGCTATCCCATGGATACCGCCGCCAGTGGCAATCCGGATGTGGACCCGGCCAATCTGACAGCCGAACGTTGTCTCAATATTTGGGAGGGGTTACTGCAAAACCCGCCCAAGGCTACGGCCAGCTTCAATGAAGTGCGCGGTAGCGGGAATGACCTGAAATACTATGCCACTGTGAGCAGTAATGGACTGGATTCGGTCTGCCGTTACTATCTGGTCAATAGTTTGAGTAAGGGCAGTGATGGCAAGTATCAGGATCCGCAAGGTAAGACTGATGCATTTATGAGTTTCAGTTACCGTCCGGCATCCGGTCAGGTGACCACCAATATTAACTGACAGAGGAAAGTGAAATGAAAAAACAGGCGGGTTTTACCCTGATCGAACTGGTTATCGTGATTATCATTTTGGGTATTCTGGCGGTGACCGCTGCACCCAAGTTCCTGAATCTGCAGGATGATGCCAAGAAGTCTGCGGCTCAGGGCGTACAGGCTGCCGTTAGCAGTTCTGCACAACTGGTCTATAGCAAATCAGCATTGGCTGGTGTTGAGCGTAGTGCAACAGCGTCTGTCAGTAGCAGCGATGGTACCAGCATTGCTGTTGTTTACGGCTATCCGGCGGCGACCAGTGCAGGCATCCAGAGTGCAGTCACCATTGATGGTTCTTGGGCTGGTGCAGTATCTGGTTCCAACTATGTATTTGCTACCAGCGGTTCCAAATGCACAGTGACATATGCACCCGCTACCAGTACAGCTGGTGCCACGACCACTCTGGGTGGTGGATGCTGATTTACCGGTAGCTTAAGTGAGGCGAGGTAACTACCTCGCCTCACTGTTTACAAACAGGAACTGGGATGCAACGAGGCTTTACCCTCATCGAACTGGTACTGGTGATCCTGTTACTAGGGATTTTGGCCGCCTTTGCCATGCCCAAATGGCTGGGCAAAGGCGGCTTTGAAACTCAAACTGTGCGTGACGAGCTGCTTACCCGGCTGCGGCTGGTACAGACCGTCAATATGCATGAGCCCACCAACCGCTGTACCCAGCTGGTGGTGGCCTCTCCCCGTTTTGCCCACCGCACTTATGCAACGTGTCCCGCCAGCGATGATCTGAACAGTGGCTGGACCGACAATCTGCGAACGCGTGGTCGGCTGGTTACCGCTTCGACGGGGATGACTATTTCCCTGAATAACAGCATCAATTTCTTGCTCCGCTTCGATCAGATGGGGAGACCGCTAGGCAGTTGTGCCACCGGTTGTACCTTGCTGGTGAGCGATGGTCGCGAGACCAGCCGCATCAAGATTGAGTCAGAGGGGTTTATTCATGAGAGCCCCTGAGCGCGGTTTTACCCTGATTGAGCTGATCGTCGGCATTGTGTTGCTGGCGGTTGCCTTGACCGGTATTTTGGGGTTGCTCATCAATCAGGCGCCGCAGGCGGTGGACCCGGTGCAGCAGGTGCGTGCCGCCCAGCTGGCCCAGCGCCTCTCTGGCGAGATCCTGCAAAAGTCGTTTGATGAACAGTCGGATCATAACGGTGGTCGTTATCGCTGTGGCGAGCAGGTCGCGGGGGTGACCATCTCCCCTTGCTCCGGCAGTTATGGCCCTGATGGTGAGCCCGCCCCTTATGCCTATAACGATGTGGATGATTTTGATACCGCAAGTAACTGGGTGGATGCCAACACGCTGACCCAGACTGCGGCAGGGATCAGCAGCGAGGAGTATCGCAACTATCAGGTCAAGATTGCGGTCAGTGCTGCCGATTTCAGCGATGGTACCTTCAAGAGTTGCGCCGTGCCCTGCTCAGTGGGCAAGCGCATTGATTTGCAGATCAAGTTGCCGGATCAGAGCTTGCTCGACTTCTCCTTCTACCGGGGGAACTACTGATGGACTGCTCCACTGTTCAATGTTGCGACCGAGTTCCAATGTCCGGTCACGTTTCCGGCGTCCAATTATGTCTCCCGGCTAATCGAAACTGCGCCAAACCTGGCCGTGCCCGCGGTTTTACCTTGGTCGAGCTGGTGATGGTGATCCTGCTGCTCGGCATCATGGCGACCTTTACCAGCCAGTTTATCGGTATCGGCACCCAGATCTATGGCGATGCCAGCAGCCGTGAGCAGCTGATGAGCGATGCCCGCTTTGCCATGGAGCGGCTTAACCGCGAACTGCGTGATGCCGTGCCTGGGTCGGAGCGGATCGAGACAGCTGGTGGGGCATGGGTCGACTCGGGCGCCTGTCTGCGTTTCTGGCCCATCAGCACCTCCAGTCGTTACCTGGCGCTTAACCGCGCTATGTCGGGGAGCGTGGCCACCCTTGAGCTGGTGATGGCGACCCCCGCCTCTGCTGCCAATCCGTTGAGTGTGGATGCCTACGCCGTCAAAAAAGATGATCAGCTGATCGTATTTCCGGTACCGGACAAAAATGCCGGTTCGCTCACTGCTGGTTGCGATTATGGGCGCTGTGTCGCCAAGGTCACGGATGTGCTGACTCCCGTATCCGGGGCGCAAACTATCCGCTATACCAGTACCGAGAGTCTGGCTGGCCTTTCGCCGGGTAGTCGGGTCTACTTTGCCAACCAGCAGGTCCGTTACTGTGTGGAGGGAAGCACGATAACCCGTTCCAGTGCCGCCATCGGGACACCTTTGCCTGCGCAGGGCGTGCTGATGGCTGATTCTCTTCGTATTGGCTCTTTCTATCGGGAAACCTCAGCGTTTAACGCCGAAGGGGAGTTTGGGATGCGCTTTGTCTTCGAACGCAAAGGGGAGTCGGTTACTTTCAACCATAAGATAGGGGTGTTCAATGTCCCCTGATCCACACGCTTTCAGTCGAATGCGGGGCAGCGCCCTGATGATTGCCCTCTTTGTCATTGTGGTGATGGCGCTGCTGGCGGCTGCTATGGGCCGTTTTCTGGTCGACAGTGGCGAGAAAAATACGGTGGAGGTGCGCAGTGTGCGTGCCCTGCTGGCAGCCCAGAGCGGGCTGGAAGTGGCGCTCTATCGGCTGTTTCCTAATCGCACCCTTGCACAGTCAACGCCACCCGCTGTGTGCCCTGCAACCAGCACGCTGAATTTTGCCAGCAATCCCGGGCTGACCAACTGCCAGGCTGTGATCCGCTGCGCCATGGTACCAGTGACCTACAACGGATCTGTGACCAATGGCTATCGTCTCGAGAGTGTCGGAACCTGTGGTAGCTCGGACCTCAACAGTGCCAACCCTGATTTTGCCGTGAGCAGAACCCTGATGGTGGAAGCTTATGATGGAGGAACTCCATGACCCGTGATGGTGATGATATCGGTTGTGTTAGTCGCTTGGTCTGGAGTCGTTCTCGCTGTTTCAGGGCAAGTCATCCGCTTGCACTTGGTACTGACAATCGATATTGCGGCAGATGATATAAGTGGAGAGGAAAAGTGATGGATTTTAAATGGTTGGTTGGTTTATTACTTTTCTGCGGTTCAGCTGTGGCGCAACAATATAATTTGTCCCTCAATCAATATCCACCATGTAATACCACATGGCAAAAGTTAGGGAATGTTTACACCTGTACTGGTGGTAATGGTCAGGTAACATTAAACGACGGTGATGTGATTGTCGCCAATCAAAATTCCACGCTGAGTGCAGATGGCGGAATCTCTCTCACAAATAACAAAGTTGGCAGTGCCTCAAGCAGAATAACTCTTAAAGCTGGTTTTGGTGGTATTATATCTCAAGGATATCAAAATACTATATATGGTGATGTTTTAGCTGGCAGTTCAAATATCACACTCAATAATATCTATCTTTATGGTGATATTACGACCAGCGGGAATGTATCGCTAAACTCTGGGGTCGTTCAGGGTAATATAACCAGCACAGGCAATTCTGTTAGCGTGACCAATGTTCAGTTATCAGGAAATATCAGTGCAAATAGTTCTGTGACTATGTCTGGCGGAACTTATAGTGGTAATATTACCATGCGCTCAAATAATCCAGTGACATTCAACTCAGTTAATATGACCAGTGGAAGTGTTTCTGGGGCTAGCTCTTTTAATGCTACTGGTAGTCAACTGGGGTCTCAGGGAAGCCCTGTCATTATCTCGACCACATCAAATAATATCACTGTTACCAATTCTACGGTTTATGGCAATTTGACCGCCGCAACAAATAATGCAGGTGGAGTAGTTAATGTCAACAACAGCTCTGTGACCGGTACGTGCTTACCTGTGTCAAATCCGGTTAATGCTTGTGCCCCGGCACCTGTTGCCTTGTATCAGCTTGAAGAGAATAAGTGGACTGGTGTTGCAGGAGAAGTCAAAAACTCCGTTGCTGATGTGCTACATGGTCGCGCAATGAGGGGGGCGAAAACAAATACTGTGTCACCAGCATTGCCAGTTAATTCTAGTAATCTTGGTACTTGTGGCTATGGTGAGTTTACTGGTGGTAGTAGCCAATACATTGAGGTGCCGCATGACTCTCGCTTGTCATTTTCAACTCAGCTAACTGTTTCTGCTTGGGTATATCCGGTAAGTCGACCATCGGCTGGCAACCTGTATTCCATTGTGTCAAAAGATGGTAACTATGAGTTTCATCTGGATAGTCTAGGTAGAGTGTTTTGGTATTGGGAAAGAAGTTCTGGTGTGAACCAGACACTAACAACAAACACCCAAATACCGTTAAATACGTGGTCTCATATAGTCATTCGCTATGATGCAATGGCTGCTAATAATCAACGTCAAAAAATATATATCAATGGGGTCGCTGATACGGCTACGGGCAATGATGCCAGTTCATTAGGAACCAATACACAAAATTTGGAGATTGGCCGAGATTATATTGATAGCCGCAGCTTTAATGGGCGAATTGATGAGGTTGCCATTTATGGCGCAGCCTTGTCTGATAATCAGATCGTAGATTTATATAGTCAACGCCATCCCTGTGGTGGCTCGACATTGAGCTGTGAGACCGATGACTTCTCCCAGCCGCTCGGTGATAGGTGGGCCGTCAAGCAGAGTGCTGGCGGATTTATACCATCCATTACGGCAGACCGACGTTTACGGATGACCCAAGCCAGCACGGGACAAGCAACCTCTGCGACTTATCAGCGGTTATTTCCTGCTGCTGGCAATCTGGTGACGCTGACATTTAATCACTACGCCTATGGTGGCACGATCACTGGGGCAGATGGTATGACAGTTGTGCTTTCTGACGCTTCGGTGACCCCACAGCCTGGCGCTGCTGGGGGGCCCTTGGGGTATGGCCATTATCAACCGAGTAACTCACCCGGGTTTGCTGGTGGTTGGCTCGGGTTTGGCTTGGATGAGTATGGCAACTTCTCATCTTTTGGGGGCGGTGGGAGTGTGGGCTATCGCCCGCAATCGGTTGTCGTGCGTGGCTCGGGATCCAATTTTTCCGGATACAACTATCTGCGAGGCACCTGTAATAATGGAACAACCAACACTAACACCAGTTGCCTGAGTCCAAAGGTAGATGGCAACGGTAGCGCCAACCACCGTTACCGTCTGACGATTGATTCACGAACCAGTGGACGTGCGATGGTCAAAGTGGAGCGTGATACGGGAAGCGGGTTTATCTCTCTTATTGATTCGTTTGATGCGCTGGAGCCTGCGTTGGGCCAAAGCCCGTTACCGCAAGACTTTTATGTGTCCCTGACCGGTTCTACAGGTGCCCTGACCAATATTCATGAACTCGATAACGTGGAAATATGTGCGCTGAAATCAAGAGAGGTAGGCGTTCAGGTAGATCATTTCGAGTTGCAGTATTCGGGTCAACCTCTGACCTGCAACCCGGAAGAGATCACCATCAAGGCGTGTGCAAATCCAGATTGCAGTCTGCTGATTACCGAGCAAGTTGCTGTTTCTTTGTTGCCACAGAGTCTTCAGGATGGTGGTTGGTACCCACTGTCTGGTGCCAACAATGTGAGTGGCAATACAGTGACCTTTACCGGTGGAACGGGCAAAGTTTTGTTGCGTAACAATACTCAGACCCAAGTCACGTTGGGCGTGAACAATTCAGTACCTGCTGTCAAACCACTCAGTGAGACCTTGTGCAAGGTCGGTAACGGCGCACCGACAACTCAGGCCTGTACTCTCAGCTTTGCCGACAGCGGATTCATCTTTGATGTGCTGGATACCTATTCCAACCAGCCTCAGGATGTGACTATCAGTGCGGTTAAAAAAGATGACATTACAAAGCAATGTGTGCCCGGATTTACCGGGGGGAGGTCGGTCGGTTTTTGGGGAACGTACAGCAATCCAAATACCAATAACTTTGGCAGCAAGATCTCCATCGATGGCAACGCCATTGCTACCTATGCTGCCAGTGTTCCTTCGCCAACGCCCACCACCCTCAACCTGACTTTCGATAATCAGGGTAAAGCGATCTTGAAAAAGGTGGCTTACCCCGATGCGGGTCAGGTGCAGCTCTATGCTCGCCATAATGGCAGTGGTGAGACGGCGGGTCTGGTGATGCTCGGCGCGGATCAGTTTGTGGCGCGTCCGGTTGGTCTGTGCATTATGCCCCCGCAAGGGGTCTGCGCGGCAGGTGATAGCAGCTGCCCGGTATTCAAAAAAGCGGGGGAGACGTTTCAGGTAGATATCAAGGCGATGGCTTGGGAGTCGGCCAATGATGGGGATATCTGCGCAGGGAATCAGACTACGCCCAACTTTGTCCTGCCCAATATTGCTCTTGGCAGTACGCTGGTGGCGCCGAACCCGGGCACCAATGCCGCGCTGGGTACTACCACCTATAACCACGTGGCAGCGACCAACAGTGTCAATACCATTAGCCAGACAGTGAGCGAGGTGGGAGTGTTCCGGATGACGGCGACTCCGACTGCCAACGGCTATTTCAATTACACCATCCCATCAGCTCAGAGCCAGCCAGTGGGCCGTTTTGTTCCTTGGGATTACAGTTTGAGTGGTGGTTTTATTACGCCTGCCTGCAATGCCTTTACATACATGAGTCAGCCCTTTGCCAGCGGTTTTGTCCTCACTGCGCGCAATTTGCAGAAAGGGACGACACAAAACTATAAGGGGGCGTTTGCTAAAGGTGTTGCTGAGATGGTGGCGGCTAATGCTCTGGATGGGGTCGCGCGTGACCAGCGTATTACACTGTCGCCCTCGCTCAGTTGGGCAAGTGGCGTCGCCAGTATAAATCAGCAGTCACCTTTCGGGCTGAATACCCGCTTTGATCGTGCGGCGAGTCCAGAAGCACCTTTTGCCACGTTGAGCTTTGGTATCAAAGTCGATGATAAGGATGGCGGCAATACACTGTTGGCTAATCCAAATATGAATACTGCTGTAGCTGGGGCATGTTCCGGATCGGGGTGTAATGCGGTGCTGCTGGGCACTCAAAAGCTGTTGTACGGTCGCCTGCAGGCTGGCACGGCGGCTGGCTTGGCCTCTGCGCCGTTGGCCGTGCCGTTGCAGATGCAATATTACGAAGCGGGCAACTGGCAGTTGAACAAGCTGGATCAATGTACTCAGATCTCTCTGGCCAATCAGGGATTCACCTTCCTGAATCCGAGCCAGACATTTGATGCGACCACTCGCGACCTGAATCTGGGGACTGGTCGCAAGATCAGGTTGGGGCTGGGGAGCTCGGCACCGGGTGCTGAGTCTGCACTCGCGAAAGATGGCGAGATCCTGTTCCAGTTTGCCAAGCCGGACATCTCGGTACGCATTCCCTACAAGGTCGATTTATCGAAACAGCCGTCGCAGCCGCTCTGGTTGTCAGATCCAATTACCCTGCAAGGGGAGGCCATTTTCGGCTCCAGCCGGGGTAATGATCGAATTATTTATCGGCGCGAAATATTGCACTGAATCGTGATGGCGGGGGGATGGTGGAAATTCGCCCCCCTAAATCCTTGTTTATTAGCGTTTGTAAGCCCGGGCGAGTGAGTGATGACTCGCACTTTTGTCGCGCTTGATTGATTGGCGACAGTTTGAGCGCTTGCCCATTGGGGTGGGCATTGGTAAAGTTAGCCGGTTTTCTGCACCTCCAAATTCTTAGGATTTCCCGTAGCCATGTTCAAAAAGCTCAGAGGCGTCTTTTCCAACGATCTGTCGATCGATTTGGGAACTGCCAACACCCTGATCTATGTAAAAGATCAAGGGATCGTCCTTAACGAACCCTCAGTTGTCGCCATTCGCCAAGAGCGCGGGAACGCCAAATCGGTCGCTGCTGTCGGTCATGCCGCCAAGCAGATGCTGGGCCGTACCCCGGGCAACATCTCCGCAATCCGCCCGATGAAAGATGGCGTGATCGCCGATTTCTACGTGACCGAGAAGATGCTGCAGCACTTCATCAAGCAGGTTCACGACAACAACTATTTCCGCCCCAGCCCGCGTGTGCTGGTGTGTGTGCCGTGCGGTTCCACTCAAGTTGAGCGTCGCGCCATCAAGGAGTCCGCACTGGGCGCCGGTGCTCGCGAGGTTTACCTGATCGATGAACCTATGGCTGCTGCCATTGGTGCCGGTCTGCCGGTCTCCGAAGCGACCGGTTCCATGGTGGTTGATATCGGTGGTGGTACTACCGAAGTGGCCATCATCTCCCTGAACGGCGTGGTTTACTCCCAGTCCGTCCGTATCGGTGGCGACAAGTTTGACGAAGCGATCATCAGTTACGTGCGTCGCAACTACGGCAGCCTGATCGGTGAAGCCACCGCCGAGCGCATCAAGCACGAGATCGGCTCTGCCTATCCGGGCGAAGAGGTGCGCGAGATCGAAGTGCGTGGCCGTAACCTGGCCGAAGGTGTACCGCGCAGCTTCACCCTCAACTCCAACGAGATCCTGGAAGCGCTGCAAGAGCCGCTGTCCGGAATCGTGGCTGCCGTGATGGTGGCGCTGGAGCAGTCTCCGCCGGAGCTGGCTTCCGACATCTCCGAGCGCGGCATGGTGCTGACCGGTGGCGGTGCGCTGCTGAAGGATATCGACCGTCTGCTGATGGAAGAGACCGGTATTCCTGTCGTCGTGGCCGAAGATCCCCTCACCTGTGTGGCCCGTGGCGGCGGCAAGGCGCTGGAGTTGATCGATATGCACGGTGGCGATCTGTTCCACTACGAATAAGACCCAAAGCCGGCCAGCGTGCCGGCTCTTTTTTGACGACCCATGAAACCCATTTTTGGTAGAGGCCCTTCGCTTCAGTTACGGTTGTTTCTCGCCGTCATCATCTCCATCGCTGCCATCGTCGCGGACTCCCGCTTCGGTGTGTTTACCCATGTCCGCGTCTACCTCAGTTCGTTAGTCAGTCCGCTGCAATACATGGCCAATGCCCCCGGCACCCTGCTCGACACCATGTCGACCCAGGTGCAGACCCGTGCCGATCTCATCGAGCAGACCAAGCAGCAGGAGCAGCAGTTGTTTACCCTGCGTGCCCGTTTGCTCAAGATGGATCATCTGGAGCACGAGAACCAGCGTCTGCGCGAGCTGCTCGGTTCGCCGGTGCACAAGGAGTCCCGCAAGATGGTGGCCGAGCTGCTGTCTGTCGATTCCGACCCCTTCAGCCATCAGGTGCTGATCAACAAGGGGGCGCTGGATGGCGTCTATAACGGCCAGGCGGTGATCAACGATCAGGGTGTAATTGGTCAGGTGCTCCATGTGGGCTCCACCACCAGTCGCGTCCTGCTCATCACCGACACCAGCCACGGTATTCCGGTGCGGGTGCTGCGCAACGACTTGCGCGCCATCGCCTCCGGCAGTGGCGAGCTCGATACGCTGGAGCTGCGCAACCTGCCGCGCAATACCGATATTCAGGTGGGCGATCTGCTGGTGACCTCCGGTCTTGGCGGCCGCTTCCCGGAAGGTTATCCGGTGGCGACGGTGACCCGCTCCGAGTATGTGGAAGGCAAGCCTTTCGCCCAGGTCGAGGCCAAGCCGCTGGTCGAGCTTGATCGCTTGCGTTACCTGCTGTTGCTGTGGACCGACAAGAAGCCTGAAGTGCATGATGAGGATGGCGAAGCTGCCGCGCCGGCTGCGTCCGCCGCAGGAGCGACGCGCTGATGTTACAACCCGCCAGTGGCAGGATCTGGATCTGGATTTCGATCCTGCTGGCCTTGAGCCTCTCGATCCTGCCCCTTCCTTTCGAATTTGACCCCTTCCGTCCGGACTGGCTGGCCATGGTGCTCATCTACTGGGCGCTGGCCTTGCCGCACCGGACCAACGTCGGCACCGCCTGGGTGGCCGGCCTGCTGCTGGATGTGCTGCTCGGCAGCACCCTCGGCGTGCGGGCGATGGCGATGGCCATCACCACCTATCTGGCGGCCTTCCAGTTCCAGAAGATCCGCAACTTCTCCCTCTGGCAGCAGGCACTGATCATCGGTGGCCTCTCGCTGGTGGGCAAGATGACGGTATTCTGGGCCGAGCACCTGTTCAGCCAGGCCAGCCTCAACTTCTCCTATTTTTGGTCGACGTTGACGACGATGTTAATATGGCCCTGGGTGTTTCTGGTGCTGCGTAAAGTGCGGCGTCGCTTTAACATTAGGTAAATATGAATAAAAACAACGAATTGCAACTCTACCTCGCCTCTGGCTCTCCCCGTCGCCGTGAACTGCTGACCCAGCTTGGTTACCGTTTCGAGGTGTTGAAGCTGGATGTGCCCGAGCAGCGCAACGAAGGTGAAAAGGCGCAGGATTATGTCTGCCGCCTCGCCCGTGACAAGGCCACGGCCGGTGTGGCTGCTGCGCCGACGGCGTTGCCGGTGCTGGGTGCCGACACCATAGTGGTGCTGGGTGAGCGGGTGCTGGAGAAACCGTCCGATCTGCTGGATGCCAAAGATATGCTGGAGTCTCTCTCCGGCAAGGTGCATCAGGTGATGACGGCGGTGGCGCTGGCCAGCAAGGATCGTTGTGACGTGCGTCTGGTCACCACCAATGTGGCGTTTCGCAAGCTGGACGAGGCCGAGATCGAGGCCTACTGGCAGACCGGTGAGCCCTGTGACAAGGCCGGGGCTTACGGCATTCAGGGTATTGCAGGCAAGTTCGTCAGCCGCATCGAGGGGAGCTACAGCGCCGTGGTCGGTCTGCCCCTGCTGGAAACTGACCTGTTGATCAAGCATCATCTGGAACAGCTCAAGTAATTTCCCGTCAGCTGTGCTCTGCTGCGTTTTTCCCTTGCGCGCGTTGTACCGGATTGGCTTTATAGAATTCAAAACTGGAACAGGCAAGGTTACTTATGTCGGTAGAACTGCTGGTTAACGTTACCCCCTCCGAAACCCGGGTTGCTCTGGTCGAAAACGGTCTGCTGCAGGAAGTGCATGTAGAGCGTCAGGCCAAGCGCGGCATCGTGGGCAATATCTACAAAGGCAAGATCAGCCGGGTGCTGCCCGGCATGCAGGCAGCCTTCGTCGATATCGGCATGGACAAGGCAGCCTTTTTGCACGCCTCCGATATCGTCCCCCACACCGAGTGTGTTGCGGTGAAGGAGAAGGAGCAGTTCCAGGTCGGCAACATCGCCGAACTGGTGCGCCAGGGGCAGGACATCATGGTGCAGGTGGTGAAAGATCCGCTGGGTACCAAGGGTGCCCGTCTCACTACCGATATCACCTTGCCCTCCCGCTATCTGGTCTTTATGCCGGGCAGCGCCCACGTCGGCGTCTCCCAGCGTATCGAGTCGGAAGCCGAGCGCGAGCGCCTCAAGCGCACCGTGGCCGGTTATGTGGATGATCTGGGTGGCTACATCATCCGCACCGCCGCCGAAGGGGTCGGGGAGCAGGAGCTGGAGCAGGATGCCGCCTTCCTCAAGCGCTTGTGGCGCAAGATCCTCGAGCGCAAGCAGAAGTACCCCCCCTGCAAGATCCTCTATGAGGATCCCAGTCTGGCCTTTCGGGTGGTGCGCGACTTTGTCGGCGCCGAGCTCGACAAGATCCGCGTTGACTCCCGCCAGAGCTTCGATCAGCTCAAGCGCTTCACCGAAGAGTACGTGCCGGAGCTGGCCAGCAAGCTGGAGTACTACCCCGGCGAGTCGCCCATCTTCGATCTCTACGACGTGGAGAACGAGATCCAGCGCGCGCTGGAGCGCAAGGTAGAGCTGAAATCTGGCGGCTACCTCATCATCGACCAGACCGAAGCCATGACCACGGTGGATATCAACACCGGCGCCTTTGTCGGCCATCGCAATCTGGAAGAGACCATCTTCAATACCAACGTCGAGGCGACGGCGGCCATCGCCCGTCACCTGCGCCTGCGCAACCTTGGCGGCATCATCATCATCGACTTCATCGACATGCAGTCGGAAGATCACCGCCGTCGGGTGCTGCACAGTCTGGAGCAGGCGCTCTCAAAGGATCGCGCCAAGACCAACGTCAACGGTTTCTCCCAGCTTGGACTGGTGGAGATGACCCGCAAGCGTACCCGCGAGAGCCTGGAGCATGTGCTCTGCTCCGAGTGCCCCGAGTGCAAGGGGCGCGGTCGGGTCAAGACGGTGGAGTCGGTCTGCTTCGAGATCCTGCGGGAGATCATCCGGGTCAATCGCGCCTACGATGCGGATCAGTTCACCGTCTACGCGGCCCCGGCCGTGGCCGACTACCTCCATGGCGAGGAGTCCCACAGTCTGGCGGAGCTGGAGGTGTTTATCGGCAAGCAGGTGCGGGTAGTGAGCGAACCCCTCTGTGGTCAGGAGCAGTTCGACGTGGTGATGATGTAATTGGTCTACCGCTGGCTGAGTCGGGGCTGGTTGGCCCTGGGGGTTCTGTTCGTACTGATGGCCATGCTGGTCACTCTGGTGCGGGTAGGGGGCCCTTTGCTGAATCAATACCGGGAGAGCCTGCTCAACACTCTGCTGGGTGATTCACAACTCAAGGTCAGCGTGGAGCAAGTGGGGCTGGACTGGACACAGTCCGGGCCCGCCCTCGAACTGCAGCAACTCGCCATCGCCCCGGATTCGGGGCGTTTTACCGTACAGCTCGGCAAAGCCTGGGTGCATCTCGACTTCTGGCGCACCATCAACGAGCTCAAGCCGGTGTTTGGCGAGTTGATCCTCAGCGACGGCGACATCACCCTCGATTTCAGCCAGCCCGCCAACAGCCGCGAGCCGGAAGGGGATCCCCAGCAAGGGGCCCTGCTGCGTTTTCTGCTGACCCAGCTCTCCACCTTCGATGTGCACAACACCCGCCTCAGCGTCACCACCTCCCTCGGTGATCTGCGCGCCCTCGACATCGCCCAGCTGCGCTGGCAGAACCGTGGCAAGCGCCATCAGGGGGTCGGCAAGGCTTACCTCATCAACGGAGTGGGCGAGAGCACCATCGATCTGATTCTGGATGTGGACGCCCCGACCGCCCGGCTCGATCGCCTCAAGGGGCAGCTCTATCTGGGGGCCCGCCAGCTCGATATCACCCCGACACTGGCCAAGATCCATGCTGGCGACCCCAAGGTCGCCGGTCAGCTCGACTTTCAGCTCTGGAGCGAGTTCGACAGTGGCAAGCTGGGCAATACCCTGCTGGCTTTTGGCAATAACTACCTGATCTGGAAAGATCCCAAGCAGCAGGCGCTCCACCGCCTCGGGCTCGACGGTGGCAAGATCCAGCTGCGCCGCGATGGCCAGAACTGGCAGCTGGCCAGCCACGATGTGATCTTCAAACTGGATGACAAACCCTGGCTGCATAGCCGGTTGCAGTTGGAGCGGATCGGCGAGCGGGTGCAGGGCTATGTGCCGCAGATCGATCTCGACCAGCTCGCCCAGCTGAGCCAGCTGGTCTCCGCGATTTATCCTGCTCAGAGCGAACTGCTCAAGCAGACCAAGCCCAAGGGCAAGCTGACCAATTTGACCTTGCAGGCCGATGCCGGTTGGCAGGATGTCTCCCTCAGTGGCCAGATCGCCAACGTGGGCCTCAACGCCTGGCACGACGTACCCGGGATGAAGGATCTCAACGGCGAGTTCTGGCTCACCCCCAAGGGGGGCAGCGCCAGATTGGCGCTGGCGAACGACAAGGTAGACCCCGCCCGTCACTTCAAAATGCCGATCCCGGTCGACAGCTTCGCGGCCCGCCTCGACTGGTGGCGTGAGGCGCAAGGCTGGGTGATCTACGGGCAGGATATCGCGCTGGATAACCCGGATCTGACTCTGGCCAGCCGCTTTCGCCTCGAGCTGTTCGAGCACCCCTTCCTGGCCCTGACCGGCCATATCGATGTGAAGAACGCGGGCCATGCCGATCGCTACTTCCCGTTGCAGGCGATGGACAAGGCGCTGGTGGATTACCTGAGTGGCGCCATCAAGGGGGGCAAGGCCAAGGGTGCCGACCTGCTCTGGTATGGCGAGTTCAGGGATTTCCCCTATGACAACGGCAAGGGCATCTTCCAGGTGGCGGTGCCCCTTGAGCAGGCCACCTACGAGTTCTTCCCCGGTTGGCAACCGCTCACAGACCTGCAGATAGACCTGTTGTTCCAGAATGCCGGTCTCGATATGCGCAGCCGCTCCACCATGCTGGGCAAGGCGAGATCCGACTCGGTGCATGCCTGGATCCCGGATCTCTCCCCCGGCGCCCACCTCTATATTGATGCCAATGTGCAGGGCGAGGGCAAGGCCATCAGCGACTACCTGCAGGACTCCCCGCTCGGCAGTTCGGTGGGACAGGCGCTACGGGAGATCGAGATCCGCGGCCCGATGGCCGGTTCGGTCAAGCTCGATATTCCTCTCGATGGCGAGAGCGAAGTGAAGGCGAGCGGCGATGCCATCTTCAGCAACAACAAGGTGCGGGTCACCAGTCTGGATCTGCCGCTGGAGAAGGTGCAGGGCCGCCTCGAATATGACAACGAGCAGACCCGCTTCAGTAACCTCAAGGCGAGCCTGTGGAACCAGCCGCTGACTCTCGACTATCAGGGGCGCCAGCATCCGGATCGCTATCAGGTCGACCTCGATTTCAAGGGGCAGTGGGATAGCCGACGCCAACCGGCGGCCATCTCTTCATACGGCATTCTCAACGGCCGCAGCAACTGGGGCGGCAAGCTGGGGCTGACCCTGCCCGAGAGCAAGCCGTTCAGCTTCCAGCTGGCGCTTGACTCCAACCTGCAGGGGATGGGGCTGGATCTGCCGCTGCCGCTGGCCAAGAGCAGTGCCAGTCGTCTGCCGCTCAAGGTGATCGCCCGTGGCCGGGATGGCAGCGCCGACATTCGCGCCGTGCTGGGTGCCGATGTGGATATGCAGACCCGACTGGTCTACGGCGAAGGGGTGCCCTATCTGAGCCGGGTGCGGGTCGATGTGGGTCAACCGGGGGCTCGGGTGCTGCGCGATGCCCCCATGCTGCTTGCCATCAACCAGCAGGAGGCCGACGTGGGCGGCTGGCTGGCGCGGCTCAAGCAGTGGCTGCCAGCGCAGAACCAGACCGGCAATGCGGTGGTCGGCCCCTCCTTCCTGCCGCAGGAGTGGTGGGTGGATGGTCAGCTGGCCCGCGCCTATATCGGCAGTGCCACCCTCAAGGCGGCGCGCTTCACCGTGGGGCCGACCAATCAGGCGACTGAGGTGATGATCGACAGCCCCGACGTGATGGGGGTGATCCGTCTGCCCGCAGTGGCCAATCGCCCGGTAGATGCCAAGTTTGCCCGCATCTACTGGTCCGGCAAGAGTTCGGATCTCAGCCCGGATCCCGATGCGAAGCAGGATAACGCCATCATGGCTTCCATTCCCTGGCTGCAGGTGAGCTGTGTCGATTGCCGCTTTGGCGCATTGCCGCTCGGTGAAGTGAAAGGGGAGTTGGTGCCCGGCGCCAACAAGGTGACCCTCAAGGGGCTGGATGTGCGGCTGGCAGGCAGTCAGCTTACCGGCAGCGTCGACTGGCTGGCTGATGGCAACCGGATGCAGACCCGCGCCCGTGGCAAGCTGACCAGCAACAACAGCGAGCTGCTGCTCAAGCGGCTCGGCTACACCTCGCCCATCGGCGATGCTCCCGGCTCGCTTGCCTTTGATCTGAACTGGCAGGATGTGCCCTATCGTCCGAGCCTGCCGACCCTGGGGGGAAGTGCCAACTATCAGCTGGAGGGCGGCACCCTGCGGGAGGTCAACGACAAGGGGGCACGGCTGCTCTCCCTGCTCAGTCTCGACTCCCTGCTGCGCAAACTGCGCCTCGATTTTCGCGATGTGTTCGACAAGGGCTTCTACTTCGAATCCATGTCCGCCTCTGCCACCATCAAGCAGGGGCAGGTCAGCAACGATGACTTCTACATGAAGGGGGCGGCAGGCAATCTGCGCGGCGAGGGGATCGCCGATCTGGTGCGCTGGCAGCTCGACTACGAGTTGAGCTTCTCCCCCAATCTGGGTGGCACTCTGCCGGTGGTGGCCGCCTTCTCCATCACGCCGGTTACGGGTCTCTATGTGCTGGCCCTCTCCAAACTGCTGGAGCCGGTGGTGGATGTGGTGACCCGCATCGATTTTCGGATCTCGGGCCCGCTCGACGCACCCAAGCTGATCGAGGCGGGGCGGGATCGCGCTCGCATCAAGCTCAACCAGCAGCAGAAAGAGGCGGTCGATGCGGCGGCGCCCACGCTGCCAGCGGCCACCCCTTTCCTGCTGAATCCACAATCGGGTAGCCCGCGCCAGCCCTGATACTGGCGTCTGCCCATTGCCTCGACCTGCTCACGCTCAAGGAGAGAGCCATGATCCGACATATTCTGCTGATCACCTTCAAGCCCGATGCACTCCCCGCTGACATTGCCGCCGTCAGGGCCGCCTTCCTCGCCATACCGGCCAAGGTCAGCGGCGTGACCGCCGTGGAGTGGGGCCAGGATGACAGCCCGGAGGGGCGGGCCGAGGGGTTTACTCATAGCGTGCTGATGACCTTCGCCGACGAAGCGGCCCGCCAGCGCTATCTGCCCCATCCGGATCACGATGCCCTCAAGGCCATCTTCCGCCCGGTGCTGGCGCGCATCATAGTGCTGGATTACACCCTGCAGGCGGGGGATCGGGTTGTGGCTGAGGGGGTGTTATGATGGTTGATAAGCACTGGTCAGCTATCCCGCCACTGCAACGTGCACTGCTGGACTCGGTTATTGAACATGGCGCAGCCCATCCCGCCATCGAGGCCGGTGTGGTCGTCGGGTCGCTCGCCAAGGGTAAGGCAGACCGGGTCTCTGATGTTGATCTCTTGCTGCTGGCCGAGCCGGGCTTTCATAAGCAGGGAGGCGAACTGGTGCACACCATTGTGGGGGATCGGCCCATCTTTCACTGCTGGCAAGGTAGTCATGACGATACTGCCTCTTACTGGCGGTTCATCTTCCTCGACATGTCCAGCATCGAGATCCACATCCTGGATCGAGGGGTTGAGTACCCTCTTGCCAAACCTTACCTGCCACTATTCGACAAAACCGCCTCCCTTCATGCGCTGGAAGTAGCTGGCCCGGCGCCCAGCCATTGGGACTTTCCCGCCTATATGGCCGAAGGGGATGGGCTGGTGTGGGAGCTGTTCGATTGCCTCAAATGGGCGGAGCGGGGCCAGCGTGGATTGGTCAGACATCATCTGCGCAAATTGTTGGCCGAGATGGATAAAGACCCGAATATTGTGGATCGCGATTAACGCGGACAAGGAGAGAGTCATGTGGTTAGCCGCAATACAGCTGGTATCTGGCCGTCACTGGCGCGATAACCGGGAGCAGATTGCCGCCGAACTGGCGGCCTTGCCCAAAGAGCGGCCACTGCTGGTGCTGCTGCCGGAGAACTTTGCCCTGTTTGGCGAGCGGCAGGGCTATCTGGATGGCGCCGAGGCGATTGGCCCCGATCTGAGCGGAGCTGCGCCGATCCAGCAGCAGTTGGCCGAGTGGGCCCGCGACTTTGGCATCTGGCTGGTGGCCGGGGCTATGCCGACTACCATCGCCGGTTCCGATCATATCCATACCAGCTCGCTGGTGTTTGATCCAAGCGGTGAGCTCAAGGGCCACTACCACAAGATCCACCTGTTCGATGTGGATGTGGCGGACAATCACGGTCGCTATCGGGAGTCGGAGACCTTCAGTGCGGGGGAGGCTCCCGTGCTGGTGGACTCCCCCTTTGGTCCCCTTGGCCTCTCGATCTGTTATGATTTGCGCTTTCCCGAGCTCTACCGCCAGCTGGCCGGTGCCGGTGCCCGCGTACTGCTGGTGCCAGCCGCTTTTACCGCCGTGACCGGCGAGGCGCACTGGGAGCCGTTGCTACGGGCCCGCGCCATCGAAAACCAGTGCTACGTGGTGGCAGCCAATCAGGGCGGCACCCACGAGACGGGGCGCCAGACCTGGGGCCACAGCATGGTGATCGACCCCTGGGGTCGGGTGCTGGCCTGTAAAGAGTCCGGGCGCGGCACCGTGCTGGCGAAGATGGAGCCTGGATTTATCGACGAATTGAAACGCACCATGCCAGTGCTGCAACACGCCCGTTTGCTCTGATGGTGTGGTGAAAAATTGAAACGCAGCCGTTTGCCCGTGCTGGAGCATGCCCGTTTGTTGTGATGGTGTGGCTTGTTGCCGACCCGTCGGCAAGACGATTTAAAACATCTCGTTACGAGAGTGGAGAAGAAGATTGAGTCTATTGAGCCAGGTTAGTGCCTCCCTGTTGGCCCCGAACGACCTCGACGAAGGGCGCCTGCAGCAGCTGCTCGGCAGCCTGATGAGCCATCAGGTGGAGTTCGGCGATCTCTATTTCCAGCGCAGCTGGCACGAGTCCTGGATGCTGGAAGATGGCATCGTCAAGGATGGCAGCTACAACATCGATCAGGGGGTCGGGGTGCGCGCCGTCAGCGGCGAGAAGACCGGCTTCGCCTACTCGGACGAGCTGAGCCTGCTGGCCCTGCAACAGTCGGTGACTGCCGCTCGCGGCATCGCCGCTGCCGGTGCTCACGGCAAGGTGAAGGCGTGGGCTCGCACCGAAGCGAACCTGCTCTATCCGGCCATGGATCCGCTGCAGACTCTCGACAAGCATCAGAAGATCGCCCTGCTGGAGCAGATGGACAAGTTCGCCAGAAGTCTGGATCCTGCCATCAATCAGGTGATGGCCTCCATCAGCGGTGTTTATGAAGAGATCCTGGTGGCCGCCACCGACGGCACTCTGGCTGCCGATGTGCGTCCGCTGGTGCGTCTGTCGGTGACCGTGATCGCCGAGAAGGGCGATCGCCGCGAGCGTGGCAGTGCTGGTGGCGGCGGCCGCTTTGGTTACGACTGGTTCCTCGAACTGGACGGGCTGGAGAGCCGTGCGTTTGGCTATGTGCGCGAAGCGGTGCGTCAGGCACTGGTCAATCTGGAGGCCATCGACGCGCCAGCCGGCACCATGCCGGTGGTGCTGGGCTCCGGCTGGCCCGGCGTGTTGCTGCACGAGGCGGTGGGTCACGGTCTGGAGGGGGACTTCAACCGCAAGGGCTCTTCCGCGTTTGCTGGCCGCATCGGCGAACAGGTGGCCTCCAAACACTGCACCATCGTCGATGACGGCACCCTGCCGGGTCGGCGTGGCTCCGTCTCTATCGATGACGAGGGGGCGCCGGGTGGCTACAACGTGCTGATTGAGAACGGTATCCTCAAGGGTTATCTGCAGGACAAGCAGAACGCTCGCCTGATGGGCGTGCCGCTCACCGGCAACGGGCGCCGCGAATCCTACGCCGCCATGCCGATGCCGCGCATGACCAACACCTACATGCTGGCGGGTCAGTATGATCCGGCCGAGATCATCGCCTCGGTGAAAAAGGGCATCTATGCTCCCAACTTCGGCGGCGGCCAGGTGGATATCACCTCCGGCAAGTTCGTCTTCTCCGCCTCCGAGGCCTACCTCATCGAGGATGGCAAGATCACCGCGCCCATCAAGGGGGCTACGCTCATCGGCAATGGTCCCGAGGCGATGAGTCAGGTCTCCATGGTGGGGAGCGATCTTGCGCTGGATCGTGGGGTCGGCATCTGCGGCAAAGAGGGGCAGAGCGTGCCGGTCGGTGTCGGCCAGCCCACCCTCAAGCTGGACCAGCTCACCGTGGGTGGCACCCAGTAAGCCTCGCCGCAGAACAAGAACAGAGAGAAACCATGCTTACCCTGTCGAAAATATCCAATATCAGGAGCCAGCTCTCCCCCAGCGAGCTCAAGATTGCCGACTATATCCTCTCCTGTCCGGAGCAGGTGACCAGCTTCTCCTCCCAGGAGTTAGCCCAGCAGGCGGAGGTGAGCCAGTCGAGCATAGTGAAGTTCACCCAGAAGATCGGGTTCAAGGGCTTCACCGCCTTCAAGCTGGCGGTCAGCGAGGATCTGGGGCGCAAGCATGCCATCAAGACCGACAATGTCGGCGATCTCTACAATGGCATCGGGCGTGACGACGATCTGGAGACAATGGCCAAGAAGCTGGCGCAGGAGAAGATCAACTCCATTATCGAGACCACCCAGGCCCTCGACAGCGAGGCCTTGATGCGGGTGCTTGATGCCATCGATCAGGCGGGCAGGGTGCAGCTGGTGGGGATTGGCGGTTCGGCACTGACTGCCAAGGATCTCTGGTACAAGCTGCTCAAGATCGGTGTAACCACCCTGTTTGCCCAGGATAGCCATGTGCAGATTTCCATCGCCCAGACCCTGGGGCCGGGTGATGTGCAGCTGGTCATTTCTTACTCTGGTGCCAGCCGTGATGTGCTGGCGGCCGCCGAGCTGGCCAAGCGCAATGGCGCCACCCTGATTGCCGTGACCTCGTTCCGGCAAACCCAGTTGCGCCAGATGGCCGATATGGTGCTGGATACGGTGGCGGAGGAGAACGAGCTGCGCATCTCTTCGATTTCGTCCCGCACCGCCCAGAACACCATTACCGATATCCTGTTCCTCGGTCTGGTGCAGCGCAGAGATGAACGGGCCTGGGCCCTGATTGACGGTACCCGGGATGCTATCGACCGACTCAACAAGGAGTGAGCTCAGCTCTCCCGCTGCATAATCCGCACAACAAAAAAAACCACCTTATTCGGGTGGTTTTTTTGTTGTCTGCTACAGGTCAAGGGCCCAGAGGATAAAGGCTTTGCGCCGCTTTGCATCGGCAGCCAGATAGAGTTCCCGCAGGGTAGCATCCGCCAGCTCCGACGTGAGATCCGAGGTGGTATGGATGGTGGTGGAGGGTTGTGCCGAGGTAATGGATGCTGGGCTCGCTGTTGGCGTGTGACTCGCCAGCAGGGTCTGGTAATCGGTGCCCAGACCATCCTGGCTGCGTGGGAGGGCTTGCAGTGCCATCGGCTGTGAGGTGCCCTTGTCGTCACTCAGCAGCAGGGCCGGGCTGGCGGCAAGCTGGCGGATAGCCGAGGGGCTGGTCAGCACTGGGGTGGTCAGTTGGAACGTCCCTTGTGATGGTGCTGTGAGGGTGAGCAGCAGGGGGGCTGAGGTAACGCGACCCTGACTCTCGTTAGTGGATCGGGGGTCACTTGGGCTGTCAAAGCGTACCAGCAGCCGGGCCTCTCCCGCCGGGAGATTAATGGCCCGGGTAAAGGCCGAGGGTTTGCCATGTGGCGAGGCGAGCAGGGTGAGGTTGTCGGCCAATTCCAGTCGGGCTGCCTGTACCGGCATGCCGAGCAGCAGGGCAAGCAGGGGGGATAACAGTAAGGGAGAGAACAGAGAGGATCGTGCCATCATGAGACTCCATAACGGTGCCGGCCCGCTGGCCGGCAACCAGATCAGAATTCGTAGCGCAGACCGAGGTGATAGAAGCTCTCGCTGTTGCTGCTGCCGCCAAAGCTGGTGATGGTGCTGCCAGCCAGGCCATCTTCACCGTCGCGGAACACATAGGCGCTGTAGAGGGATGAGCGCGGTGTGAGCTTGTATTGCAGCTCCAGCGTGGTGTCGCGTAGTGCCATCTTGTCACCCCCCTCGTTGTCGAGGTGACGATAGCCTGCGCGGGCAGCCCACTTCTGGTTGATGTCATACACCGCTGTCAGCTCCCACACCTTGTCTTCACTATCGGCACGGCCATCGCGATAGGTCACCTGATCCTTGGCATAGAGCGCACCCATCATCAGAGGGCCGAGATAGTAGCGGGTGCCGATCCCGGCGAAGCGATACTCGTCTGCATTGGGATCTACCTTGCTGCCACTGCTCTGGGCGGCCTTGGTCTGCTGATAAGCCACGACCGGAGCCAGTTTGCCAGCGCTGCCCAGATCGAAGGTATAGCGCAGGGCGCCGTTGTAGCCGTAATCAAGATCCGAAGTGTCGTTACCAAGGATGTAGGCGAGCGAGAGATCCAGATTGCCGAGGGTGTTCTGGTACTGCAGAGTGCCATCCTGACGGAACACCTGCACGGCGGTGGAGTCCACCTTGCTGGCCTGACGGGCCATAGATACATCGGAGGCGGCAAACACATCGCCAATATCGGTGAACATGATTAGGCCAGAAGAGACGCGCCCGCCGGTCACCTTGCCCCACTGGCCGCCATCGATCCCTGCCCAGACGTAACGGGCGGTGAGGTCGCTGCTGTTCTTCTGCACGTTGTTGGCGTATTCGGCCGCATTAACCTGATATTGCGCCATGCCGATCACTGCAACATCTTCGTTGACGGTCTGGCGGGCGGTAAAGCCGATACGGCCATCGAAGTCACCCTGATCATTGCCGCTCTTCTTGTCGGAGATATTGAAGCCAAGACGGCCATAGAGGTCGACGTTGGAGCCATCGTCAGCCTGATAGATGACGGCAGCGTGGGCAGAACCTGCGCCGAGCAGAGCGGGAAGAACCAGAGCAAGCATGGATTTTTTCATTTCTTATCGTTCCTGTATGGGCTCTGTGCCAGAGCCGGGATGAGTTCGGCCATGACCCCGATTACTCGGGGCCAGACCTTGGCTATAAATCCAGAGGAGGGATTAACTCAGATCGACGTTCTTGCAGCCGAACATCAGGGTGAAGAGGTAGCCGCCGAGGTAGGCGACGGCGAGGCCGACGGCATAGACCATCATGCCGGGAAAGATCCCTTGGGCGGAGGTCATCAGCGGCAGGGCGACGATACCGGAGGGGCCAAAGACGGTGTTGAGACCAACCGGTAGACCCATCCAGGAGATGAGGCCAACCACGAAGCCGCCCAGTGAACCACCGCAGCAGGCGGTGATGAAGGGTTTGACCCGTGGCAGGGTGACGCCGTAGATGAGCGGCTCACCGACCCCCAGAATGCCCGGGATGATGGTGCCCTTCACCTGAGTACGCAGCAGTGAATCCTTGCCTGCCCGGCTGTAGAGCGCCAGTGCTGCGCCTACCTGTCCAGCGCCGGCCAGCGCCAGGATGGGGAACAGGGAGTTGAAGCCCTGGGCATCCATCAGCGCAAAGTAGACGGGAACGAACCCCTGGTGGATACCGAACATCACCGAGATGAGGAACAGGCCGGCCAGAATGGCGGTACCGAACGGGTTGCCATTGAGGTTGATGAAGAGCCAGGACATACCGTTATAGAGCTGTACGCCGAGGGGCATGATCAGGATAAAGGTGACGGCCCCCATGATCAGCAGGGTGATGCAGGAAGTGAGGATCATATCCAGACTGTCTGGCATGAAGCGCCGAACCTGACGTTCCACCGAGGCGCCGATGATGCAGGCGATCAACACGCCGATGATGTTGCCGCGCGGATCGATCTGGTGACCGAAGAAGTCGCTGATGCCGGAGTAGATCCCGCTGCTGGCTTGGGGGTCATACCCCATGACAAACAGAGAGGCTAGGATGGCGCCATTGACCCCGGATCCGCCAAACGCCTTCTGGGCGTTGTAGCCGATCAGGATGCTGAGGAAGCTGAACAATCCCTTGCTGAAGAGCTTCATGTAGCCGACAAATTCGGCCAGCATACCCCCTGTTTGCTGCCCTTCCAGCAGCAGGGTCTGCTCGATGAGTGTGGCGCAGCCGAGCAGCAGACCCGCAGCGATAAAGCCGGGAATAAGCGGGGTAAAGATGGTGGCAAACTTGGCCAGGAAGCGGTGCGCCGCGCTGCTCTGCTTCTGTTTTAGCGCCTGCTTGTTGGCGGCGGCGATGTCGCCAAGATCCGTTGGTTGCGGGCGGGGGGCGGTTAGGGTATCAGCGTCTGCACTCAGCATGCCGTTCATCATCTCGCAGGCAGTCTGGGCCTTGCCAGGGCCAAGCACGATCTGGAACTGGTTGTCGCTTTCAATCACCCCCATCACCCCGGCGATCCGTTTGATGGTATCGCGGTCGGCATGCAGGCTGTCCGCCAGGCTCAGCCGCAAGCGGGTCATGCAGTGGCCACAGTTGGTGATGTTATCCCCGCCGCCGATGGCCTGGATGATCTGGCCAATCATGGTGTCAGTTATTTTTGCCATAAAGAACCCAGTCAGTCTGATGTGAGGGGGCGGATGCCCCGCTTATGTTGTTATCGTGTTGCCATTGCTGGCTCGGCCAATGTGCGGTCGGCCGATCAATCAGTGCATTTGCTGATAAAGCCGCCACTGCTCTGCAGTCGCTCGCGCGCTTCGCTGGCGGAGATATTGGCCAGGATCATCACGATGGCGGTCTTGCAGTGGTTGTCTGCGGCGACAAGGGCCTGCTCGGCCGAGTCTCGGTCACATTCAGTTGCTTCCATGACGATACGCTTCTGGCGTTCCACCAGCTTGGCGTTGGTTGCTTCCACATCCACCATTAGATTGCCGTAGACCTTGCCGGTGCGGATCATGGCGCCGGTAGAGAGCATATTGAGGATCAGTTTTTGGGCTGTGCCTGCTTTCATGCGGGAGGAGCCGGTCACTATCTCGGGTCCGACCACTGCGACCATGCTGATGTCGGCCGCCTTGGTGAGCGGGCTGCCTGGGTTGCAGCTGATACTGCACACCGTTGCACCCAGGCTCCTGGCATACCGCATGGCGCCCAGCACATAGGGGGTTCGCCCGCTGGCTGCGATACCCACCAGCACGTCGTGGGCACTGAAGTGGATGTTTTTCAGATCGTTGGCTCCGAGCTCTGTATCGTCTTCGGCATTCTCCACTGCCTGCAGGATGGCCTTGTGGCCCCCGGCAATCAGGCCGACGACCAGTTCGGCAGAGACCCCATAGGTGGGTGGGCATTCGCTGGCATCCAGAATGCCGAGACGTCCGGAGGTGCCTGCCCCGATGTAGATCAGGCGGCCGCCTTTGCCAAATGCCGCGGCGATAGCATCGACCGCCTTGGCGATCTCGGGAAGCAGTTGGCCTACAGCCACTGCAACGTGTTGATCTTCTTGATTGATGATCCGCAGCATATCTAGTGTCGGGAGCTGATCGATCTCGATGCTGGCTGGATTGCGGGTTTCAGTAATCATGCTTGATAGGTCAATGGTCATCGTTTCCTCTACTTCAGGTCGTCGCCATTCCCGGCGTAAATCATCCTTCTTGATGCTGATTATCATGCTCGATTTTTGATTTTTGTTATGAGATCAATCTCGCATAATTAATTATTCCATTTATTTTTTATTTTTAGTTGTGAAAATTCTTTCATGAGACCATCACTACCAGAGAGGGGGGTATGAGGTGGCACTGGATTTGCCCATCGTGCAGGCAACAAAAAGCCCCGGTCGGTGGAGCGGGGCTGGCGAGTTATTCGGTATCAGTTGACCGAGATGGCGCGGGCGTCGATGAAGTAGCGGGCCTTGCCCTGTTTGTCGATTTGGATTTTGGCGATCAGCCGCTCTTGCTGCTTGTGTTCCCACTGCTGCTCTACGTTGGCAAGGGCTGGATTGGCAATGCCGAGCACGTTCAGGTACTCGTGAAACAGGCTATGACTGCCAATTTCGGTCAGCATCTTGGTCATTTTGATACTCTTCTGACTTAAGGGGGGGGGCTCCGGACAAGATAGCCGTGTTGAACTGAATGTCTGCTGTATGAAAAACGAACAGAAAGTTGGTTGTTTGTAGTCACAGCTGTGGCAAGGCTTGCCGTTGATTACGGGGTTGCTGACAACAAAAAGCCCCGTTCAGTGGAGCGGGGCTGGTGGGCTATTCGGTATCAGTTGACGGATATGGCGCGGGCATCGATGAAGTAGCGGGCATTGCCCTGTTTATCGACCTGGATCTTGGCGACCAGTTGCTCTTGATCTTTGTATTCCCAGCGTTGTTCGATATTGGCGAGGGATGGGCTCGCAATCCCAACCACGTTCAGGTACTCGTGAAACAGGCTATGGCTCCCTATTTCGGTCAGCATCTTGTCCATCAGCATACTCTCCTGAAATTGAGTGGGTATTCATCAACAAACCTATCAGCATCCGTCTGAACATAGTCTGTATGAAAAACACCCTAACTCATTTGTGTGTCAATAACATGATCAGGAACAAGATCAGTGCAGATCGTCAGAGACTTTTTGATACCGTTTTCAATCAGAGCTGACGGGCTTCTGCGGCAACTGATCAAACGTGCCGGAAACCTGCGGTAGCGCCGGCGCGGTTTGCACGGCCTGGCCGCCGTGGAATACCGGGTCCTGTGCCACTTCCTTGATGCCATTGATGCAGAACTGCATACCCATGCAGACCAGCAGGAAGCCCATGATGCGGGTCATGGCGTCGATGCCGGTGGCGCCAAGGATCTTGCAGACCGGATCCGCCAGCTTCAATACCCCCCAGCTGATCAGGCTCATCAGGGCGAACGCGGTGACCATGGCGCCGTAGATGGTGAGGCGGTTGTACTCGTCAGGCAGCTCGGCAATCTGGGCGGCCCCACTGATCACCAGTGCCATGGTCCCCGGGCCGCACATGCTGGGCATGGTGAGCGGTACGAAGGCGATGCTCTGGTTGATGTCTACCCCGTTGGCCTGACTGGGGGCCGGGAATAACATGCGAAAGCCGATAAAGCCGATGATGAGGCCTCCGGCCAGTCGCAAGCCCGGAATGGAGATCCCGAACAGATCCAGGATCGAGGATCCGATAAAGAAGGTGATGCAGAGGGTGCAGAACAGATAGATGGCGGCCAGGTTGACCTGACGGCGCACGTGTTCGCGCGACATCCCCTTGCTCAGCCCCAGCAGCAGGGTGGCCGTGGTGGGCGGGTTGACCATGGGCAGCAGCGCCAGCAAGGCGAGAAAGACGACCTGAAAGAACATGTTGAGCCTCGGCTAAAGAGTGAAAATCAGGGGTCGGCCAGCTGGCCGACCCGGAGGGAGGCTATCTTATGTTGGCCAACCTGAACACCAGCAGTACAAAAAAGCCCCGAACCGGGTTCGGGGCTTGGGCTCAGGCCGGTTGGGGCTGCTGTTGCCGGATGGCCCGTTGCTGGAACCAGAGCCAGAGGCCGATGGCAAAACCCAGCACCGACAGACTCACCACATAGTGGGAGGGGGCCAGCATGTCGTTCTTCATCCAGAGGGTCACCGCCATCGGGGTGAGGCCGCCGAAGATGGCGTAGGCCACGTTGTAGGAGAACGACAAGCCGGAGAAGCGCACCACCGGCGGGAAGGCGTTGACCATCACATAAGGTACGGCGCCGACAATCCCGACCGCGAAGCCCACCAGCATATAGAGCGGCACCAGCTGGCTCGTACCTGCAGCCAGACCGTGATAGAAGGCGTAGCTGGAGCCTGCCAGCAGCAGGGAGCCGAACATGAAGGTGAGACCGCTGCCCAGCAGGTCGATCAGTCGGCCATAGACGATACAGCCGAGGGTCAGGGCGATGATGGCCAGCGAGTTGGCGGTCAGGGCGTCGGCCGGGCTGATGCCATAGACCTTCTGCAGATAGGTGGGGGTCATCAGGATCACCACCACGATACCGGCGGAGAGCAGCCAGGTGAGCAGCATGGAGACCACCACGCTGCTCTTGTGGTTGCGCAGCACCGCCTTGAGGGGCAGCTCGTCGGCCAGGGTCTTGTTGGCTTTCATCTCGGCGAAGACCGGGGTCTCGTGCAACCAGCGACGCAGGTACATGGCGACGATGCCGAAGATACCGCCCAGCAGGAAGGGCACCCGCCAGCCCCACTCGCTCACTTCGGCCGGGGTCAGGCTCTTGTTGACCGCAGTGGCGATGAGAGAGCCGAGCAGGATGCCGGCCGTCAATCCAGCCGTGAGTGTGCCGCAGGCGACACCGATCCGCCGGGCAGGGACGTGCTCGGCGACAAATACCCAGGCCCCCGGCACTTCACCGCCGATGGCCGCGCCTTGCAGGATGCGGAGTCCCAGCAGGGCGATGGGGGCGCCGATGCCGAGCACTGCATAGGTGGGCAGCAGACCGATCAACAGGGTCGGCAGCGCCATCATGATGATGCTGAGGGTGAACATCCGCTTGCGACCGATGAGATCGCCAAAGTGGGCCATGATGATGCCGCCGAGCGGGCGGGCCAGATATCCGGCGGCGAAGATGCCGAAGGTCTGGAACTGGCGCAGCCACTCGGGAATATCGGCCGGGAAGAACAGCTCGCCGATGACCACGGCGAAGAAGACGAAGATGATGAAGTCGTAAAACTCCAGCGCACCGCCGAGGGCAGCCAGACTCAGGGTCTTGTAATCCTGTCGATTGAGGGGGCGGGTGTGATCGTGTTGTTGTGCTGTTGTGGTCATATCCGTATGTTTCCCATCGGTTTTTTTAGTTATTGTCACCCCGGGCAAGGGGCATATGCAGGTGATCGAGAGTATGCTGCCTGCCTCTTGTGTGTAAATCGCGCAATTCGCAACACTGTCTTGCATCTTTTTGGGGCAACTTTTGGGAAAAACCAGAGTGCCCCGCTGGCGGAGGAATGATGGAAAAGAAACGGGTACTGCTCTCCTGGAGCAGCGGCAAGGATTGCGCATGGGCACTGCACCAGTTGCGGCAAGATCCCGCCATCGAGGTGGTGGGGCTGTTTACCACCCTTAATCAGGCATTCGAGCGGGTGGCGATGCACGGGGTGCGCAAGCAGCTGTTGACCGAGCAGGCCGCCTGCGTCGGGCTGCCCCTTATCACCATCGATCTGCCCTGGCCCTGCAGCAACGAGGATTACGCCCGCATCATGACCGGCTTTATCGCCGATGTGGTGGCACAGGGGATCCGCCACATGGCCTTTGGCGATCTGTTCCTTGAGGATGTGCGCGCCTACCGTGAAAAGCAGCTGGCAGGCACAGGTATCGAGCCGCTTTTTCCGCTGTGGGGCAGTAGTACCCGCGAGCTGGCGCCGCAGATGGTGGCCGCAGGGTTGAAGGCGCGGATCAGCGCCCTCGACCCTAACAAGCTGGATGCCAGCCTGGGTGGTCACGATTTTGACGAGGTTCTGCTGGCGGCGCTGCCGGAGGGGGTCGACCCGTGCGGCGAGAATGGCGAGTTTCACACCCTGGCCTATGATGGCCCCATGTTCTCCCGTCCGCTCGGGATCCGGGTGGGAGAAACTGTGCTGCGCGACGGTTTTGTCTTTACCGATCTGCTACCAATCGACGATTAATTGTTGGGCTTCAAACGCTCCCTTTTTGCTGGGTGACTCACAGTTTGTTGAGGAGGATGGGGGCACTATTGGCCCCCTCCTTTGATTGAAGATGACGACACTTCCTTATGAAACACTTCTCTGCTCGTCCGGCGCTGCTCGCGACCCTGCTGGCTGCTGCCTTCTCCTTGTCTGCCGTAGCGAGTGAGGCTGCGACCGTTCAGCCGGTTCCTGCCGGTGTCACTACCGTCACCCTGGCCCAGCAGGCCCCCATTCACTGGGTCTCGGTGGAACAGATTGCCAAGAGCCTGGATGGTCTGCCCCCGATCGCGGTCGGGTTTGATATCGACGATACCCTGCTCTTCTCCAGCCCGGGTTTTTACCGTGGCAGGATGGAGTACTCCCCCAAGGATCAGAGCTATCTGAAAAATCCGGCCTTCTGGGAGAAGATGAACAACGGTTGGGATGAGTTCAGTATTCCGAAAGAGGTGGGCAAGGCGCTCATCGCCATGCACCTCAAGCGCGGTGATCACATCTACTTTGTCACCGGCCGCCCGGTTACCAAGACCGAGACCGTGACCAAGACTCTGCAGAAGACCATGAACATTCCGGATGCCCAGCTCAATCCGGTGATCTTTGCCGATGATCATCCTGGCCAGAACACCAAGGTGCAGTGGCTCAAGGATAAGCAGATGAAGATCTTCTACGGTGATTCTGATGGTGATATCAAGGCGGCGCAGGAG
Organism: Aeromonas finlandensis; assembly: GCF_000764645.1. Lineage (GTDB taxonomy): Bacteria > Pseudomonadota > Gammaproteobacteria > Enterobacterales > Aeromonadaceae > Aeromonas > Aeromonas finlandensis. The sequence goes on from NZ_JRGK01000011.1 coordinate 39,492, forward strand.
GTCGGCATTCGCGGCATTCGTCTGCTGCGCTCGGCCAACTCCAGCTACCAGCCGTTGCCGCTGGCGGGGGCGCTGGGGGAAGAGGTGATCATCAACTCCCAGTTCTGATCCACTGCGGATCCATGCAAAAAGGGCGGGGCCATTGGCACCCGCCCTTCTGTTTTTTGTGAGCCATGAAAAGGTTGGTCACCTTAAGTCAGCTCACGGTATCAGTCAGCCCACGGCATCTCGGGCAGGCTGTCGAGGAACTCGCCGTAGCGGGTCAGATTGAAGGGGCCCTGATCGGCCTCCATCGCCATCAGTTCGGCCCCGAGGGCGCAGGCGATATACTGCAGCGCCTCTTCCCGCGGCGTGCCCTTCATCACTAGTCGCATCAGGGTCGCCTTCACATGGGGCGGGTGACCATCGTTGAGCTGGTTCTCCACCATCTCCAGCAGCGCAGCTTCGTCAAAAAATTCTTGAGAGTCGTTCATGGGATATCCGCAACAGTGAATGTGGCGGCCAGTATAGCCTGAATGGGGCTAACACCTTGAACGGTCAGCGAATAAACAATCCGGTGTGGCTGCAATTTGTTACCCATAATTAGGAGGAGTTTGCCAAGGCAAACAGGTTGGAACACAGATAACATGGATGGACACGCCTATGCCCACGATAGATTCCCTGCTGGCTGAGCCCCGGCTCCTGCCACAGATCCCGGAAGTGATGCGCGACTTGATCCAGACCTTCAATGAAAAGGATCCGGATCTGCTCAAGATCAGCAAGTTGATCAACAAGGACCCAGTCATCTCCGCCAAGCTGCTGCGCCTGGCCAATTCCGCCAAGTTCGGCAGTAGTCGCCAGATCGGCACCGTCAATGAAGCTGCGGTGCGGTTGGGGTTGGCAATGGTGCGTAACATGGTGCTGGCCTGCGGGCTCACCGAATCGGTCACTGCGGTTCCCGGCATTGATCTCAAACATTTCTGGGGCTGCGTCTTCAACGTGGCTGAGTTGGCTCGCCGTCTGGCGGTAAAAAAAGGGATGAAGGGGGAGGAGGTCTTTACCTGCGCCCTGTTGTTCGATCTCGGCCGACTGGTAATGCATGTGGGGCTACCGGAAAACACCGTCCATCACATCCACGATCTGGAGCTGCACAAGGGGCGGGCCAAGGCAGAGGAGCTGGTGGTCGGCTTCAACTATGCCCAGGTCGGGGCCGCCATGGCGCGCTACTGGAAGTTCCCCGAGACCATCAGCAATGCGGTGGAGTATCACTACAATCCCATGCTGGCCAAGGAGTTCTCCCCCGAGGCCGGTTTGATCCATCTGGCGATCGTGCTGGCAGCCCAATCTGATGTGGGTGAAGAGGCGCCGCCGGAGTGGCCGACCAAGGTGGCAGAGACCCTGGGACTGAGCTGGGCCGATTGTGCCGCCCAGTTCAGCGCGCTGCGTGAACAGGGTAATGGCTATGCCGGGTTGCTGGCCGCCTGAGCCCGTTTCTCCCATCTCATCAGGGGCCAACGTGGCCCCTTTTTCATTGCCGAGGGTTCCACAGGCTTGCCAGCCCGGGAGTGACGGGGCACTCTTTGCCCTTCACTTTCCGTTTGAGAGCCCTTGCCATGATTGCCTCCTCCCGCCTGATCCTGCGCGAAATGATCGCCAGCGATGCCCCTTTCATTCTTGAACTGCTCAATGACGGCGACTTTTATCGCTACATCGGCGATCGGGGCGTTCGCACGCTGGAGCAGGCGCGGGAGTATATCGAGCAGGGGCCAGCGGTCAGCTATGCCCGCTACGGTCACGGGCTCTATCTGGTGGAGCGCAGTGAGGACGGTGCCAGCCTCGGTATCTGCGGTTTGATCAAGCGCGACACCCTGGAGCAGGTCGATATCGGTTACGCCTTCCTGCCGCAATATCGCGGTCAGGGTTATGCCATCGAAGCGGCGCAGGCCGCCCTTGCCGATGGCAAAAGTCGGTTGGGGATTGACCAAGTGGTCGCCATCGTCACCCCGGGCAACGAGCGATCCATCGGCCTGTTGGCCAAGCTGGGGCTGGTGCGCAGTCGTCTGGTCAAGTTGAGCGAAGATGCTGACGAATGCCTGCTGCTGGAACAAGGGGTGTAACTGAGCTGTTGGGGGATGAGCCTTGATAACCCGGTGGACAGATCGAGCTCCCGCATTCGCAGACAAGTATCCCAATTTGTAAGATCTTGCCAACCAGTCCATCAAATATGAGTTTTTGGGAGTCTCTGCTCCGTAAGCGAGACGCGCCTGACGGGACCCGCCCTGCATAGTAGGCACACTGGTTTCACCGTCATCGGAGCAATGGACATGAGAACTCCCAATATCACCTTTATCGGCGCAGGGTCGACCATCTTTGTGAAGAACATCCTGGGCGATGTGTTTCACAAACCGGCCCTGAAAAACGCCAACATCTCCCTGATGGACATAGATCCGCAGCGGCTGGAAGAGTCCCAGATTGTGGTGCGCAAGCTGATGGACTCCAGCGGCGCGAAGGGGCAACTCAACTGCCACACCGAGCTGAAACCTGCGCTCGCTGGCGCCAATTTCGTGATCGTCGCCTTCCAGATCGGTGGCTATGAGCCCTGCACCGTGACCGACTTCGAGGTGTGCAAACGCCACGGTCTGGAGCAGACCATCGCCGATACGCTGGGGCCCGGCGGCATCATGCGGGCACTGCGCACCATCCCCCATCTGTGGCGGGTGTGCGAGGTGATGAGCGAGGTGTGCCCCGACGCCACCATGCTCAACTACGTCAACCCCATGGCGATGAACACCTGGGCCATGTATCAACAGTTCCCTCATATCAAGCAGGTGGGGCTCTGTCACTCGGTGCAGGGAACGGCGCACGAGCTGGCCCGCGATCTCGACATCGATCCGGCGACCTTGCGTTACCGCTGCGCCGGCATCAACCACATGGCGTTCTATCTGAGCCTCGAGCGTCAGCTGGAGAGCGGTGAATTCGTCAATCTCTATCCCGAGTTGCTGGCCGCTTATGAAGCGGGTACCGCCCCTAAACCCGGCCTGCACCATCACCAGCGTTGCCAGAATCTGGTGCGTTACGAGCTGTTCAAGAAGTTCGGCTATTTCGTTACCGAATCCTCCGAACACTTCGCCGAATACACCCCTTACTTCATCAAGCCGGGGCGGCCTGATCTCATCGAGCGCTACAAGGTGCCGCTCGACGAGTATCCCAAACGCTGCGTGGAGCAGATTGCCCGCTGGCAGGATGACCTCACCGCCTATCGTCAGGCCGAGCGGGTCGAGGTGCCCGAATCAAACGAGTATGCGAGCGTCATCATCAACTCGCTCTGGAGCGGTGAGCCCAGCGTCATCTATGGCAACGTCAGAAACGATGGCCTCATCACCAACCTGCCGGAAGGGTGCTGCGTGGAGGTGCCCTGCCTGGTCGATGCCAACGGTATCCAGCCCACCGCCATCGGCCGCTTGCCAACCCATCTGGCAGCTCTGATGAGCACCAACATCAACGTGCAGGCGCTGGTCACCGAGGCGATCACCGAGCGCAAGCGGGAAAGCATTTATCATGCAGCCCTGCTCGATCCCCACACTGCGGCTGTGCTTGGCATGGATGAGATCTACGCCCTGATCGACGAACTGATTGAAGCTCACCGCGGCTGGCTGCCGGAGTGGATTCACGGCTGAGCAAGAGCCCCCTGCGGGGGGCTTAACCCCCAAGGAGATAAACCATGAGCGTCTCGCTGAAAACCAAGTTGAGCTATGGCTTCGGGGCCTTCGGCAAGGATTTTGCCATCGGCATCGTCTACATGTACCTGATGTTTTACTACACGGATGTGGTGGGGGTATCGGCTGCGGCGGTCGGTACCATCTTTCTCGTCGCCCGGATCTGGGATGCGGTCAATGACCCCATCATGGGGTGGATTGTTGATAACACCCGATCCCGTTGGGGCAAGTTCAAACCCTGGATCCTGACCGGGACTGTGGTCAACTCCATCGCGCTGGTGATGGTGTTCTGTGCCCACTACTTCGAAGGCCCGGCCCTGATTGCCTATGTGGCGGTGACCTACATCCTGTGGGGCATGACCTATACCCTGATGGATATTCCCTTCTGGTCGCTGGTGCCCACCCTGACTCTCGACAAGCGGGAGCGTGAGGAGCTGGTTCCCTATCCCCGCTTCTTTGCCAGTCTGGCCTGGTTGATTACCGGCGCCATCGGACTCAAGGTGGTGGATTACTTCGGGCAGGGAGACAAGGCCCACGGCTTTCTGATGTTCACCTTTATCCTCATCGCCTTTTTCGTGGTCTCGACCATCGTCACTCTGCGCAATGTGAAGGAGCGTTACAGCTCGGCAGTCGCTCCCGGGGCGGTTGGTCCCGAGCGCACCACCATCATCGATTCGGTCAAGCTGATCTTCCGCAACGACCAGCTCTCCAGCGTGCTGTTTATGGCCCTGTGCTATAACGTGGCGAACAACATCATCACCGCGTTTGCCATCTACTACTTCACCTATGTCATCGGGCGTGAGGATCTCTTCCCCAGTTACATGATGTACTCCGGTGTGGCGAATCTGATCACCCTGATGGTCTTCCCCCGTCTGGTTGGCTTTATCTCGCGCCGGGTATTGTGGGCTCTCGCCTCTCTCAGCCCGATCCTGAGCTGCCTGACTCTGCTCTATGTCGGTCTGTACGATACCCAGAACGTGCCGCTGATCGCCCTCTCCGGCATCCTGCTCAATATCGGCACTGCCCTGTTCTGGGTGCTGCAGGTGATCATGGTCGCTGATACGGTCGACTACGGTGAGTACAAGCTGGGCACCCGCAACGAGAGCATCGCCTACTCGGTGCAGACCATGGTGGTCAAGGCAGGTTCGGCCTTCGCCGGTTTCTTTATCGGCATCATTCTGACCCTGATCGGCTATGTCCCCAATGCGGTGCAAAGTGCAGAAACCCTGCTGGGCATGCAGTTCATCATGGTCGGACTACCTGCGGTGTTCTTTGCTCTGACCCTGTTTGTCTATTTCCGCTTCTACAAGCTCAATGGCCAATTCCAGCGCAAGGTGGTGGAACACCTGATGCGCAAATACGAGCCCGAGAGTGCCGAGGTCGAACCCGTGCGGGCGATGGCCAGCTGAGCAGGTCGATTCACTGCGCCGACGCTATGTCGGCGCCATCCATAAGGAGTGGAACATGGGATATCCAATGAGTCGTCGAGCCAAGCTTTCATGCGCCATGATGGCAGCTGGCATCGCTACCCTCTGCACACAGCAGGCAGTGGCCGCCAGAGTGGAGGCATCGCAACCGACCGTTCATCTCAGCTCCTCCAGTACCGAACTGGCGGAAGGGTTCAACTGGGCGGCAGCCAAGACGGCGCAGTTCATCATGACCGGCCAGCGCGGCGTGACCAACAAGGACGAGCATCATCCGAACGGGGATGGCACGGGTCTGCACGATTATCTCCCCTCTTACTGGGCCGGTTACTACGACCGAACGGCGTTTTACGGTCGCGATTTTGCCCATCAGGTTGCCGGTGCCGAGATTGCGGGCTGGCGCGCCGAGAACTTTTCGATGTTCAAGGTGTTTGCCCGTAACGCTACCGAGGCGCGCAAGTGGTACACCCTCTGGGCCTTCAACTTTGACGGCTCTCCCCATACCATCGATTACAAGAACGACAGCTGGTTCGTGCGCGAGGTGCCCGCCCAGTTCGAGTTGGTAGAGAAGGCGTATCGTGCCTACCTCTGGAGCGGGGATCGCCGCTATATCGAGGATCCGGAGTTGTGGGTCTTTTATAGCAAGGTGATGACCGACTTTATCGCCCTGCATGACGAGCAGCACCCCAACGGGATCGCCGAAGGCAAGGGAGGGATCTTTGAGGGATCCTGCACCTACAACGAACGGGGCGAGCACCCGATAGAGGCCGCCGATGCCATCGGTTCCCAATATCAGGCGACCCTGGCTTATGCCGCCATGCTGCAGGCGCGCGGTGAATCCGAAGCTGCGCAACAGTGGTATCAAAAAGCGCAGGTGCTAAAGGATTACTTCAATGGGGAGTGGAGCAAGGTTGTGGGGGATGAGGAGGGCCACTATGCCCGCATCCTCGACAGCAACCTCGGCAAGCACAACGATTTTGGCAAGGAGAACAGCTGGTTCATTCCGATGAAGCTGTTATCAGAGCCGGGGCCGCGCAATGACCGCTATCTCGACTTTATCAGCGAAAAGGTAGGGGGAGGGATAGGTTCAACACCCGAGGCGCCCGCCAATATCGAGGCCTACACCTATCTGCCGGATACCTATTTCCCCTATCAGCGCAACGAGGAGGCGTGGCAGTGGATGCGCTACATCCTGGCCAAGCGCGATCTGCCCCACGAGCGGCCGAGTCAGGGCACCAATGGCGACTATCCGGAGATCTCCTTTACGCTGGTGTCGCAGACCGTCGAGGGGATGATGGGGATTGAGCCGGATGCGGCAGCCAACCGGGTTGCCACCCTGTCCAGGTTGCCTGCCGCGATAGAGTGGGTTGCTATCACGCAACTGCCACTGGGCAACCATCGCCTTTCGCTACGTCATACCGGAGGGGTTGAGACGGCACTCTATCAGGAGGGCTCGCAACCATTGCGCTGGGAGGCGCGCTTCCCCGGTCATCACCCTGTATTAGTGGTGGATGGTGAGCGCAGACCGGCCCAGACGCAGCGTCTGAACGGTGTCGAGCTGAGTGTGGTGGAGGTCAGTGTGCCGCCAAATCAGTGGGTGAGTGTCGGCGTTCCTTGAGCGTAAATCGCAACGTGGTGGTGACGAGGGATGCATGGTGCATCCCTCGTTTTTTGCTGCGTGCGAATGGTTACGGCGTTGATTCGCTGTTCTCGATGGGGGCTTCTTCGTTGTCAGAAAGAGGGCATGTGCGGCTCAGTTGCCGGTAGCGGCTTGGGGTCAGCCCCAGATAACGTTGAAAGGTGTCATAGAAGCGGCTGCTGGAGTTGAAGCCCACCGTCAGGGCGATATCGAGAATGGTGCGATCGGTATCGCTCAGCAGGGCTCTGGCATGGTTGATCCGCATGGCGGTGACATATTGCTTGATGCTCATCTGCATCACTTTCTGGAACAGCCCCATGGCGTAGTTGGGGTGCAACCCCACATGGTCGGCCAGCTCCCTGGTGGTGAGCGCGGCATCATGGTGGGCGGCAATGTATTCGAGCATCTGCTGCACGTGGAACTGGGAGTGCTTGGAGGCGCCCGCAGCCGCGCTCTGGTTGTTGTGGTTGGCCAGCATGCGGGTCCAGCCATCCAGCCCGATGCGCCTTAGCATCAGGCAAACTTCGTCGGCCGCCAGCTGCTGGCGACCGGGGTCGTCCATCCGGCTCTCCGTGACCCAGCGCGCCAGCTCAAACTCGCTCACCAGCATGGACGATCGTGATTGCAAGACGCCGCCGTGGGTGATCTGGGTTAGCAGATCCCGGTTGATGGGCCAGGAGAGGAAAAGATGGATGGGTATATTGATGAGACCCATTTGTGTGCAATGGCCAATGCGGGTCAGCTGATGGGGAATGGCCGCCCAGAACAGCCCGGCATGCCCTGCCGCCAGGGTGAAGGACTGGCCATTCATGGTGTACTCCACATCCCCGTCGAACGGGATGTTGACCTCCACCTGCCCGTGCCAGTGGTAGCCCGCCATCTCGTGGGGGGCCCGCAACTCCACATCGATAGCCTCGTAAGCAGAGTAGAGAGAGAGGGGGCTGCTCAGTCCCTCATCTGTTGAACCTGAGTCATGCACGCTGGAAAAGTAGGGGCGCTCAAGCTTTGTCGTCATTGCAATCAACCATCGCTCTCAACCGGGGTGAATGAACCCTGCTTGTACCATCAATGGCTTTTTTTGCCTGTGCTGGTCGTTCAGTTATCCACGAAAACGTGACGATGAGGTTGAAAAATTGCAGACAGGATCACAGACGTCGCACAGCTTGGCGTGCGCAGGCGGTGGGTGCAGAAGGTGTGGATGTGGTGTTCGGGGCGGGAGCTGTTGGCCGAAAGGCAAAAAACGGAGGGAGATTAGCAAAGAGGCCGCCGTGAGTTGCGGCCTGTCTGCATCGGGCGCTGCCGGAGGGCAGGCAGGATCAGTTGAGGTCTTCGATGGAGAACTCGCCAGCGATACCATCACAGGAGATGGCGAAACCGCCGCTGAAGCGGGTGCTGAACTGGATCAGGAACGCATCGGAATCCTGCTCTTGCGGGGGCAGGTTGATGGGTTTGCTACGACGCAGGGGCTTGTGTGTTTGTACGGCTTTCATCATGGTATTTCTCTATATAAATTAGGTGTTTGCTCCTTGTATTGGCAAATGTCAGGTCAATGGGCGCGGTCGATTGGGTGAACGACAAGCGCGCAGGAATACCCAGCCCGGTTAAGGGGCGTCTGCACTTTTCAAGGAATATGCTGATGCATAAATCAAATTGGGTGGGCAGATCGGGTCTGCACCGTGAGAGCCGGGCAACGCAGGCAGACAGCCTGACGGTTCTCAAGGCGAGTAAATCAGAGGAAGGTTATGCGGGTTCTGGCAGGATTCATCTAACGTTGAAACATTGCGAACATAAACTGGGCTGATTAACTAGCCGGGGCGCATTCTCTCCTCGAAATGAATAAAAAGCAAACAATAATTTGCGGTTCTCGGGGGAGGGGCGCTTTTCCTCTGTGTAATCAAAGTTCTATCAGTAGTAAATATCCGTCATAAAAAGAGGGCTCCCGACGGGAGCCCTCTCTCACTCTGCAATCAGTACCGTCGGTCGACTCAGTAGTCGCCACAGGCCTTCTTGGCCGCGGTGATCATCGGGGTGATGGTCATGCCCTGCACCACGATGGAGAACATTACCACCGAGTAGGTCATCACCAGGATCACTTCCCGCAGGTCGACGCCATGCTCCGGGATCATCATGACGCCGGAGGGGAGCGCCAGCGCCATCGCCATGGCCAGACCGCCGCGCAGACCGCCCCAGGTGAGGATCCGCACCGAGAAGGAGTTGTAGGTGCGGAACTTGCGGAAGGCCACATAGGGCAGCGACACGCTGATGAAGCGGGCAGCCAGGCAGAGCGGCACCGCGATGACCAGCAGTACCCAGTCATGCCAGGAGAGCTCCAGCAGTACCAGCGCCAGACCGATCAGCAGGAACAGCAGGGCGTTGAGGAACTGATCCATCAACTCCCAGAAGTGGTCCAGGTGGTGACGGCTCTGCTCGGAGAAGCCGGATTGGCGGGTCCAGTTGCCGATCATGATACCGGTGACCACCATAGCCAGTGCGCCGGAGACGCCGATCATGTTGGCAAAGGCGAAGCCCGCAGTCGGGATACAGAGGGTCAGCAGCAGCTCCAGGGAGCCATCGTCGGTGGCGCTGATCATCACATGAGCGATGACGCCCATCACGGCGCCGAACAGGATGCCGCCGAGGGCTTCATGCAGGAACAGACCAGCCACGCTGCCAAAGGTCGGCTCTACACCGCCAAATGCCACGGCAAACACGGTGGCGAAGATCACCAGACCCACACCATCGTTGAAGAGGGATTCCCCTTCGATCTGGATGGCGATCTGGGGTGGCGCTTTCATCTTCTTGACGATGGCCAGTACGGCGATCGGGTCAGTGGGGGAGATGAGCGCCCCGAACAGCATGCAGTAGACCAGCGGCAGATCCCAACCCAGCAGCTTGGCGATAAACCAGAAGCCGTAGCCGATGATGAAGGTGGAGAGCAGGGTGGCAATGATGGCCAGAATGGTGATCTCCCACTTCTGGCTGCGCAGTGCCTTGAGGTTGATGCCAAGGCCACCAGCGAACAGCAGGAAGCCCAGAATCCCCTTCAGCAGGAAGTTCTGGAAGTCGATGCTCTCCATGGTTTTGACGGCAAGAGGTTCCAGATTGAACCAGCCCAGTTTACCGAACAGCACCAGCAACGCGGAGATCAGCATGGAACCGGCGGTGATGGCGATGGTGGTCTGGATCTTCACAACATACTGGTTGGCAAAGGCGATAAAGATCGCCAACGCTGCCAGAAAACAGAGTGTGTAGTAGACGCTCATAGTTATTTTTTCTCGTTAGTAGACAGCAAGCACGTATCCCCATGCGGGAGGGGCATAGGGTACTCTCGGGCCCTATGTTACTCATTACCTATAAATGAGTATATCTCGGTCTGTTTGGATAGATAGACGGCTAGATTTCCATTTTTTTTGTTTGCTGTTAGGATGCTGTTTACGCAGTTGCATGGATGTAAGAGGAACGAGCGGTGTCTAACCAAAAGCCTAACGAAAAGTCGGACGTAACAAAGAAGCTGGAAGCCTGCCTCAAGGAGCGGATCCTGATCATCGACGGGGCCATGGGCACCATGATCCAGGGCTACAAGCTCGGCGAATCAGAGTATCGGGGTGAGCGGTTTGCCGACTGGCATACCGACATCAAGGGCAACAACGATCTGCTGGTGCTGACCCGCCCGGCAGTGATCCGCGAGATCCATGAGCAGTATTGCGCTGCCGGGGCCGACATCCTCGAGACCAACACCTTCAACGCCACTCGCATCGCTATGGCCGATTACGAGATGGAAGCATTTTCGGCCGAGATCAACCGCGAGGCCGCCCGGCTGGCCCGCGCCGTGGCCGATGAGTGGACGGCAAAAGATCCCGCCAAGCCGCGCTTCGTGGCAGGTGTTTTGGGCCCGACCAACCGCACCGCCTCCATCTCGCCGGACGTCAACGATCCCGGCAAGCGCAACGTCACCTATGACCAGCTGGTAGCCGCCTATACCGAGTCGACCCATGCCCTGATCGAGGGCGGCGCCGACATCATCCTGATCGAGACCATCTTCGATACCCTCAACGCCAAGGCTGCCGCCTTCGCGGTGGAAGGGGTATTCGAGGAGCTGGGTTACAGCCTGCCGGTGATGATCTCCGGCACCATCACCGATGCCTCCGGCCGTACTCTCTCCGGTCAGACCACCGAAGCCTTCTACCACTCGCTGCGCCACGTCAAACCGGTCTCGTTCGGTCTCAACTGTGCGCTGGGCCCGGACGAGCTGCGCCAGTATGTGGAGGAGCTGTCGCGCATCAGCGAATCCTGCGTCAGCGCCCACCCCAACGCCGGTCTGCCCAATGCATTCGGTGAGTACGATCTGGATGCCGTCGAGATGGCGGAGCATATCCGCGAGTGGGCCCAAAGCGGCTTTCTCAATATCGTCGGCGGCTGCTGCGGCACCACCCCGACCCATATTCGCGCCATGGCCGATGCCGTGGCGGGCATCAAGCCGCGCGTGCTGCCCGAGCTGCCGGTGGCCTGCCGGTTGTCGGGATTGGAGCCGCTGATCATTACCCCCGAATCCATGTTCGTGAACGTGGGGGAGCGCACCAACGTCACCGGTTCGGCCAAGTTCAAGCGGCTGATCAAGGAGGGTCTCTATGACGAGGCGCTGGATGTTGCCAAGCAGCAGGTCGAGAGCGGCGCCCAGATCATCGACATCAACATGGACGAGGGGATGCTGGACGCCGAAGCGGCCATGGTGCGCTTCCTCAATCTCATCGCCGGTGAGCCGGATATCGCCCGGGTGCCGGTGATGATCGACTCCTCCAAGTGGGAGGTGCTGGAAGCGGGCCTCAAGTGCGTGCAGGGCAAGCCGGTGGTCAACTCCATCTCCATGAAGGAGGGGGAGGAGAAGTTCATCCAGCAGGCCAGATTGCTGCGTCGCTACGGTGCCGCCGTTATCGTGATGGCGTTTGATGAGGCGGGTCAGGCCGATACCCGCGCCCGCAAGTTCGAGATCTGTCAGCGCGCCTACCGGATCCTGGTGGATCGGGTCGGTTTCCCGCCGGAAGATATCATCTTCGATCCCAACATCTTCGCGGTGGCGACCGGTATCGACGAGCACAACAACTACGCGGTGGACTTCATCGAGGCGGTGAAGGACATCAAAACGCACCTGCCCCATGCCATGATCTCCGGCGGCGTCTCCAACGTCTCGTTTTCGTTTCGCGGCAACGAGCCGGTGCGCGAAGCCATTCACGCGGTCTTCCTCTACCACGCCATCAAGAACGGCATGGACATGGGGATCGTCAACGCCGGTCAGCTCGCCATCTATGAAGACATTCCGGCCGAGCTGAAGGAGAAGGTCGAGGCGGTGGTGCTCAACCTCAATGACAACGCCACCGAAGAGCTGCTGGCCATCGCCGAGAAGTATCGCGGTGCCGGTGCCCAGGCGGAGGATCCGCGGGATCAGGAGTGGCGCAGCTGGCCGGTGGGCAAGCGGCTGGAGCACGCACTGGTCAAGGGGATCACCGACTTCATCGAAGAGGATACCGAAGAGGCTCGCGCTGGCGCCGAGAAGCCGCTGCACGTCATCGAAGGGCCGTTGATGGATGGTATGAACGTGGTCGGCGACCTGTTCGGCGCGGGCAAGATGTTTCTGCCGCAGGTGGTGAAATCGGCGCGGGTGATGAAGCGGGCGGTGGCCTATCTGCAGCCCTATATCGAGGCGGAAAAGTCGGGAGGCTCCAGCAACGGCAAAATCGTGCTGGCGACCGTGAAAGGGGACGTGCACGACATCGGCAAGAACATCGTCGGGGTGGTGCTGCAGTGCAACAACTTCGAGATTGTCGACCTCGGGGTCATGGTCTCCTGCGAGACGATTCTCAAGACTGCGCGGGAGGTCGGCGCCGATATCATCGGGTTGTCGGGTCTCATCACCCCGTCGCTGGACGAGATGGTGCACGTGGCCAAAGAGATGGAGCGTCAGGGCTTCAAGCTGCCGCTGCTGATCGGCGGTGCCACCACATCCAAGGCCCACACTGCGGTGAAGATCGAGCAGAACTACTCGGAGCCTGTGGTCTATGTCTCCAACGCCTCCCGCGCGGTGGGGGTGGCCCAGAGCCTGCTCAGCCCGGATCTCAAGGAGGCGTTTGTCGCCCGTATCGACAAGGAGTACGAGATTGCCCGGGATCAGCATGCCCGCAAGCAGCCGCGCTCCCGCCCGGTCAGTCTGGCCCATGCCCGCGCCAACCGGCATCAGCTGGATTGGGTTGGCTACCAGCCACCCAAGCCCCGCGAGCTTGGGGTGCAGAAGTTCGAAAACGTGCCCGTTTCGGTGCTGCGCCCCTACATCGACTGGACCCCGTTCTTCCTCAGCTGGGAGCTGGCGGGCAAGTATCCGCGCATCCTCGAGGACGAGATTATCGGCGAGGAGGCAACCAAGCTGTTTGCCGACGCCAACGCCATGCTGGACCAACTGGAGAAAGATCAGAGCGTGCGCTGCGCCGGTATTATCGGCCTGTTCCCGGCCAACGCAGTGGGGGACAGCATCGAGGTCTACAGCGACGAGTCGCGCAGTGAAGTGAAAAAAGTGCTGCACCATCTGCGTCAGCAGAGCGAGAAGCAGGGCTTCCCCAACTACTGTCTGGCGGACTATGTGGCGCCGAAAGAGAGTGGCAAGCCGGACTGGATCGGCGCCTTTGCGGTGACCGGCGGTATCGGTGAGGAGGCCATCGCCAAGGCCTACAAGGCGGATCACGATGACTACAACGCCATCCTCGTTCAGGCGGTGTGCGACCGTCTGGCCGAGGCATTTGCCGAGTACCTGCACGAACAGGTGCGCAAGGTGCATTGGGGCTATGCTCCCGACGAGGCCCTCAGCAACGAGGAGCTGATCCGCGAGAACTATCAGGGCATCCGCCCGGCCCCCGGTTACCCGGCCTGCCCGGAGCACACCGAGAAGGGGAGTATCTGGGAGCTGCTGGAGGTGGAGCAGGCTATCGGCATGCAGCTTACCGAATCCTACGCCATGTGGCCGGGGGCGGCGGTGTCGGGCTGGTACTTCTCCCATCCCGAGAGCAAATACTTCGCGGTGGCGCAGATCCAGCCCGATCAGGTAGAAGATTACGCCGTCCGCAAAGGCATGACCCTCGCAGAAGCCGAGCGCTGGCTCGCCCCTAATCTCAATTGAGGTACCAATGAAGATTGGTTTTGTCGGTCTGGGGGCCGTGGTCGAGACCGCCTATCTGCCAGCATTGAATGCCCTGAGTGACGAGGTACAGGTGTGGGGTTTCGACCCTGCCCGCAGCTTGCCGGGGGTGACCTCGCTGTTGACCCTTGAGGCCCTGCTGGCACAGCCCCTCGATCGGCTGGTGATTGCCACTCCCTCTCTGCTGCATCTGCCGGTGCTGGAGCAGGCGCTGGCGAGCGCGATCCCGCTGATCCTGGTGGAGAAGCCGGTGGTGGCGACACTGGCCCAGCAGGCGAGGCTGCAACAGCTGTTGGCCGATCCGCAGATCGCCGCCCGGGTGCTGGCGCTCGATCACTGGATGGCCCGCAACGCCGTTCAGCGGCTGCTCGGCGGCGGGCTGGATGCCAGCTGGCAGCCACATTCTCAATCCCATGTTCCACCGTCTGGTGCCATTGCGCCTGTCACGCTGGCAGAGGTCGCTTCGGTCGAGGGCTTCTTGCTGGAGCCGTGCGGCATTGATGGCGAGGGGCGTCCCTATGCCCTCAACTTCGCCACCGGCGAGCCGGATCGGCGGGTATTGCGCCACCCGGACGGGGTGATCCTCGATATCGGTACCCACTTGCTGGCGATGATCCGCGAGCTGCTGGTCGCCCTCGGCGGTGATGACCGGCTGACGCTGGTCGCAGAGGGGGTGGTCGATCGGCTTGGTCAGCCCATTGTCCGTGGTGATCTGGAGAGCGCCGAAGGACGTGCCTGTCTGCGTGGCGACGCCTCCGGGGTTCCCCTGACCCTCTGGCTCGACAAGTACGCCGGGCCGGGTATCGAGCGTAAGGGGCTGGTGCTGCATCTCAAGGATGGGCGGCGTGTCGAACTGTTTCGCTGCGGCAATCTGGAGTGGCTGCGCTATTACCGGTCCGGAGCCAATAACGATGGTGGTCAGAGCGAGCACGAGGCGGCAGAAGTGCAGCAGTGGCAACATGAGGGGCCCCTCTATCGCGATTGCATCGCGCAAACCCTGCTGGCTCCCCTGCCTGTTGAGGGGTGGCGCGGGGCCACGGCGCGCCGGTTGCAAGAGGTCACCCTGTTGCTCACCCTGCAACAGCAGTTACGCGGGCCTCATTGAATCCTTCAGGCGGGTCATTGCAAAAAGGCGAATGGTGAGGGGAAAGGATTGGCGTTGTCAGCACTCCGTGGCACTTTATACTCTCCAGCCCGATTATCAGGTCTGTCATTTCCATGAAGATTGCCATTTTATCCCGTGAGCCGAAAAACTACTCCACCCGCCGTCTGGTCGAGGTGGCGCAGGCGCGCGGTCATCAGGTCGAGGTGCTCGACACCTTGCGCTGCTATATGAATATTGCTTCCCACAACCCCTCCATTCACTACGAGGGTGGGGAGCTGGGAAGTTATGACGCCGTGATCCCCCGTATCGGGGCCAGCATTACCGCCTACGGCACCGCCGTATTGCGCCAGTTCGAGATGATGAACACCATGGCGCTCAACAGCTCGGTGGCCATCAGCCGTTCCCGCGACAAGCTGCGGGCGATGCAACTGCTCTCTCGCCACGGCATCGGCCTGCCCATCACCGGCTATGCCCACAGCACCCACGACGTACCCGACCTCATCACCATGGTAGGCGGGGCGCCGCTGGTGGTGAAACTGCTGGAGGGAACCCAGGGGATTGGCGTGGTGCTGTGCGAGACCCAGAAAGCCGCCGAGAGCGTGATCGAGGCCTTTATCCAGACCAACAACAACATTCTGGTGCAGGAGTATATCCGCGAGGCCAATGGCGCCGACATCCGCTGTCTGGTGGTCAACGGCAAGGTGGTGGCCGCCATGCGCCGTCAGGCCCAGCCGGGGGAGTTTCGCTCCAACCTGCACCGTGGTGGTACCGCCGAGGCGATCAAGATCACCCCGGAAGAGCGTGCCACCGCCGTGCAGGCCGCCAAGATCATGGGGCTGGATGTGGCGGGGGTGGATATCCTGCGCAGCGCCCGCGGCCCGCTGGTGCTGGAGGTCAACTCCTCCCCCGGTCTGCAAGGGGTGGAAGCCGCCTCCGGCAAGGATGTAGCGGGCAAGATCATCGAGTACCTCGAACTCAAGGCGAGCCGCAAGAACAAACCGGCGGAGTGAGCCTCGGGCTTGCAGCCGTCAGATAAAAACAGGGCGCCCTCGGGCGCCTTGTTGCTATCTGGCTGGTGGGCAGCGGTCTTGCCGGGGAGTGTCTGTTGTCTCCCTTCTCCCCTTGCGGGAGAAGGGCCGGGGATGAGGGGGCTATGCCTTTGTGGGTTCGCTGGTGATCATCACCAGCCGGGCGCTGAAAATTCCGTCCTCCAGCCGGGTGTCGATCTGCCAGCCCAGCTTCTCGCAGATGCGCTGGATGATGGTGAGGCCGCAGCCGTAGCCAAGGATCTGATCCGGCGCAGCCGCCGTCGGGTTGCTGATGGTGAGTACCGGGCCGCACAGTTCGATGTCGATATGGCCATCGGCGTAGCTCAGGGCATTTTTCAGCAGGTTGCCGAGGGCAATGGCGAGCAGGGAGAGGGGGGCGTTTACTTCGCTGCTCTCGTCCAGGTTCAGCCTGATATCGAGGGCTTCCCGCTGCAACAGCGGGGCGAGGCGGGCCAGCTCCTGACGGATCAGCGGGGTGACCTGTTGCAGCGGCCGCTCCACTGCCTCCTTGCGGCCCAGCAGCAGGAAGGTCTCGGTGAGCAGCGCCATCTCGTCAGCGGCGGCGCGGATGCGGCTGGTGGCGCGGGCGGCCGGAGTGGGCAAGTCCGTCACCTTGCCGAGCAGGGCGGCCGAGCCCTGGATCACCATGTTGGGGGTGCGCAGCTCGTGGCTGGCGAAGCGGCTGAACTCTTGCTCGCGGGCGAACACTGCGCTCACCTCCTGTTTACCGGCCAGCAGCGCCAGCTCGATATCCCGCAGCTCCTGCCAGGGGGCGTCGGGCTCGAAATCCGCCTGATCCGGGGTGAGGTGGGCGACCCTGTGTTGCAGCCGTTGCAGCGGCCCGGTGATATGGCGTACCAGCCAGATGCCGAAGCCGAGGCAGGCGAGCAGCAGGGTCACCCCGATCAGCCGGGTCGCCAGATGCAGCTTGTCTTCGTAGGGGTCGAGGTAGTCATCGGCGTCATCGTTGAACACCAGATAGAGCATCCCCTTGCCGGAGGGGTGGCGTGCCACCAGAAAGTGTTTGTCCTCCTTGCCCAGCTGATGCTCGAAAAAGCCGGGGGTCTGGTAGGGCTTCAGCCACTTGGGCAGGCGGCCCGCTTCGGTCCAGTAGCTGGAGAACTGGCGCGGGCTGGGCGCTGCGGCCGCCGGGCCGAGTCGCAGCCAGTCATCGCTGTAGCGGGTCACTTCCGCCTCCAGCCAGTGGCGCAGGCTCAGCTCCTCCATCTTGTCTTCGGCCACCAGCATCAGGCCGGAGAGCAGGATCAGCAGCACCACCCCGGCGCCCCCGAGCGCCATGATCAGGCGGCGGCGCAGGCTCGGCAGGCTCATGCGCTCACCAGTCGGTAACCTTGCCCATGCAGGGTCTCGAGCATGGGGGTGGGGAAGGGTTTGTCCAGCGCGTTGCGCAGGGCGTAGATGTGGCTGCGCAGGGCATCGGAGTCGGGCTCTTCATCCCCCCAGACGGTGTCGAGCATCTCCTGACGGCTGACGATGGCGGGGGCGCGGCGGGCCAGCAGCGCGAGGATCTGGAACGGGATCTTGCCGAGCTTGAGGGGCTCACCGGCGCGGGTGGCCCGGCCGCTGGCGACATCGACCGTCAGATCGCCAAAGCAGATGGCCCCCACATCGCCGCGCGGACCGCGCAGACTGAGGGCTTGCAGCCGCACCTCCAGCTCCTCCATAGCGAACGGCTTGACCAGATAGTCATCGCCCCCCGCCTTGAAGCCCGCCAGCTTGTCTTCCAGGCTGTCGCGGGCGGTGAGAAAGAGCACCGGGGTGGCGATCCCCTGCTCGCGCAGGCGGGCTACCGTGCTGAGGCCATCGAGCCGCGGCATCATCACATCCATGATGATGACGTCGAAACGCTGCTCCTCCAGCAGTTGCAGTGCCGCCTGACCGTGATAGGCGCAATCGAGGCGGTGACCGGCCAGCTCCAGATAATCCATGATGGTTTCCGCCACCTGAGGATTGTCTTCCACTACCAAAATCTTCATGCTTTGCTCTCCTGGTTGGCGAGCGTTTCACGCTCTTTTCACACCGGATACGGCATCCTGTTTGCCAGTGTAACCCCGAGGATCCCCGATGAAGAAGTCTATCTGCGCCCTCCTGTTGCTGATCTTGTTGCCACTTGGCACCGCACAGGCGACCGAATTCAAGCTGACCGGCCGCACCACCTGGCAGCTTGGCCAGTTGATGGTCAACGGCATGCCATTTGTGATCGACGACCAGACCCGTTTCAAGGATTGGCTCAACGAAGATGATCTTGGCGGCACCTGGGTCGAGATGAAGGGGGTGGTGGAGAACGGCGTGCGCTATGTGCGCAAGGTCGAAGCCCTCGACGAAGATGACAAGGACGAGATGGATCTGGAGGGGCCGGTCGAAGGGGGACGGATCTGGGGCTACACCACCTCGGACAACAGCCTGACCCCTTTTGAAGGGCGTTGGCTCGAGCTGGAGTGCAAGTTTGACGGCATGCGCCTGAGTCGCTGCCGCGAGGATGACTGAGCCGATCTTCTGCTTCCCGAGTAGAAATGATCCCGATTGAAGCCCATGCTTGTCCAGCATGGGCTTTTTGTTCAGGGACGAACGAGATGGAACAGAGGACAAAGTGGTGTGCGTGGCTGTTCGGGTTACCGCTCTGTGCCGCGCAGGCGATGGCCGACGAGCTGTGGCTGGTGGAGCTGGAGCACAGCGATGGCATCCGCCTGCAATTTCAAGGGGCCGAGGTGGAGCAGGGCAGTGCCGCCGTCTGGCGGCAGGGGCAGATTTGGCGGCAGCCACTCAAACCCGGCGACCAGCTCTCCCTGCTGGTGGCCGACGGGGTTGCCACCCGGATTGAGCTGCTGGCCGCCAGAGCATCGCTGGCCAATCAGCCCTGGCAGCGGGCGCAAGATCGCCTGCAATCCTTCGATGAGCGGCACCTCACGCTGGCTGCTCTGGGCACTGTGCCACTCAACCCGCAGGTGCGCTGGGTCAACGGTTCGCCCGCCGATCTGCACGAAGGGAGCGAGCTGGTGCTGACCCGCGACGAACAGGGTCACTTAAGCGAAATCCTGGTGGTCAATCCGGAGGAGTAGTTGACCCGTCTACGATAGGCGGGTTTATCCTCTGCCCGTTGGATGAAGGAACCCCCTATGTTGACGATTACCCGGCTGGCCAGAGAACTGGGCCTGAGCCGCACCACCCTGCTCTATTACGAACGTCTCGGTCTGCTGCTTCCTGCCCTGCGCGGGGAGAACGGCTATCGCCGCTATGGCGAGGCGGAGCTGGAACGGGGGCGGCAGATCGCCAGCTTTCGCGCCATGGGGCTGCCGCTCGAAGAGATCGGCACCCTGCTGGCGGCGAGGCAGGAGAGCCACTCCTGCCTCGATGGTCACCTGCTGCGACTGGAGCAGGAGATCGCCGAGCTGAGGCGTCAACAACGGGCCATCATCCTCTATCGCCAACAGACAGACGAGGAGATCCCCATGGTAGATAAAGCACGCTGGGTTGCCATCATGCAGGCCGCAGGCATGACCGAAGAGATGATGCGCAACTGGCATATCCAGTTCGAGAAGATGGAGCCACAGGCCCATCAGGAATTCCTTGAATCCCTACAGATCCCTGCCGCGGAGATCGCCGCGATCCGCACCTGGTCGCGCGGTGAGTAACCCCGTCTGACCACAGCACCGGCCGTTGACCCATATTGTTAACGGCTTGTGCTTTAGATTTTCACCCTTATACTGGCGCCATCTTGTCGGAGTGCTGACCGTCGAACGACGCGAAGCTGAGACCGTTAATTCGGGATCCGTGGAACCTGATCAGGTTAAAACCTGCGAAGGGAAACAAGGGTAACTTGCGGGTTGCCGCGCCGGAGGAGGAACAAGCCTCTTCCGCTCATCGAAGGGATCACCCTTGATGGGTCAGGGCGCACAGGAGGGAGTCTGTCCCGTCCGGTTGTCCAGCACGTGGGGCGCCTTGCCCACAGCGTGCAGAGAGCGGGAAGCGGCAGAACAGCAGAGCGGAGATCCATCCCGCGTGCGCTCCCTCCTGATATAAACACCCCGCCGCAAGTTCATCTTCTCCTCGAACTCCAGACAAGCAAACACCCATAACTTCAACCAGTTAATGTGAGTTTTGCTATGTCTACTTCTGTATCTGATACCGCCAAATCCAGCCGCCGCGAGCAGCGCTCCAGCGCCCAGGCCTTTATCGACAGCCTCAAGGGGATGGCTCACCCCAACTCCCGCCGCATCTTTATCGAAGGCTCCCGCGCCGATATCCGGGTACCCCTGCGTGAGATCCAGCTGGCCGACACCTTCGTCGGTGGCACCAAAGACGATCCCAAGTTCGAGCCCAACGAGCCGGTGCCGGTCTACGACACCTCTGGCCGTTACGGGGAGGAGGGGGTCGCCATCGACGTGCGCCGCGGCCTGCCGCGCCTGCGGGAAAACTGGGTGCTGGAGCGGGGTGACACCGACGAACTGCCGGGACTCAGCTCTACCTTCACTCAGGAGCGGCTGGCCGACGAGGGGCTGGATCACCTGCGCTTCGAGCACTTGCCAAAGCCGCGCCGCGCCAAGCCGGGTCGCCGGGTTACCCAGCTGCACTATGCCCGTGCCGGCATCGTCACTCCCGAGATGGAATTTATCGCCATTCGCGAGAACATGGGCCGCGAGCGGGTGCGCTCCGAACTGTTGCGTACCCAGCATCCGGGCCGCGATTTCGGTGCCCGTTTGCCCCAGAACATCACCCCCGAATTTGTGCGCGATGAGGTGGCTGCCGGTCGCGCCATCATCCCCAGCAACATCAACCACCCGGAAGCGGAGCCGATGATCATCGGCCGCAATTTTCTGGTGAAGATCAACGCCAACATCGGCAACTCGGCGGTCACCTCCAGCATCGAAGAGGAGGTGGAGAAGCTGGTCTGGTCTACCCGCTGGGGCGCGGACACCGTGATGGATCTCTCCACCGGCCGCTACATCCACGAGACCCGCGAGTGGATCCTGCGCAATAGCCCGGTGCCCATCGGTACCGTGCCCATCTATCAGGCGCTGGAGAAGACCAACGGCATCGCCGAAGACCTCACCTGGGAGCTGTTCCGCGATACCCTGCTGGAGCAGGCCGAGCAGGGGGTGGACTACTTCACCATCCACGCCGGCGTCTTGCTGCGCTTCGTGCCGATGACTGCCAAGCGCCTCACCGGCATCGTCTCGCGCGGTGGCAGCATCATGGCCAAGTGGTGCCTCTCCCATCACAAGGAGAACTTCCTCTACCAGCACATCCGCGAGATCTGCGAGATCTGCGCCGCCTATGACGTGGCGTTGTCGCTGGGCGACGGTCTGCGTCCGGGCTCCGTCTATGACGCCAACGACGAGGCCCAGTTCGCCGAGCTGCGCACCCTGGGTGAGCTGACCAAGATCGCGTGGGAGTACGACGTGCAGGTGATGATCGAAGGGCCGGGTCACGTGCCGATGCACATGATCGAGCGCAACATGACCGAGCAGTTGGAGCATTGCCACGAGGCGCCTTTCTATACGCTGGGCCCGCTCACCACCGACATCGCGCCGGGTTACGATCACTTCACCTCCGGCATCGGTGCCGCGCTCATCGGCTGGTACGGCTGCGCCATGCTCTGCTACGTCACCCCCAAGGAGCATCTGGGGCTGCCCAACAAGGAGGATGTGAAGCAGGGGCTGATTACCTACAAGATTGCCGCCCACGCCGCCGATCTGGCCAAGGGTCACCCGGGCGCCCAGATCCGCGACAACGCCATGTCCAAGGCGCGCTTCGAGTTCCGCTGGGAGGATCAGTTCAATCTGGCCCTCGACCCCGACACCGCCCGTGCCTACCACGACGAAACCCTGCCGCAGGAGTCCGGCAAGGTGGCTCACTTCTGCTCCATGTGCGGGCCCAAGTTCTGCTCCATGAAGATCACTCAGGACGTGCGCGACTACGCAGCAAAGCTGGAGGCCGTTGAGATCAAGCTGGTCGGCATGGATGGCCAGCAGGAGCAGGTGGTGGCTCAGGTGGCGAGCGGCATGGCCCGCATGGCGGAAACTTTCAAGGAGACTGGCGGCGAGATCTACCATCAGGCGGCGGCGCTGAAACAGGCCGCAGGGGAGGAGGCGTGAGCAGCGCAAGCGGGGCTGTCAGCCCCGCCGATCTGCTGCCTGTGACGGACTCCCGCCCAGTTGTCTGGACCATCGCCGGTTCAGACTCCGGGGGCGGCGCCGGTATTCAGGCCGATCTGCACACCCTGCACGACCTCGGCGTCCACGGCTGCTCGGTCATCTCCGCCATCACCGCCCAGAACTCGGTGGCGGTGAAGATGGTTGACCCCGTGCTGATGCAGACCTTCACCGCCCAGATCGACGCCCTTGGCGTCGATCTGCCGCCTGCCGCCATCAAGATCGGCCTGCTGCCGACCCGGCTTCACGTTGAGGTGCTGGCCCGCCGACTGGCTGCCATCGAGGCTCCCTTCGTGGTCTACGACCCGGTGGCCATCGCCAGCACCGGCACCCCGATGGCGGAGCCCAATATGCTGGAGGCGGTGCGCGAGCAGCTGTTACCGCGCCTCTCCTTGATCACCCCCAACGGCCCCGAGCTGGAAGCCCTGACCGGCTTGCCGGTCAGCAGCCCCGAACTGGTGCGCCTTGCCGCCCGCCGCCTGCGCGAACTCGGCGCCCGCGCCGTGCTGGTCAAGGGGGGCCATCTGGAGTGGAGTGGCGATCTCTGCCTCGATTACTACCAGGATGAGACCCGCGAATTCTGGCTGGCGGCGCCGCGCCTCGATACCCGTCACGGCCACGGCACCGGCTGCTGTTACGCCAGCGCCATCGCCGCCGTAGTGGCGCAGGATTATCCGGTGGAGGACGCCATCACCCTGGCTCGTGCCTACCTGCAACAGGGGCTGGCGGCGGCGCAGGGAGTGGGCGCAGGCCCTGGCCCCATCGCCCATCTTGGCTGGCCGAACAATCTTGCCCACTTCCCCCGCGCCGTGTTGGCGGGCTCAACCCTCGACTGTCGTTTCGGACTTTATGAGACAAGCAGCACCCGCCTGCCGGATGGCCCCTTTGCGCCGACCGAACACAACCTCGGTCTCTATCCGGTGGTCGATTCGGTCAAGTGGCTGCGCCGCCTGCTGGGGCAGGGGGTCAAGACCATTCAGCTGCGGATCAAGAATCTGCCCGCCGCTCAGGTGGCGCCGGCCATTCGTGATGCGGTAGAGCTCGGTCGCCGTCATGGGGCGCGGCTCTTTATCAACGACTACTGGCAGCAGGCCATCGAGGCGGGCGCCTGGGGCGTGCATTTGGGGCAGGAGGATATGGAGACCGCCGATCTCGCTGCCATTCAGGCGGCCGGGCTGCGCCTTGGCATCTCCACCCACGGCTACTTCGAGCTGATGCGGGCGCGCGAACTGGCGCCCTCCTATATCGCGCTCGGCCATATCTTCCCGACCAACACCAAGGCGATGCCCTCCCGCCCGCAGGGGCTGGTGCGGCTGCATCGCTACCGCGCCCTGATGTGCGACTGGCCGACGGTGGCCATCGGCGGCATCAGCGAGGAGCGGGTGGCGGCGGTCAAGGGGAGCGGGGTGGGCAGTATCGCGCTGGTCTCGGCCATTACCGGAAGCCGAGATTGGCAGGGGGCGACCGAGCGGCTGCTCGAGGCCGTGGGAGCGGGGGATGAGCCGCGCTCGACCACTGTTATGCGGGAGGTGGAGCATGCTCTCTGATGAGGCGTCTCTTAGTGACAAAGAGTATCTGCGATACGGCCGCCAGCTGATGCTGGCGGAAGTGGGGGAGGCGGGTCAGGCACGGCTCAAGGATAAATCGGTGCTGATCGTCGGCCTCGGCGGGCTCGGCTCGCCGCTCGCTCTCTATCTGGCTGGCGCCGGTGTGGGCACCTTGTGGCTGGCCGATGGCGATACGGTCGATTCCAGCAACTTGCCGCGCCAGATCCTGTTCGACTCCGAGGCGGTCAACCACTCCAAGGCGGAGCTGGCCCGTGAGCGGTTGGCCGCCCACAACCCGCTGGTGGAGCTGATCGCCATCAACCAGCGGCTCGATGCCGCCAGCCTGCCGGAGTTTGTGGCCGAGGTAGATCTGGTGATCGACTGCTGCGACAACCTCGTCACCCGCCAGGCCATCAACGCCGCCTGCGTGGCTCAGGGCAAGCCCTGGATCTCCGCCGCCGCAGTGGGCTGGCAGGGGCAGCTGATGGCGCGCACAGGTACGGATCACGCCTGCTACGCCTGCCTCTATCCGCTGGATACCAAGATCAAAGAGAGCTGCGAGACCAGCGGCGTCACCGGCCCGCTGGTAGGGGTAATGGGCTCTTTGCAGGCGCTGGAGGCACTGAAACTGCTGCTCGGGATGCCGAGCCCGGTCGCCGGCACATTGCGCCGCTTCGATGCTTTGACCCATCAGTGGCAGACCCTCACCCTGGCTCCCGACCCCGATTGCCCGGTTTGCGGGCAGCGCCGATGCCCGACACACGATAAGGAGATCACCCCATGACCCTCACCATTCGACTCAACGATAAAGCCCAACCGCTGGCGGCAGGGCAGAGCGTGGCCGAGCTGCTGGCGGCGCAAGAAGTTAATCCACAGGGAGTGGCTATAGCCCTTAACGGCGCCGTGCTGCCCCGAGGCCGCTGGGCCGAGACTCGTCTCAATGACGGAGACGAACTTCACCTCTTCACCGCCATTGCCGGAGGCTGACCCATGATGCTCGCAGTCCCATCTTCGCGTGCTCTGCCTTGCGGCGGGGCCTCATCTCTTCTTACCACCGTGGCGGGAGGCTGACATGCTCAAGATTGCTGATCACACCTTCTCATCGCGCCTCTTTACCGGCACCGGCAAGTTTGCCCGCCCTGACCTGATGGCCGCCGCCATCGAGGCAAGCGGCTCCCAACTGGTCACCATGGCCATCAAGCGGCTCGAACCGGGCAAGGCCCACGACGATATCCTCAGCCCCTTGCTGAAACTCGGGGTCAAGCTGCTGCCCAACACCTCCGGCGCCAAGACCGCCGCCGAGGCGGTATTTGCCGCCCATCTCGCCCGCGAGGCGCTGGGAACAAATTGGCTCAAGCTGGAGATCCACCCCGATCCGCGCTATCTACTGCCCGACCCCATCGAGACGCTGAAAGCCGCCGAGCAGCTGGTGAAAGAGGGTTTTGTGGTGCTGCCCTACTGCGGTGCTGACCCTGTGCTCTGCAAGCGGTTGGAAGAGGTGGGCTGCGCCGCCGTGATGCCGCTTGGCGCGCCGATTGGTTCGAATCAGGGGCTGGTGACCCGGGAGTTTCTCGCCATCATCATCGAGCAGGCCAATGTGCCGGTGGTGGTGGATGCGGGCATCGGTGCGCCGAGCCACGCCGCCGCCGCCTTTGAGCTGGGGGCCGATGCCGTGCTGGTCAACACCGCCATCGCGGTGAGCGGCGACCCGGTCGCCATGGGCCGCGCCTTTGCGCTGGCCTGTACCGCCGGGCGCAGCGCCTATGAGGCGGGCCTCGGCGCCCGCGCCCTGCAGGCGCAAGCCTCCAGCCCGCTCACCGATTTTCTGGGGGCGTTATGAGTCAGGGAATTGCTATCACTGGGGGAGATTCTTCCTCCCCTCTCGACTCTTCACAAAATAAGGGAGAGGAGTTGGGGGTGAGGGCAGAGGCAGATTCGGTGCTTGAAGGGGACGAGCCCTGCGCTCCTCCCCCTCCCAAGGGGGAGGCCGGGAGGGGGTTGGATTTTGCCAATCGTTGGCAGGAGCTGGAGTGGGACGATATCGGCATGCAGATCCGAGCCAAGACCGCCGCCGATGTTGAGCGGGCGCTGGGTTCACCCCGCCGTACCCTGGCCGATTTTATGGCGCTGATTTCCCCTGCCGCCGAAGTCTATCTGCCGCAGATGGCGGCCGAGGCCGAGCGGCTGACCCGCCAGCGCTTTGGCAACACCATCGGCTTCTATGTGCCGCTCTATCTGTCGAACCTCTGCGCCAACGACTGCACCTACTGCGGCTTCTCCATGAGCAACCGCCTCAAGCGCAAGACCTTGAATACAGAGGAGATTGAGCGCGAGTGTCTGGCCATCAAGGCGCGCGGCTTTGACAGCGTGCTGCTGGTGACCGGCGAGCACGAGCACAAGGTGGGGCTCGCCTATTTTCGCGAGGTGATGCCCATCATCCGTCGCCACTTCAGCACGGTAGGGATGGAGGTGCAGCCCCTCTCGCAGGCCGAATATGCCGAGCTGAAAACCCTCGGCCTCGACGCCGTCATGGTCTATCAGGAGACCTACCACGCTCCCACCTACGCCCGCCACCATCTGCGCGGCAACAAGCAGGACATCGCATGGCGCCTCGCGACACCGGATCGGCTCGGCCGCGCCGGTATCGACAAAATCGGCTTGGGGGCGCTGATCGGTCTCTCCTCGGATTGGCGCGCCGACAGCTACTTTGTCGCCGAGCATCTGAGCTGGCTTGAGCGCCACCACTGGCAGAGTCGCTATTCGCTCTCCTTCCCGCGCCTGCGCCCCTGCACCGGTGGGCTGGAGCCTGCCGTGGTCATGTCGGATCGCCAGCTGGCCCAGCTGATCTGCGCCTGGCGCCTCTTCTCGCCCACGTTGGACTTGTCGCTCTCCACCCGCGAGTCCGCCACCTTCCGCAACGGTGCGGTGCGCCTTGGCATCACCCAGATGTCGGCCGAGTCGCGCACCCAGCCGGGAGGCTATGCCGAGGGGGATAAAGAGGAGCTGGAGCAGTTCGCCATCCACGACGACCGCCCGGTGGGGGAAGTGGCCGCCGCCGTGCGGCAGGCCGGGTTGCAGCCGGTGTTTAAAGATTGGGAACCCTTTTTGGGTCGTTAACGACGTTTACACCTGTGGTAACAGACAGCGGCAAGCAGATCGGAGGGGCAGATCCCCGCCACTGCTTGCCGCTTTGCTTTGTTTGCACCAACAGGATTGTTTCTCTGGCGCAACGATGATTCTTGATATCGTTTCGCCAGTGCAAAAATCGTGGCTGCAGCTCAGCTTATCGCATGGGTCATTGCGACCATTAGCAATGGCCGATTTGGGGGAAAGGGGTGGCCGGTGGCGGCTATTCAGAGCAAAGCTCGGCAGATAAGTGCGCCGATAAGCCCTAATGTGACAAGGGGGGATACCTGCGTGCCGCTCATAGCATCCGGTATGTCTGAGATTACTAGGCCAAATGGCAATCTATCGATACTGGTGTGGGGATCGCATTTTTTAGATAAAACTGCGGGCCTGCCGAAACTTTTCCATTTACCAGATGGTTTTTATGTCAGAGAAACAGTAAATTGCATGCTCAGTAATTTATCTGACCTATACAAATATGACCATGCCTCCATTGTTTTTACGTATTCATTACCTGAAAATATTGTTTTTTATCTGTCTGATATGTTTTTTTATTCCGGTATCTAATGCATCAACAAAGCATTTGGCTGAAACTGACACTACAACTAATCAGTTAATTGGCGCAATGTTTACAAACCAGCAGATGCAGATTGAGACGGTCAAAGAACAACAAAGACTGGATCTTGGAAGGTTATACGATAAGTTGTCTGATATGGACAGCCGTGTAGAAAATTTCCAAGCTGATTTGAACAGTCAAAAACAGGTTGTTGAGTCTAGTCGACAGGAGATTGCAGCGGCAGGAAAGCGAATTGATGACTCTCTAATATATGCAGGTCAGAGCTTAGACCGTTTTGGGCTTGGGATTACTATTGTTTTAGCTGTAGTTGGTTTTGTTGGATACTTTTCCTTTGCTGATAAAACAAAGCGAGAGGCTGAGAGTGTTGCAAAGCAATGGTTTGAAAACCAGGCACTTGATCTCCAAGTTCAGATAAATGAATTACAACGAGAGGTCACATCTGCTAGGAGTAAAATAACATCTCATATCGATGAATTTGAGAGGTTTGCCGAAGATGCAAAGGCAGAAATACAGCGAAATGGAGATGTTGGCACTTCAGTTCAGCAGGATGAAGCATTTGATTTATCCCCTGTGGTAAAACAACGAGCGGACTTGCTCAAAGATATCCCCGTTAGCCGTTATAGATATGATGACTGGAACTTGCTTGCTTACACATCCTATACAAATAAAGAGTTTGAGGAAGCTGCACTTTATTGGTTGAGCGCTTCGAAATCTATTGAGGCAAATGATGTTGAAGTTGCAAGTGCACTTTATAACAGAAGTGTGGCACAAGGTCATTTAAACCAGATTGAAGTGGCTATTAGCACAATTGATGAATTAGTTAGACGATTTGGTAATGCGTCTACATTCGCATTGAAAGAATATATTGCTAAAGCCTTACTGAATAAGGGGGTGTATCTCGGTCGTGGAAATAATTTTGTTGCCGCTACAAAAGTTTATGAGGAAGTGATTAACCTTTTTGGTGATGAAACTGATGTAGTACTAAAAGTACAAGTTGCAAATGCACTGGCTTACAAAGGTGCTTTACTCGTACAACAAGAAAAAATAGATATGGCCGTGGACGCGTATGAAGAAATAATTTGTCGCTTTAGTAGTGAGCTTGATCTTTCACTGCAAGTTGTTGTGGCTAAATCTTTTGTAAATAAAGGGGTTTTACTGGCGAGGAACAATCAGGTCGATGATGCGGTCGCAACCTATGAAGAGGTAGTCCGGAAATTTGATTGTATGGAACAGCTCGACTTTAAAATAATTATTGCAAAAGCTTTAGTTGGCAAAGGAAACTTGCTAAAAAATAGCGCTGATCTTGTAGAGGTCATTCGCCGTTTTGGAGACGCGACCGAGCCAGAGCTGAAAGAACAGATCGCTTATGCATACAACGGTATAGGTTTTGAGAATTTATGTAAAGGTAAGCTCATTTTAACCATGGGTAATTTAATTGAAGCTAGCATTCAGTTTAATAAAGCTCTTGGTGATCTTAATAAAGCTTTAACCTATCTAAATGCTGAGCAGTTGAATGGTTTTATTTTGGGCAATAGGGCTTATACATTAGCTTTACTTGGTGAGGTTAAACAGGCAGAGGATGTATTTTTATCAGCACTATGTGCCCCTGTAGGTGGCGGGGAGGCGTTATACAAAGCAACACTGAATGATTTTGACATTCATCCTGTACCTCAGGATGAAAAAATTAAGAAATTGGTTGAGCGGCAGTGGGAAAATTGGTCTTCCAAGCAAGGCAGTAG
The DNA here is from genome assembly GCF_000764645.1 of Aeromonas finlandensis. Classification (GTDB taxonomy): domain Bacteria; phylum Pseudomonadota; class Gammaproteobacteria; order Enterobacterales; family Aeromonadaceae; genus Aeromonas; species Aeromonas finlandensis. Next base: position 68,746 of record NZ_JRGK01000011.1, read on the forward strand.
GTCAGATGATGCTGTTTCATGATATCTGAAGCCAACTCCTTCATAAGCTGAGCTGATTGAGGTACTTGGTTAGTGAAAAGGGCAGAGCAAATTCCTTCATCCCGGCCAATCTATCCAACTCTGCTTGGCCGACTTGCTGCAACTGAGCTTGTTGGGCGGGAGTGAGCGTTGTTGCTCTCGCCTTGATCAAAGTGTTCAGAAAAGTGCTATCACCCTCAACCGCCTGATGAAACGCCTTGATCGCCAGCGCATCCACTTCTGCTGCGGTGCAGCGCTCCATGCTTTTCTCATGCAGATAGATCAGCACGGTCGTCTGTTGTTCCTTCTCCAGTGACCAGAAGGGGTCGCTTTTTGCGGGCAGTATGGCGCTGTGTTGTGACTTGATCGCTTCACATCGCTCAAATGCCGGATCCAGATCGTGTAGTGACAGGGCAAAGGCGCTGGAGCTGGTTGCAAGCAGCGCAAAGAGCAAGGCAAGGCGTCTGTAGAAGGAGAGACTCCAGCTACCCGGCGCCTTGTCTATTGCAGGGCTGTTGCGGCTGTTCATCGGCTTATGACTGCTTTTTCAGAAAGTAACTGATATGCCCCGGCGGCATATCGGGCAGCTGGCCAAAGACCTCGTAACCCTGTTTCTGGTAGAAGGGGAGGGCCTGAAAGCTGGTGGTTTCCAGATGGTAGTTGGTGATGCCCTTGCTTTGGGCGTACAGCTCCATGGCGCCGAGTAGGTGGCCGCCCCAGCCATCGCGGCGGATGCTTTCGTCGACCCAGAGTCCTTCGATATGGAGCCAGCCCCATTTTATCTCACCCAGAATTCCGCCCCGCACAGCCCCGTCTTCATCCTTGATAAAGCTGGCGATCCGTTCGCGTAGCAGTTGGCCGGTGATGGCCTCGTTGAAACCGTTCAGGCCATTGCGTAGGGCCTCGAACTCATTGTCTTGGGGTGGCTGTGGTGTGGTTAATTGCATAGTGCTTCCTGCTTGATGGTGGTTGTTTCTAACGGATTGCCGCTTCCAGCGCGGCTATCTCGCCGCCGCTGATAAGCGGCAGATGGCGGCTGATCTGCTCCACCGGCCAGTCCCACCAGGCGATGGCGTTGAGACGGGCAATGGTGTCGTCGTCGAAGCGGTAGCGGAGCAACTTGGCGGGGTTGCCACCGACCACGGCATAGGCGGGCACGTCGCCGGTGACCACCGAGCGGGCGGCGATAATGGCGCCGTTGCCGACCTTGACGCCGGGCATGATCAGGGCGTCATAGCCAATCCAGACATCGTTGCCGATGACGGTATCGCCCTTGTAGGGGAGGCTGCCCGGGGCGGGTGCGGCATGTTCCCAGCCGTTGCCGAAGATAAAGAAGGGGTAGGTGGAGAAGCCGGAGGTCTGGTGGTTGGCGCCGTTCATGATGAACTTCACCCCGCGGGCGATGGCGCAGAACTTGCCGATGATGAGCTTGTCGCCGATGAAGGGGAAGTGGTAGAGGACGTTGCGCTCGAAGCCCGCCGAATCCTCCGGGTCGTCGTAATAGGTGTAGTCACCCACCTCGATATTGGGCCCCTTGATGGTGTTCTTGATAAAGCACACCTGGGGAAAGCCGTTCATGGGGTGGGGATTGGCGGGATCGGGTCCGTGCATCTGGTCTCCTTGGATTGGCCGGGCTAGAGCGCCGGGAAGTAGCAGGCGCTCATGTCGATGGGGTGATCGGGGCTGCCGGGCAGATAGAATTGCCAGCCCGCATCGGAGAAAGCGCGCAGTTCGGTCTCGACAAATTTGATGGCGAGGCTCAGGGCCTGCAGGCTGTCGACGCCGTAGATGAAGGTCTTGTCGCTCAGCCCCGCCAGCTTCACCTTGCAGCGCCAATCACCGCTGGCGGACTTGGGGTCCGGCTCAGGGGCCTTGATGGCGATCTTGAGGATGAGCTGCTCCCCTTCGGTGCTGATGGCGTCGAAACGGGCGGTGACGATGGCGTTTTTCATCTGGCGATTCCTTTTCCTTGGTACAGCCCCTGCGGTTGCGGGGGCTGGCATCCCTGATGGCCGATGAGGCGAAAATGTAGGCTCAGGAGGGCCAGCGTAAATGAACTTGTGAGTTGAAACAATGAGATATCCGCGACCGGATGAGGGCGCTGTGGCTACTGTGAGCAGGCACCGGGTCGGGGGCGGGGCGCGCTGGCAACCCCTGCTGGCCGAGACGCTGGCGGGCTGCTAGATGTAAAGGATTGTTGGCTATGGCGGTAAAATAACCATCTGCGTCGATGAGGGCAGTTGAGTCCCCTTGAGGCAGAATATCTTTTCCCCTGTTTGATGCTGAAGTACAGGAGTCCCCATGGCGCTTTCGGTAACCCAGCTTTATGAAGTGATTGCCCAACTGCCAGATCCCATCTTTATCCTCAGTGAAGATGGCTATTACGTGGAATATATCGGCGGCATGGAGCATCAATCCTACCACGATGGCAATCCGCTGGCGGGCAAGCAGCTGGCCGATGTGCTGCCGCCCGAGATGGCTGCGTGGGTCAAGGCGCAGGTGGCCGAGTCGCTGGCGAGTGGTCAGGTGCGGGTGGTGGAGTATGAGCTGGCCGCAGTCGAGGTGGGGGGGATCAATGCCGCCGTCGGGCCGCAAGGGGTGCAGCGTTTCGAGGGCAAGATTGCGCCGCTTCCCTCCCTCTATGACGGCAAGCGGGCGGTGGCCTGGGTGACCCGCAATATTACCCGCCAGTTCGAGTTACAGCAGCGGCTCCAGCGCCAGAGCGAAACCGACCAGCTGACCGGCCTCTACAACCGCCGTTTTTTCTTCGATCACTGCCAGCAGTTGCGGGCAGGGGAGGCGCCCTGCGGCCTTATCATGCTCGACATCGATCACTTCAAACAGATCAACGATCGTTACGGTCATCAGCAGGGAGATCGGGCCTTGCAGCGCTTCAGTCGTTGCATCGATGCCCTGTTGCGGGCGGACGACCTCTTTGTGCGCAGCGGTGGCGAGGAGTTTCTGATCCTGCTGCCACGGACTGATGAAGCCGGTTTACTGCAGATGGCGGAGCAGATCCGCGCCGCCGTCGAAGCGCTGCCTGCCGATCCGGTCGCCATGACGGTCAGTCTGGGCACGACTCTGGTGCCGCCGGAAGAGGAGATCAATCAGGCGCTGGCTCGGGCCGACGAGTGGCTCTATCGGGCCAAGCGGGCAGGTCGCAACCGGGTGGCGCACTGCCCGGCGCGCTGAGTATCTCGAGCCTTTGGCTGGTCAGAAATGAGCTGATCTGTTGCCATTAACAATTTAATGATATGGCTATCAACTGGTGAGAAAGTTGGCCGGATTATTTAACTCATATTCCTCTGGCTATGGTGTTAATATTATCGGCCTGATCGCTGGTCTTATTTGTGTTGTTGGGCAACAGGATGAGGTTTTATCGGTATGTTATCAAACAGGCTTGAATTGGGTTTTGGATGACGAATGTGATACATCTCGTTGTCTTTTGAAACAATCCGATTCAAACAGTCATGAATTATTAACCTTGACCGGGATAGCGATTTCAACGATGGTAGCGTGGCAGCTCCGTTTCCCTCTGGTGGCCCTGTTGGCCGCTGGCGGCGTTGTTTTTTCCAGGTGCAGGGCGATATGCAACGACATATCTCCAGCCTGTTATTCAGGCCAATAAAAATAATGATGACAGACTAATAAGGTATATATTGCAATGAGTGTTTCTATTGCTGAAAAGAGTAACCCTGTTTCAAAATTGAAATGGGAGAAAAGCGATTCGGTATGGACCATGGGCTTATATGCCACTGCTGTCGGTGCCGGTACGTTATTTCTCCCTATTACTGTTGGCAGTAATTCCCCGGTTATTTTGCTGTTTATTTTATTGCTGGCTTTTCCGCTCTCTTATTATTCCCACCGGGCATTGAGCCGTTTTGTGCTCTCCAGTTCCCATCGGGAAGGGGACATCACCCATGTGGTGGAGGAGCACTTCGGTGCCAAGGCGGGCAAGCTGCTGATGCTGGTCTATCTGATGGCCTTCTACCCCATCATTCTGGTCTACAGCATCTCCATCACCAATGCGATCCAGAGCTTTGTGGTGCACCAGCTGGGCAACGCCGAGCTCCCGCGCGGCTTGCTGGTGCTGGGGGTGATGCTGGGTCTGCATCTGATCCTGCTGGCAGGCAAGCAGATCGTGGTGTCGGCCATCAGCGTGCTGGCACTGCCGATGGTCGCCTTCCTGATCGGTCTCTCTGTCTATCTGCTGCCCCAGTGGAGCCTCTCCTATTTCAGCGAGAGTCAGGCGGTGGATTGGCGTGATCCTGCGTTCTGGAAATCCCTCTGGCTGATCGTGCCGGTGATGGTGTTCTCGTTCAGCCATGCCCCCATTATTTCCTCCTTCAGCGCGGCACAGAAGAAGCGCGGTCAGGAGAGTGCCGACCTGCGCGCCAAGCGGATCATCAAGTGCAGCAGCCTGCTGATTTGCGGCAGCGTGCTCTTTTTCGTGGTGAGCTGCGTGATGAGCCTGAGTCAGGCCGAGATGGCGCTGGCCCGCACCGACAATATCTCTGTGCTGTCGGCGCTGGCGAACAAGTTCTCCAACCCGTTGATCGCCTATGTGGGGCCGCTCATCGCCATTCTGGCCATGTCCAAATCCTTCCTCGGCACCTCCATGGGGGTGAGCGAGGGGACGGTGAGCATGGTGAGCGGTGCCTGTCAGGGGCTGGGGCTCTCCCTCAAGGAGTCGACCATCGCCCGGGTGTCCTCGGTGATCCTGTTTATGGTGACCGCCGTCATCACTTATCTGAACCCCAATGTGCTCGACATCATCGAGCGCGTCAGTGGCCCGCTGATCGCGGTGATCCTGTTTCTGCTGCCAGCCTGCTCCATCTATCGCTTGCCCGCACTCAAGCGCTATCGCGGGCCGAGTACCCTTTTTGTGTTGGTGATGGGGCTGCTTGCCATCTCGGCCCTTATCTACGATCTGCTTTGACCGGGCGGTATCCCGCACAAATCAAAAAGGGCGACCATCTGGTCGCCCTTTTTCTTGGCGTCGGGGTTAGCCGAGCAGGCCGGTGGCGCTCTGGCCCGCCATCAGCAAGCCGATGGCCAGCGCGCTGAACCAGATCAGGGTTGCGCTCACCAGCAGATAGCCGCTGGCGACGAACAGGCCGTCTCGCTGCAACATGCCGGTGCAGAGCAGCAGGATGGCCCAGGCGGGCATGGCATTGGTGAACGGGATGGCGCCAAGGGGCAGCATCAGCAGCAGGGCGGCCAGCATGATCAGCAGGCCGTTGCAGCGGTTGACCGTGCTGCTGCCGGTTAGCAACAGCAGACGCGGGCGGATAACGCGATCGATGCGGGCCAGCAGATCCGCCCCCTTGTGCAGGGTCGGCTTGAGCTGGTCGGCGGCGAAGCGGCGCTCCATCAGCATGGCGGGCAGCCAGGGCACCCGGTTGAGGGTGATGCCGATGCCGATAAAGAGGATCAGCAGGCCAAACGGGGTACTGACGCCGGGGATGGAGACCGGCAGCAGGAAAGGGACGGTGAGCAGCACGCAAAACAGCAGCATCCCCTGTTCCCCCACCAGCGCGAGCATCTGGCGCAGGCTGATGTGGCTCTCGTCGATGGCGTGCGCGGTGGCCCGCAGGGTATCCGCGAGGGTGGTTTTGGGGTCGTTGAGTTGCGCGGCAACCATTCCCTGATCTCCTGTTGAGTGGTGATAAAGGGCCCCGATGACCCGATTTGGCGCCAGCATACGTGGCAGAGGTTAACCGTCGATGAATGGTGGCAGGGGCGCATAGCTGCGCCAGTGGGGTGGATCGGCAGGGCCTTTGGCGAGGGATAAATCCCGCGATGAAAGTGATCCGGTACAGCCGCCGTTTAGGATGGGCGCAGGATGCCTCTGGTATGCTTTCTGCACAATCACACAGGGAGCAGGGGACGATGATGAAGAGAGTCGGGATAGGGATGATGGGGCTGTTGCTGCCACTCGGGCAGGCCTGGAGTGGCGAGGCTGCGACCACATCCGGTTGGCAGGTGACGCCGTTTTTCGGCTACAGCTCAGCCATCGATTTCGAGAGGAGTGACGAGGTGGCGGCGCCGGTGTCGCGCTCCGCTTCGCTTGATTCACTGCAGGGGCAGGGCTCCGGCAACTGGGGCCTCTTTATCAGCAAGGAGGTGGATGATCCGGGCATGATTGAGCTGCTCTACAGCCATCAGTCCACCACCCTCTCTCCCGACCAGCCGGATCGCCTGACGGTGGATACCCTGCACTTTGCCGGTGCGCTGACCCTCGCTGACAACCTGATGGCACCCTATATCGGCGCCGGGATCGGGGTGACCCGCTTTGCCGCCTACGACAGCGAGGTGACCCCTTCCATGTCGCTGGCGCTCGGGGTACAACCGCGCCTCGCCGAGCATCTGGCGCTGCGGGCCGAGGTGCGCGGCTATGGCTCGCTGGTCAACGATAACAACCAGTTTCTCTGCAACCCGGAGCAGTGCGTGTTCAAGGTGCGCGGGGAGCTGGTGACCCAGTGGCAGGCCAATATCGGTCTTACCTTCCGCTTTTAGGAGGGGAGAGTTTCATCCGCTATGTTGCACCGAGACCGGTAATCAACCGGCAGATACTCAGCCTCCATTGGTGGTCGGAGTGGCCCACACGGCGCAGTTTCTGCCCGCCTCCTTGGCACCATAAAGTGCCTGATCCACCCGTTTGAATAGCGAGACCGCCGACTCTTGCTGTTCACGGATGCCGAGCCCCAGGCTGACTGTCAGGGGATGGGCCGGGTCGGGGGCGATGGTGCGCGTTGCCGCCAGCAGGGTGCAGGCCAGTTGCTGCAATTTTACTTCGTTGCCGACGGGCAGCAGCAGGGCAAACTCTTCACCGCCGACGCGGGCCGCCAGCGCCTCGGGCGGGCAGTGCTGTTGCAGCAGCTCGCCAAACTGCTGCAACACCCCATCCCCGATATCGTGGCCGTAGTTGTCATTGATCACCTTGAAGTGATCGAGATCCAGCAGGATGAGGGCGTGGCACATCCCCTGCTCCAGAAACAGCTGCTGATGAAAGTAACGCCGGTTTGGCAGCCGGGTCAGATCGTCAAACAGCGCCTGCTCTCTGAGCTGGGTATTGATGTGGAAGAGGTGGTGCATGGTGCTCAGGATGCCGATGCTGCTGAGCAGGATGCCGCAGGAGCGCAGCAGATCCTCGGCATAGATGGCGATCCACAGCGGTTGCTGCACGATCTCGTCCATGACATCCAGACTGGCCCCCAGCAGCCACAGTATCAAACCGCAGGAGAGCAGGCGGTAGGTGGTGGTGGGGAGATGGGCGCACTGCACCACCCAGAACAGGAACAGCATGGTGAGCCAGTTGATCACTTCAAAACTGAAGCTGATGGCGTGAAAGCGTTCAAAGGAGAAGTGGGGCAGCAGCCAGAGATGCAGGAGCATGATGGCCAGCATCAATACCCCCAGCAGCACGATGTGGGCTCGATGCTCCCCATCGAGATGGTGGTAGTGGGAGAGGCTGATATCGAGACGGTCAAGCTGCATGGTGTTCCTCGGATTGGGCCTGCCATCACCTTGCGAACAAGGATCTGCGTAATGGTGCGCCGTAGTCAGATAACAGGAAACGACTGGTCTGACAGTGTAAACGAGCTGACCCGCAAAATGTGATATTGATGGCATCAGCCTGTGGACTGGCTCCGGGGTTGCGCACTTCTGGTGCGCCAGTGACTGGTTGCCCTGTCACAGAGCGGGCGAGTTCAGGTTAGCGCAATCGCTGCGCCATTTTGGTGCAAATTGGCATCATGTCCAAGTTAATACATTGATTATAATGGGTTTATATTTGTGGCCCACTTTATGCTGTTCTTCTGTCAGACGGTCTCTGGTGGTCATCAGCAGTCGAAGTAGTGACGCTGACGTACAGAGATATCCCCGTGCCGGGCACGGGTGTGATTCTGGCGGGTTGCAGCAACACCTTGCGGCTTGCCACAGATTCAATCAGGGAAACGGAGCCGGTCTCGTACCGGTACGACAGGGAAGGAGAGTGCTCTATGGTCAAAAAATGGATGATGGCGGGTCTGACGATGTTGCCTGCCTTGCTGGTTACCCCAAGTTGGGCCGAAGAGGTCGCTCAGGTGCAGGCTGCGGTGGCACCGGTTGCCACCATGACAATCAACAAGGGTGACAACACCTGGATGCTGCTCTCTGCGGCGCTGGTGATCCTGATGTCGATCCCCGGTCTGGCACTCTTCTACGGTGGTCTGGTGCGGGCCAAGAACATGCTGAGCGTGCTGATGCAGGTCTTTACCCTGTTCTGCCTCATCTGCGTGCTCTGGGTGATCTACGGTTACTCGCTCGCCTTTACCGAGGGCAACAGCGTCTACGGATCCTTCAGCAAGGTGCTGCTCAAGGGGGTCACCCCTGACTCCATCGCAGCCACCTTCAGCAAGGGCGTTGGCATCAGCGAGTTCATCTATGTGGTGTTTCAGGGTGCCTTTGCCGCCATTACCTGCGGTCTGATCGTCGGCGCCTTTGCCGAGCGCATCAAGTTTGCCGCCGTGCTGCTCTTCTCGGTGATCTGGTTCACCTTCGCCTACATCCCGCTGGCCCATATGGTGTGGTACTGGGCGGGTCCGGATGCTTATACCAGCGCCGATGCGGCTGCCGCTGCAACCGCGACTGCCGGTTATCTGTTCCAGCATGGTGCACTCGACTTTGCAGGCGGCACCGTAGTGCACATCAACGCCGCGGTGGCGGGTCTGGTGGGTGCCTATCTGGTGGGCAAGCGTCTGGGCTACGGTCGTGATCCCATGACTCCCCACAGCCTGACCATGACCATGATCGGCGCCTCCCTGCTCTGGTTCGGCTGGTTTGGCTTCAACGCCGGTTCCGCACTGGAAGCCAACGGTATCGCCGCACTCGCCTTTATCAACACCTGGGTCGCTCCGGCTGCGGCCGCTTTGTCATGGACCTTGGCCGAGTGGGTGATGAAAGGGCGACCCTCCCTGCTGGGTGCGGCATCCGGTGCGGTGTCCGGTCTGGTGGTGATCACCCCGGCAGCCGGTTTCGTCGGAGTTGGCGGTGGTCTGGTGATGGGCCTTATCAGTGGCGTGGCAGGTCTGTGGGGCGTGCACGGTCTCAAACGTCTGCTGGGTGCCGACGACAGTCTGGACGTGTTCGGCGTGCACGGGGTGTGCGGTATTCTCGGCGCCCTGCTGACCGGCGTCTTTGCCAGCCCGGATTTGGGCGGTACCGGGGTGTGGGACTATGTCACCAATCAGGTGGCCGAGGGCTACTCCATCCTGGCTCAGGTGAAGATCCAGGCCATCGGGGTGGGTGTTACCATCCTCTGGTCCGGTACCGTGGCGGCGATTGCCTTCAAGGCGGTCGATATGCTGGTGGGTCTGCGGGTGAACGGCGATGCCGAGCGGGAAGGGCTGGATGTCACCTCCCACGGCGAGAAGGCTTACAGCATGTAATCCCGAACGTCAGACAACAAAAAACCGCCGGAATCGGCGGTTTTTTTATGGCTCGAGCGCGGTGGCGCGTTTAGTTCGCACTCTTAGTTCGCACTCTTAGTTCACGACGGCCACGTTGATGCTGCCGTTGCCCTGGGTCATGCGGACACGGGCACCCGGTCTGAAAGTGGGGCTCGCTTTCTGCACGACCACGATGGCTTCGCCATTCTCTTTCTTGATCTCCAGCTCGACGCCGTCGACCTGATTCATCTTGTTGCCGATGGCGTTACCGGCTGCGGCACCGGCGATGGCGCCGCCTGCGGCTGCGATGTCGCGGCCGGTACCGCCACCGATGGTGCTACCCAGCAGGCCGCCGACCACGGCGCCGCCAATGGTGCCCACCAGGGAGTTCTCATCGGCCTGGATCTTCACCGGGCGGGTGGAGAGGATGGTGCCGTAGCTGACGGTCTGTACCTGTTTGGCGCGGTCTTTGGTGTAGACATCGCCAGAGTAAACGTCACTGTTGGCGCATCCGGTGATGGTGGTCGCTGCCAGCAGGGCAATAAGGGTCATACGCTTCAACATGGTGGGCCTCCTGGGCTGCACGTAATTTGAACAATCCGGTTGATGAGCAGACTTTACTCCAACCCCGTCACACATGAAATCGGCAAAATGTAACCAATTATGCGTTCTGTAACCGGTTTTATCCTTGAATCGCAGCTGTATCGGTGAGCTTTTTGACCAGCACCAGCCGATCCTCGCCGGGGCCGAAATAGTCGGCCACCTCCTCCTGCAATGTGTAACCGAGCCGGTAGTAGAGGCGCTGGGCCGGATTGGCCGGGTCGACCGTGAGCTGCAATTCGCTGATCTGCAGCGCCTGCTGGTTGGCCTCCATCTGGCGCATCATCCGCTCCGCGAGGCCAAAACCGCGCGCCTCGGGCAGTACCGCCAGCGAGAGCACCCACCCTTTGGTTCGCTCCTGACCGACGCCACCCAGCACATAACCCACCAGATGGCCTTCGTATTCGGCCACCAGCAGCAGTTCAGGCCAGAGATCCATCGCCTGACGGAAGAAGAAGGCGGGATAGACATCTTCGCCAAAGACCTTGGCATCGATCTGCCAGATGGCATGCATGTCGGTATGGGTGGCAGTGCGTAGCAGGGGCGGGTTGTGGTGCATCAGGACTCCATCGGCAGCAAGCGGATCAGCAAAGCCGCTGACCTCAGGGTCAACGGCAGAATAAGGAGTCATAGGGTAGTGGTCATCCCCTGCCGGATGCAAGGGATTGGCGGTTATGGCGGCAGGGGGCGACTCTGGGGCAGTTTGGGGGCTTTGCGCCAGCCGTCGAGCAGATGGCGCAGGGTGAGCCAGGGG
>NZ_JRGK01000110.1 GCF_000764645.1 Aeromonas finlandensis
CAGCAAGAATAAGGGGCGGGGCGGTACGAATGGTCGAATCCAGCATCTGGATCAGAAGTTCATACATGATCAGGCTCCTTTTGCTTGTGCGGTGGCGCGATTGGCAAACGCCAGATAGAGCTGCTCGATGCGCGGACGCATCATGTGCTCAAGGGCACCGCAGAACAGGATCACCAGACCCTGCAACACCACCACTATGTTGCGGTCGACCCCGTACTCGAAGCTGAGCTCGGCCCCCCCCTGATAGAGAAAACCGAACAGCAGGCTGGCAAGGATGACCCCCACCGGATGGTTGCGCCCCATCAGCGCCACCGCGATCCCCGTTACCCCAAACCCTTCCACAAAGTTGAGCTTGATCTGGTGCAACTCCCCCTGCAGGGCGTTGAGGGCGAAGAAGCCCGACAACATGCCGGAGATCACCATGGCCAGGATCACCACCTTGGGATAGGAGATACCGGCGTAGGCGGAGGCGCTTTGGCTGGCCCCGACCGAGCGGATCTCGTAACCCCAGCGGGTGTGCCAGATAAAGACCCACACCAGCGCCGCACAGATCAGCGCCCAGAAGAAGCTGATATTGAGCGGACTGGTGGGAATATCCAGCCCGAAACCACCGAAGAACTCGTTCATCTTCGGCAACCAGCTTGCCTCGGGAAACACCTTGCTCTCGGCAGACATCTGGCTGGACGGTTTGAGCACCTCCACCAGCAGATAGGCCATCAGCGAGGCGGCGATGAAGTTGGACATGATGGTGGTGATAACGATGTGGCTACCACGCTTGGCTTGCAGCCAGGCCGGGATAAAGGCCCAGGCTGCACCGAACAGACCGCCAGCAATAATGGAGAGCGGCAGCAGCAACGCAAACGGCAGCACATCACCCAGCAGCAGACAGACCAGACCGACACCCAGTCCGCCGATATAGGCCTGCCCTTCACCCCCGATGTTGAACAGACCGGCGTGGAAGGCCACCGCCACTGCCAGACCGGTAAAGATAAAGCCGGTTGCGTAGTAGAGGGTGTAACCAATCCCTTCGCCTGTTTCGAAGGCACCAGACCACATGATCTTGGCGGCATCGATCGGGTTGATATCGAGGTAGTAGAACAGAATGGCCGACACCAGGAAGGCCAGCAGGATATTGACCGCAGACAAGATGCCCACGGAGACCCAGGCAGGAATACGTTCTTGGCTCATCAGTGGGCCTCCTTGGCAATCTCGTCAGACACAGGTGTGTTGACCATCATCAAACCGCTTGGGCTAAAAATGGATGTGAAACTCATGACTTCGCTCCTTGCGGCTGGCTGGCAGCCACCTCGTCGGGAACGATGTTCGCCATCATCAGGCCGATCGTGCGCTCATCCGCCTTGGCACCATCCAGCTCGCCGACGATGCGACCGTCGGCAATCACCAGAATGCGGTCAGAGAGGCTCATGATCTCGTCCAGCTCCACCGAAACCAGCAGCACGGCCTTGCCCTTGTCGCGCATGGCGATGATCTGCTTGTGGATATACTCGATGGCGCCGATGTCGACCCCGCGGGTCGGCTGGCCGATCAACAGCACATCCGGGTCCTGCTCCACTTCACGGGCGATCACCAGCTTCTGCTGGTTGCCGCCGGAGAAGTTGGCGGTCTTGTGATCGGGCTGAGGCGGGCGTACGTCCCACTTCTCCATCTTGGCCTGACAATCCTGCTGGATCGCCTCCTTGTTCTGCAGCCACCCCTTGTTGTACTGGGGACGACGGTGATAACCGAGGATAAACGCCTCTTTCGCCTCGAAGCGATTGATCAGCCCCATCTTGTGGCGATCTTCCGGCACATGGCCGAGACCGAAGTTGCGCACCCGCTCGGGATCGGCAGGATGCTCGGCGCTCACCTTGTGCACACCGCTGCGGCTGCTGATGGTGAAACCACCCTTGCTCGGCTTGAGAATGCCGCCCAGCAGGCTGAGCAGTTCGGACTGACCGTTGCCGGAGACCCCGGCAATGCCCACCACTTCACCGGCGCGCACCTCGAAACTGACCGATTTGACCCGCTCCACCTTGCTCGCGTCGAAGTAGCTGAGCCCCTCGACTTTGAGCTTGGCCTCGCCCGGCTGGTTTGGCCCCTTGTCGACCTTGAGGCGCACCTTGCGGCCCACCATCAGTTCGGCCAGCTGCTCCTTGTCGGTATCCTTGGTGGCAACGTGCGCCACCATCTCGCCACGGCGCATGATGGAGACCTGATCGGTCACGGCCAGGATCTCCCGCAACTTGTGGGTGATGAGGATGATGGTCGCCCCCTGATCCCGCAGCATTTTCAGCACCTTGAACAGGTGATCCGCCTCTTGCGGGGTCAGCACGCCGGTCGGTTCATCGAGGATCAGAATGCGGGCGCCGCGATAGAGCGCCTTGAGGATCTCGACCCGCTGTTGCAGGCCCACCGGCAGATCTTCGACCTTCTCGTGCAGCGGCACATCGAGGCCATAATCCCGCGCCAGCTCGCCGAGCAGCTTCTCTGCTGCCGTCACACTCTGCTGAAGGTGCCAGCCGTTCTCAGCGCCGAGGATGACGTTTTCCAATGCGGTAAAGTTATTCACCAGCATGAAGTGCTGGTGCACCATGCCCACGCCTGCGGCAATCGCAGCTTGTGAGCCATGGGGTTTGAAAGGTTTCCCGTCGATCAGCATCTCGCCACTATCGGCATGGTAGAAACCATAAATGATGCTCATCAGGGTGGATTTACCGGCGCCATTTTCGCCGACAATGCCGTGGATACTGCCTTTACGAACCTTGAGGTCAATCAGCTTGTTGGCATGTACACTGCCAAACCGCTTATCGATACCTCTCAATTCGATGGCATAGTGATCTGTCTGGTCCATGATGCAGCCCTGCGTGTCATGAAATAAGACTAAAAACCGGCCCGTGCGGGCCGGTCGTGCGTTGAGAGTCGTAGCAACAGTCTAATTAGTATTTGCAAGAGTCAGTGCTGGTGTAGTCATGCACCTTGATCTTGCCTGCGATGATGTCAGCCTTGATGGTATCCATCTTGGCTTTCATCTCCGGGGTGATCAGCTTCTCGTTGTACTTGTCCAACGCCCAGTCAACACCACCTTCCGCCAGGCCCAGACGCTTGACGCCACCTTGCCAGGTACCGTTGGCACTCTCTTCCCAGGTGCGATAAGAGGCCAGACCGACCGCCTTGACCATGGAGGTCAACATGGTGCCCGGGTAGAGGTAGTTCTGGTTGGAGTCGACACCGATAGCCAGCTTGCCGCCATCTTTAGCCGCCTGATAAACCCCGAGACCGGAGCCGCCAGCCGCCGCGTAAACCACGTCAGCGCCCTTGGAGAACTGGGCCTTGGTCAGCTCACCCGCTTTAGCCGGGTCAGCAAACGCCGCCGGAGTGGAGCCGATCATGTTCTGCAGCACTTCGACCTTCGGATTGGCGTACTTGGCGCCCTGCTCGTAACCGCAGGCAAAGTTGCGGATCAACGGAACATCCATCCCGCCCACGAAGCCGACCTTGTCACTCTTGGTGGCCATGGCAGCCAATGCACCGACCAGGAAGGAGCCCTCATGATCTTTGAAGATCAACGATTGCACGTTCGGCTTGTCGACGACCGCGTCAATGATAGCGAACTGCACTTTGGGGAACTCGGTGGCCACCTTGTCGATCGCAGAGGCCATATTGAAACCAACCCCGATGATCGGTTGGTTGCCACGGCTGGCCAGACGACGCAGACCCTGCTCGCGCTGGGCTTCGTTCTGGGGTTCAAACTCTTTGACCTTAATCCCTTTGTCCTTGTTGTACTTTTCGACGCCGTCGCGAAACACGCCTTCGCCAAAGGATTTGTCATACTTGCCCGCGGTGTCATACACCACACCAGGAACTGCCGGAGCAGCCTGAACGGAAAGGGCAGCGAGAGTGAGGGAGGCCACAGTGGCCAATTTCAGCACTTTAGTCACGATCGTATCCTTGATTGTTATTAAGTGAGGGAAGTTGCTTGCCTGTCAAAGCAGGCTATCTAGCACGCAGGCTTACTCTAAGTCAGCCCCGATGCGGGTCAAGCAAATGATAAGGGAAAAACGTTTGCGTTAACGGTTTGAATTCTAAGCAAATAACTTTATAAGTTGTTGTTTTGATGCCACTTTTTAGTTTTTTATTCTACCAAGGTGGGGACCCGAACGACATTTTACTTATTGTTCAGTCACTTACTGTAAACCGTTTTCCCCCTTATTCATCTCTCCCGTCTGGCAACCCGTGATCCACCTCGCAAAATCCCGACAAACAGCGCTGGCAAGATTTGGCTACAGCTGGAAACCGCCCCGCCCTCCTCTATTCTGCGCCAGCCAAAAATGGCCGCACCGGCGCCCATGCGAGCCCCCATCTCGCCCCTCCCCCCGAGTTTGGATTTGGTCTGGCAGGGGGGATGGCCGTATAATCCCCGCCTGTATAAATAAACAGGAGTGGTGATGGACGTTTCAACCCTGCTCGACGGGCTCAACGACAAGCAAAGAGATGCCGTTGCGGCGCCCCGTAGCAATCTGCTGGTGCTGGCCGGGGCCGGTTCGGGCAAGACCCGGGTGCTGGTGCACCGCATTGCCTGGCTGATGCAGGTGGAACGCTGTTCACCCTTCTCCATCATCGCGGTCACCTTTACCAACAAGGCGGCGGCCGAGATGCGCGGCCGGGTCGAAAAAGTGATCGGCGACGGCGTGCGCGGCATGTGGATCGGCACCTTCCACGGTATCGCCCACCGCCTGCTGCGGGCCCACCATCTGGATGCGGGACTGCCGCAGGATTTCCAGATCCTCGACTCCGACGACCAGTACCGGCTGATCCGCCGCGTCATCAAGGCGCTAAACCTCGACGAGAAGCACTGGGCCCCGCGCGCCGTGATGGGCTACATCAACGGCAAGAAGGATGAGGGGCTACGCCCCGGCGACATCGACCTCTACGGCGACCCCGTCACCCGCACCTATCAGCAGATCTACAAGACCTATCAGGAGACCTGCGATCGCTCCGGTCTGGTGGACTTTGCAGAACTCTTGCTGCGCGCCCACGAGCTGTGGCTTAACCGGCCACACATCCTCGAGCACTACCGCGACCGCTTCCAGAACATCCTGGTGGACGAGTTTCAGGATACCAACGGCATCCAGTACGCCTGGCTGCGGATGCTGGCGGGCAACAGCGGCAAGGTGATGATCGTCGGCGACGATGACCAGTCCATCTACGGCTGGCGCGGCGCCAAGATCGAGAACATCCAGCGCTTCCTGACCGACTATCAGGGGGCCGAGACCATCCGCCTCGAGCAGAACTACCGCTCCACCGCCAATATCCTGAAAGCCGCCAACAGCGTTATCGCCAACAACGCCGAGCGCCTTGGCAAGGAGCTGTGGACCGAGGGGGCCGAGGGCGACCCGATCTCCCTCTACGCCGCCTTCAACGAGGTGGACGAAGCGCGCTTCGTGGTCGGCCGCCTCAAGGATTGGAAGGAAAAGGGCGGCCTCTTGGCCGACTGCGCCATCCTCTATCGCTCCAACGCCCAGTCACGGGTGCTGGAAGAGGCGCTGATGCAGGATGCCATGCCCTACCGCATCTACGGCGGCCTGCGCTTCTTCGAGCGGCAAGAGATCAAAGACGCCATGGCCTACCTGCGGCTTATCAACAACCGTGGCGACGACGCCAGCTTCGAGCGGGTGGTCAACACCCCGACCCGCGGTATCGGCGATCGCACCCTCGAGATCCTGCGCGGCAACGCCCGCGATCAGGGGCTCAACCTGTGGCAATCGGCCAAGGGGCTGCTCAATGACAAGGTGCTGACCGGTCGCGCCGGTAACGCGGTGCGCGGTTTTGTCGATCTGATCGACGCGCTGGAAGAGCAGGTCGGCATGCTCCCCCTGCACCAGCAGGCGGATATCGCCATCCAGAACTCTGGCCTCAAGGCGATGTATCTGGCGGAAAAAGGGGAGAAATCCCAGGCGCGGGTAGAGAACCTGGACGAACTGGTCACTGCCTGCCGCCAGTACCAGCGCCCGGACGAGCTGGAAGATATGAGCGATCTCTCCGCCTTCCTCGCCCACGCGGCGCTGGAAGCGGGCGAGAATCAGGCGGACGAATATGCCGATGCGGTGCAGCTGATGACCTTGCACAGCGCCAAGGGGCTGGAGTTCCCGCTGGTGCTGCTGGTCGGCGTCGAAGAGGGCATGTTCCCCAGCCAGCAATCGACCGAGGAGTCGGGCCGGCTGGAAGAGGAGCGCCGTCTCTGTTACGTCGGCATGACCCGCGCCATGGAGAAGCTCTACATCTGTTATGCCGAGAGCCGCCGCATCTACGGCCGCGAGATGTTCCACAAGCCGAGCCGCTTTATCCGCGAGATGCCCGCCGAATGTCTGGAAGAGATCCGGCTGCGCACTCAGGTCAGCCGCCCCACCCAGTACGGCCGCTTTAGCCAGAACGAGGTGCAGCAGAGCTTCGACGCCAGCGGCATCAAGCTCGGCCAGCGGGTGCTGCATCCTAAATTCGGGGAAGGGGTGGTACTCAACTTCGAAGGGGTTGGCCAGCAGAGCCGGGTACAGATCCAGTTCGACGACGTCGGCGCCAAGTGGCTGGTGACGGCGTATGCCAGATTGGAAGCGCTCTGATTTTTCCCGCTCTTGATATAATCAACCCGGCTTAGGCCGGGTTGTTTTTATCTGGCGTTCATAGTGGCAGTTTTAATGACGCGATCGTCCGAATACGCTTCGCTATTCGAACCTACGGACTAACCTACAGACTAATCGACTCCATAAATCTATATCTTTGCAATGAAGACGCTGTAGATTAATGGTGTTACAATCTATTTTATATTGCTTAAATGGGCTTTTTTATGAAAAAAACAGTTTTGATTACCGACTTGGATAACACTCTGTTTGATTGGTTTGAAGTTTGGTACAACAGTTTCAATGCTATGCTGGAAAGTGTCGTAAATACATCTGGAATTAGTCGTGAAACATTAATACCAGAAATAAAAGCTATACATCAAAAGCATGGAACGGCAGAGTATGCTTTTCTTCTTGAGGAGCTTCCTTCTCTAAATAAAAAATATGGTGGCCGAGATGCAATTAGAAAGGAAATGAATGAAGCTATTGAAAATTTCAGAAACGAGAGAAAAAAGCATCTTTGCCTTTATCCAACGGTCAAAGAAACATTAATTATGCTAAAGAGGTATAATGTTAGAGTTGTTGGATATACAGAATCTAAAGAATACTATTCAAACTATCGTTTACACCAGCTCGGTCTGGATGGCTTAATTGATGTCTTGTATTCCCCGCCAGATCATAAAATTCCAGATTATAAGAATAATAAAACTTCCGGTCTTTTACTTCACACAATAAACAAGCATACCCCTGAAAATGAATTGAAACCGAACCCTGCACTGTTACTACATATCATAAATGAAATAGGTGCTGTTCCTGAGGAGTGCTTATATATTGGTGATAGCAAAATGAAAGACATTGCTATGGCACAGGATGCCGGAGTTACTGATGTTTTTGCAGAATATGGCATTAGTCATTTTAATGACAAAAAAGACATAAGATATGACTTATTAAGAGATGTTACACATTGGACCGATGAAGATGTTGAACGCGAAAAGAAAATAAATAGTAATGGTCGTTTAGTTGTGCCGAGTTTTGTTGCAAAACAATTTTCTGACATCATACCTTTTTTTCTTTCTCCTAGCGAAGGACTAACCAAAGAAGAAAAATTGAAGATTAAGGTAGATATATGGAAAACTGTTGTAAATACACAGCAACATTTTAACGATCTTGAAATGCGGATCAGAAACTTTGCCATTTTAATTCTATCTGCATTTATCGGTGCAATAGGTGTTTCGTTTAAATCTGGCTTTGTTATAAACTTCTTTAATATACATATTGCAGCATCGGCAATTTTAAATCTAGCAGCAGCAGTAATTTGGATGTTGTTTTATTTTATGGACGTTTATTGGTATCACCCTTTATTGAAGGGTTCTGTAGAGCAAGGTATGCGACTTGAGAAAAATATAAACTATGAGCTCAATGGTCTTATTGGTTTAGCACAAACGATCACTGATAAGAGTCCACGGTCAATATGGTTCTGGCGTAATCTCCGGAGTACAGGAAAAGCAAAGCTATTTTACAAATCTATATTTTTCTTATTGGTTATTAGTTCGATTTTACTTTTCTTGGCCGATGTTCCATCACCAAAAGAGGATTTTCAACCCTTAAAACATTCGCAATACATTCAACCAAATCTTATATGAGGTGATAATGCAGGTTCTATTAGGGCCGTAGGTTCGATTAGCGAAGCGTAATCGGAC
>NZ_JRGK01000111.1 GCF_000764645.1 Aeromonas finlandensis
AGGTCTGGCTGCCGACGATTCACTGCCAGATTCACGGTCAGATTCGCGGTCACAGCCCAGCCAGCAACAAACCCGCCGCCTGCCACAAGTGGAACAGCTGCTGCAGCAACCTTTTCTCGCCGGTTTTATCGAGGCACTGAGCCGCCCGCTGGTGACTCAGGCGGTGCGCGATTCCCTGAGCGAACTGCGCCAGAGCGAGGCGTTTCGCCAGCATGGGGTTGCCCCCGAACAGATCGAGGCGCTGATTGCCAAGCGTTGCCAACAGCAGCTGCGCCAGCGTCAGACCCGGGTGATCAACGTCACCGGCACCCTGGTGCATACCAATCTGGGGCGCTCGCCGCTAAGCAGAGAGCTGTGGGACGAGGTGCGTGACCTCAACACCGGCTACAACAATCTGGAGCTGGATCTCGCCACCGGCAAGCGCGGCGGGCGCAAGGGGCTGATCGCTCCCCTGCTCCGTTGCCTCACCCAGGCCGAAGATGCACTGGTGGTCAACAACAACGCCGCCTCCCTCTTCTTGCTGCTACAAGAGGTGGCCAAGGGGCGCGAGGTGATCGTCTCGCGGGGCGAGCAGATCCAGATTGGCGGCGGCTTTCGCATCCCCGATATTCTGGCGCTCTCCGGCGCCAAACTGGTGGAGGTGGGCACAACCAATATCACTACCGCCAAGGATTACCTCGATGCCATCACCGATCAGACCGCGCTGGTACTGATGGTGCACAAATCCAATTTCGCCATTCGCGGCTTTACCGAATCCCCCGATATCGGCGAGGTGGCCCGCGCCCTGCCAGAACACGTGGTGCTGGCGGTGGATCAGGGCTCAGGCTTGACCACCGAAGAGTTTGCGCCGGACGAAACCTCGGTGCGTCAGTACATCAAGGCGGGGGCGGATCTGGTCTGCTACTCCGGCGACAAGCTCTTAGGGGGCCCGCAATCGGGCATCATCAGTGGCCGCAGTGACCTTATCAAGCGGCTGGAAAAGCACCCCATGATGCGCACCTTCCGCCCGAGCCGCATCGTCTACTCCCTGCTCGAACGCCTACTCATCCACAAGCTCAACAAGTCCCCCATCGGTGAAGGCATCGCCCAGCGCACCTTGAGCAACCCGGCCGCCATGCAGGCGAGAGCCCATCAGCTGATGGCCGCCCTGCCCGGCTGCTTTGTGCCGGTCCCCGCCCAGCTGGTGGTAGGCGGCGGCACCCTGCCGGACGAGTTCTACCCGGCACCTGCGCTGGAGTGCACCGACCCGCGACCGGCCCAGCAACTGCTCGATGCCCTGCGCGAACTGCCGGTGCCGGTGATTGCCACCGTACGCCAGCAGAAGGTGCTGCTCAATATGGCGACCCTGCTGCCGACCGAGATGGAACTGCTGATCGCCCAGCTTAACGAGCTGCTGCTACCTGCCTCGATCAATGCAACAGAGGAGTCCTGATCCCATGACCCCCTATCGCGCCGTTATCGGCCTTGCTGGCCACGTGGATCACGGCAAGACCCTGCTGATCAAGGCCCTCACCGGCATCACCACAGCCCGCGCCCACGAGCAGGCCATCGGCATGACCCAGGATCTCGGCTTTGCCCACTTTGACGACGGTCAGGGCAACACCATAGGTGTCATCGACGTGCCCGGCCACGAGCGCTATATCCGCAACATGGTGGCGGGGCTCTGGAGTCTGGATCTGGTGCTGCTGGTCATAGCCGCCGACGAGGGGTGGATGCCGATGACCGGCGATCACCTGCGCCTGCTCAAGGCGATGGGGGTGCCGCGCCTGCTGGTCTGCATCAACAAGTGCGATCTGGTCTCCCCTGACGAGCTTTTGCTGTTGGAAGAGAACCTGCTGGAGCGGGTGATGGACGAGAGCGGCATGGTGCCCGACATCGTCAGCGTCAGCGCCAAAACCGGCGCCAATATGGCTGCCCTGCACACCGCTATCGTGCGTCAGCTGGCCGATCTGCCAGCCTCACAAGCTGCCCGCGAGCAGGGCGCACCGCGCCTCTATGTTGATCGTGTCTTTACCGCCAACGGCACCGGCACAGTGCTCACCGGCACCTTGCAGCAGGGCCGCCTCAAGGTGGGGGACAAGCTGCGCCTCTACCCCGCCGATCGGGAGGTGCAGGTGCGCTCCCTGCAGGCCTATCACCAGAGCGTCGACGAGATTGGCGCCGTCTGCCGGGTGGCGGTAGGCCTTAAAAAAGTGCCTCACAAGGAGGTGGCACGCGGTCACTGTCTTACCAGCACTGTCGGCCAGTGCGAGGCGGCGACCCACCTTATCGTGCAACTCAACGCCGAGAGTCTGAGCGGCAAGGCGCTACGCACGCAGGAGGTCGAGGTGGCCCTTGGCAGCTGGCATGGCCGGGCCCGTTTCGTGCCCATCAAGGATACCCGGCTGGCGCGGCTGATCTTTACCAGCCCCATCCCCTGCTTCTTCGGCCAGCCGCTCGCCATCATTCGCCACGGCAGCAGCGAACTGCTGCACGGCGCCCGCATCGTCTGGTGCGGCGACATTCATCCTGCCAGACGCAAGGCGCTGCACACCCTGCTGGGCGAGCTGCCTGATGAGTTGGAGCGCTACAACCCCGCAGCCTTGCAGCTGGGCCTCAACGGCTATGTGCTGGCCAACCGCTTTGACCAGCAGCCAGAGCAGGTCACCCCCCTCGGTGAGTGGCTGCTGGATAACTGCTGGCTGGCCCAAAGCCGCGACCAGCTGCTCGCTACGCTGGCCAGCGAACCGCTGAGTGCCGCCGAGCTTGCGACCCGCTTTGGCATCGCCCTGCCGGTCACTCAGGCCCTGCTCCAGCAGCTCAAAAGTGAGCAGCTCATTCGCCTGCACCATGACAAGTGGCAGCCGGGCAGTGGCGAGTCGGAAGACGATCTGGGGGAAGAGGCGCAACTGGTGCTCAAGGTGGTGCGAGATCAAGGCAAGGAGGGTTACGAGCCCGGTAAACTGGGCCCCGGCGGCGTGGAGCTGGATCCCTTTATCACCCGCAAGCTGCCCGCGGCCCTGCAGCAGGGCTTGCAACAAAAAGGCGCGTTGCAAAAGCAGCTGCGCAATCTGGCGCGACTCAAGTATCTGGTGCAGCTCGATGGCCCCATCTACTACGACGCCGCTCTTTACAACCAGATGGTCGCCGCCGTGCTGGCGGGCCAGCAGGTGGGAGATCTGATCGACATGGCATCCCTCAAGGAGATCAGCGGTTTGTCGCGTAAATACGCCATTCCGTTCTGCCTGCGCATGGAGATGGATGGCTGGGTGCGGCGCGAGGAGAACGAGCGCCGGGTGCTGCGTCTGCCACAAACTCAAGATGAGATGGAGCCGGCATGAGCGCCACCATCGCCCCCTCTGGCTCTTCCAATCCTGTGGCCAACCGGCTGCGCCGCGAATTTCATATCGACGGCATCGTACAGGGGGTCGGCTTTCGCCCCTTCGTCTATGGACTGGCACTGCGCCACGGCCTTACCGGTTATGTCTTGAACGATGCCAACGGCGTCACCATTGGCGCCGAAGGCTCCCCCGAGCAGCTGGCCAACTTTGCCCGCGAGCTGCGGGAATTGGCGCCGCCCCTTAGCCGCATCGATCATTTCAGCGAGCGGGAGCTGCCCCTTGCTCATGATCCCGACTTCGATGGCCAATTTCATGGCCAGTTTCGAATTAAAGCGAGCCAGCAGCAGAGCGCCGCCACAGTCGCCATCTCGCCGGATCAGGGAATGTGCGAGGCGTGCGCCAACGATGTGGCCAACCCCAACGATCGCCACCATCGCTACCCCTTTACCAACTGCACCCACTGCGGCCCGCGCTACACCATCATCCGCCGCCTCCCCTACGACAGACCCCACACAGTCATGGTGGGCTTTGCAATGTGCCCGCGCTGCGCGGCGGCCTATGAAAATCCGCTGGACAGACGCTACCACGCCCAGCCGGTAAGCTGCCCCGAGTGCGGGCCCCATCTCAGCTGGCGCAGCGGCAACGGCGATGCCCTGGCCGAGCGCGAAGAGGCGCTGCACGCCGCCGCCCGCGCCCTGCAAGCGGGGGCGCTGATTGCGGTCAAGGGGATGGGGGGCTATCACCTGATATGTGATGCCCGCAGCGAGTCTACCGTGGCACGGCTTCGGCAACTCAAGCGGCGTGCGCGCAAGCCGCTGGCGGTGATGATGGGCTCCCTTGCCGAGGCCAAGCTCCATGTCACCGGCAGCGAAGAAGAGTGGACGCTGCTCGCCTCTCAGGCCAGGCCCATCACCTTGCTGCGCAAGCGCAAAAACGATGATCGGCCGTCAGAATCCCAACTGACAACCGCGCCGCTGGCCGAAGGGATCGCCCCCGGCATCCCGTACCTTGGGGTCATGCTCCCCTATACCCCGCTCCACCAGCTGTTGCTGGACGCCTGCGCCATCCCGCTGGTGGCGACCAGCGCCAATGGGCGCGGCAGCCCGATCCTGATCGACTGTGAGGCAGTGGTCAGGGCGCTCGGGGGCGAGATTGACGGCATCCTGGATCACAACCGCCCCATCCTGCACCCGTGCGACGACAGTCTGGTGCAGTGGGCGGGCGGGCGGCGCCAGACGTTGCGGCTGGCCCGGGGTTACGCCCCCTTCACCCCCAGCCTGAACGAGGCGGTCAGGGTACCGCTGCTGGCAGTCGGCGCGCAGCAGAAGAACCAACTGGCGCTCGCTTTCGGCCGCCAGCGCATCTACAGCCCCTATATCGGCGATCTGCACAGCCTGCCGATGCAGGGCCACTTCGAGCAGACCCTCGCGACCTTTCGCGAACTCTACGATCTCAAACCCGAAGTTCTGGTTTCTGATCGCCACCCCGGCTATCTCAGCCACCAGTGGGCCAAGGGCTATTGCCGCGAGCACAATGCAACCCATATCGAGGTGCAGCACCATCACGCCCACCTGCTGGGGGTGATGGCCGAGCATGACATCACGGGCCCGGTGCTGGGGGTTGCCTTCGATGGCACCGGCCTTGGCGATGACGGTACCCTCTGGGGTGGCGAGCTGCTGATCGCAGACATTCAGGGCTTTTCACGGGTTGCCCACCTTGCCCCCTTCAAGCTGATCGGCGGCGAGGCGGCCATTCGCGAGCCGGTACGTCAGCTGCTGGGGCTGCTGTTTGAATCGCACAGTCCTGAGGAGATCTGCGCCCTCGATATTCCGTTGGTAAGCAAGCTACCTATCGAGCGGATCAGCAACCTTCACCAGCTCTGGCAGCTGGGTCGCAACGCCCCCTACACCAGCTCCATCGGTCGGCTGTTCGATGCCGTCGCGGCGCTCTTGGGGGTGATCGATACCCCCGATTACGAGGGCGAGGCCGGACTCTTGCTGGAGGCGGCTGCCTTGCAGCTTGCCCAGGATGAACAGCCCTTCCCCCTCGCCTTTGGCCTCAGTCAATCAGTGAAGGGGCCACTGCAGATCGAGTGGGCAGAGTTGATCCATACCCTTGTCAGCGAGCGGCGCAAAAGCACCTCCATCGCCAGCCTGGCTGCCGGTTTTATCCGCGCCATCAGCAATCTGGTCCTCGCCCTGGCCGAGCGTTTCCCCGGCTATCCGGTGGCACTGGGGGGCGGCGTCTTTCAAAACCGGGTGCTGATGGACCAGCTGGTGCCCGCACTCGAAGCAGCCGGACGGCAGGTATTGACCAGCGAAACCCTGCCGCTCAATGACGGTGGCATCGCCGCCGGTCAGCTCTGGTTTGCCATCCACCATCTTGCCACGCATCAGCCTGTCACAACCGGTTGTGCCACCTTGTCGGAGTCCTGAAATCCATGTGTCTATCCATCCCCTCTCAGGTGGTGCAGCTGCACCCCGAAGATAACTGCGTCACCGTCGACACCCTGGGGGTGCAGCGGCGCGTCAGCTGCATGCTGCTCGAAGAGCCTCTCCAGGTGGGCGACTATGTGCTGCTCCATATCGGCTTTGTGATGAGCAAGATTGATGAAGAGGAGGCGCAGGCCAGCCTCGAGAGCTTCCGCCAGATGGTGGCCCTTATGCCAGAGCAGGATATCTTGCCATGCTGACACTCAATGATCTCTTTCAGGGCTTTCGTCAGCCCGACGTCATCCGCGCCCTCGCCGCGCAAATTACCGAGCTTGCCAAAGGTCTCCCCGAGCCGCTGCGGGTGATGGAGGTGTGCGGTGGCCATACCCACACCATCATGAAGTACGGCCTGCACCAGCTGCTGCCAGCCAGCATCGAGTTTGTCCACGGTCCCGGCTGCCCGGTCTGCATCATGCCCAAAGAGCGCATCGATCAGGCTATCGAGCTGGCCCGCCAACCCAACGTCATTCTGGTCACCCTGGGGGACATGATCCGGGTGCCGGGCTCCAAAGGCACGCTGGCCCAACAGCGGGCCAAGGGGAGCGATATCCGCCCGGTTTATGACCCCCTCGATGCCCTGCGTATCGCCAAAGAGAATCCGGAGAAAACCGTGGTCTTCTTCGCCATCGGTTTCGAGACCTCCACCCCGATGACCGCCGCGCTCCTGGCTGCCGCTGAAGAGCAAGAGGTCGAGAATCTGCTGTTTCATATCAACCATGTGCTGGTGCCCCCCGCCATTCATGCTGTGATGGCCGACGGGGTGGCCAAGGTGAACGCCTTTATCGGTCCTTCTCACGTCAGCGTCATCACCGGCGCCGATATCTACTTGCCCATCGTCGAGCGCTATCAGGTGCCCGTGGTGGTGAGCGGCTTCGAGCCGGTGGATGTGATGGAGGCGCTCTTGATGATGGTGCGCCAGAAGGTGGAGGGTCGCTACGCGCTGGAAGTGCAGTACAGCCGCGCCGTTACCGCCAGCGGCAATAAAGCCGCCCAGCGGCTGGTCGAGCGCTTTTTCGAGACCCGCGAGCACTTTCGCTGGCGAGGTCTGGGGGATATCAACGCCTCCGCCCTGCGCCTGCGCGATGCGTTTGCCAAACGCGATGCGGAGCGTCACTTTGCGCTCGATCAGACTCCCATCGATGACCACAAGGCGTGCCAGTGCGCCGATATCCTGCGCGGGCTGGCCAAGCCGAACCAGTGCAAAGTCTTTGGCCGGGGCTGCACCCCGACCCAGCCCATGGGCAGCTGCATGGTCAGCTCCGAAGGGGCCTGCAATGCCTACTACCGATATATGGGGATCCAGGAGCAATGAGAGAAATCCAACTTAGCCACGGCGGCGGCGGCGTGGAGATGAATCAGCTGATCAACCAGCTCTTCTTTCGCCACTTTGGCAACGAGATCCTGCTGCGCGGGGAAGATGCCGCCCTGCTGCCAGTAAGTGGGCCAGTCGCCTTCACCACCGACAGCTTTACCGTCTCGCCGCTCTTCTTCGAGGGGGGCGATAACGGCAAGCTGGCCATCGCCGGCACGGTCAATGATCTCGCCATGATGGGGGCCAAGCCGGAATACCTCAGCTGCAGCTTTATCATCGAGGAGGGCTTCCCCTACGCCGATCTCGCCCGCATCGTCGAGTCGATGGCAGCAGAGCTTGCCAAGAGTGGTGCCCGCATCGTCTGTGGCGACACCAAGGTGGTGCCCAAGGGGGCGGCCGACAAGATCTTCATCAACACCAGCGGGGTCGGCACCTTTCCGCTGCCGGAACAGAGCCGGGGTATCTCGGTGCGCAACCTCAAGGCCGGTGACGCCATTCTGGTGTCGCGGGATATCGGCAGCCACGGCGCCTGCATCCTGATGGCCCGTGACGCCCTGCAACTTGGGTCGGATCTCAAGAGCGACTGCACCACCCTCTGGCCGCAGGTTGAAGCGCTGCTAAAAGCTGGTATTACCCCTCACGCCCTGCGCGACGCCACCCGCGGTGGCCTTGCGGCCGTGCTCAACGAGTGGAGCAGCGCCTCCGAAGTGGCCATCGAACTGGAGGAGTCCGCCATTCCGGTCTGCGATCCGGTGCGCGGTCTGTGCGAGCTCTACGGCTTCGAGCCCCATGATCTCGCCAACGAGGGAACCATGGTGCTGGCCCTGCCTGCCGAACAGGCGCAGGACGCACTGGGCATCTTGCGGCAGTTCAACCCCGCCGCCAGCCAGATCGGCGTGGTGCAGGCAAGCGATCGCCACAAGGTGATCCTCAATAACCCCTGGGGCAGCCGCCGTTATCTTGAGCTGCCGCAGGGGGAACTGCTGCCTCGGATCTGTTGAACAGTCATGCCGTTCACCCATATGCCGTTTTCCCAATTAGGGGGAGGAGTCACAGCTCTTCCCCATATCAGTTAAGGAGCCACCATGCACGAAATGTCTCTGGCCATGGCCGCCATCGATCTGGCGGCCGAACAGGCCACCCAGCGGGGCTTTACCAAGGTGACCGCCCTCTGGCTCGAGGTCGGCAGCTTCTCCTGCGTCGACCCTGACACCATCGCCTTCTGTTTTGAGGCGGCCGCCAAGGGCACCGCCGTCGAAGGGGCCCAACTTCACTTTCAGCACCAGGCGGCAGAGGCCTGGTGCTACGACTGCAACAAGACGGTCACCCTCACCGAGCGCGGGCAGGCCTGCCCCGGGTGTGGCGGATACAAATTACGAGTCGCGCAGGGTGATAGCCTGCGCATCACCGACATCGAGGTAAGTTGATATGTGTAGCGTATGCGGATGCGGCCAGGCGCGGATCGCCGGCCATGAGCACGATCATGAGCATCATCACGAACATGAACATCACCATGAACATGGGCATAAGCACGACCATCATCATGCTCATGACGCCCATCACCATCATGATCATGATCACGAGCACGAGCACGAGCACGAGCAGAGTGCGCCGCGCACCCTGATCATTCACCACCACTATCACCATCAGGGGGATGTCCATCACCACTACCACGGCGTCCGGGCACCCATGAGTGCAGAGGGTAATGATCACCCCCATGACCATCATCATGATCATGTCCACTCTCATGCACATCCCCATGATCACAGCCATGACCATGACCATGACCATGACCATGACCATGACCATGACCATGACCATGACCATGACCATCAGCAGGGTGATCTGCACTATGGCAAAGGGGAAGCGGGATTGTCGGTCCCCGGTATGGGGCAGCGTCAGCTGATCGCCATCGAGATGGATGTGCTGGCCAAGAACAACGCGCTGGCGGCCCACAACCGCGAGCACTTCGACGAGGCGGCCCAGCTGGTGCTCAATCTGGTGTCGAGCCCGGGTTCAGGCAAGACCACCCTGCTGTGCGAAACCCTGCGCCAGCTGGCCGACAAACGCCCTTGCGCGGTGATTGAGGGGGATCAGCAGACCAGCGCCGATGCGGATCGCATCCGTGCCACCGGTGTCCCTGCCGTGCAGATCAACACCGGCAAGGGCTGCCATCTGGACGCCAAGATGGTCCACGAT
>NZ_JRGK01000112.1 GCF_000764645.1 Aeromonas finlandensis
ACTATAGCCTATCGCCCATCAATGAAGATAGAACAGGGTATACAGAATTTTGTTGAATGGTATCGCTCCTATTATAAAATTTTGGATGTAAAGGATCAATAATGAAAATTGCTGTTGTCGGTATAGGTTACGTTGGTTTATCTAATGCAATCTTGTTAGCTCAAAACCATCATGTGATTGCATTTGATATTAATCCAGAAAAAGTCTCCATGATTAACAGTCGACAGTCTCCAATTATCGATACTGATATCGATCTTTTTTTTAAAGAACGAACCTTGGATCTTACCGCAACGTTGGATAAATCAGCTGCTTATGAGAATGCTGACTATATTATAATTGCAACCCCCACTAATTATGATCCTGACACAAATTGTTTTGATACTGCCTCGGTAGAGTCAGTTATTTCTGATATCATGGGTATTAACCCAGCTTCTGTTATCGTAATAAAGTCTACTGTCCCTGTTGGTTTTACCTCTAAAATGCGGGTAATTCATAATTACGAAAATATTTTTTTCTCCCCCGAGTTTTTACGTGAAGGGCGAGCACTATACGACAACCTTTATCCATCACGCGTTATAGTGGGTGCCACAAGTGAGCATGCACGAGCATTTTCTGAGCTGATAATTGAGGGGGCATTAGAGAAGGATGTGCCAGTCATTTTTACCGAGAGTACGGAAGCTGAGGCGGTAAAATTATTTGCTAATACATATCTGGCGATGCGAATCGCATTTTTTAATGAGTTGGATACATATGCCCAAAAAAATAATCTAGAAACAAAGAATATTATTGATGGTGTTTGCCTTGATCCTCGTATTGGCCACTATTACAACAATCCATCTTTTGGCTATGGAGGGTATTGCTTGCCAAAAGACACCAAGCAACTTTTGGCAAATTTCAACCAAGTGCCCAGCAACTTGATTAGAGCAATTGTTGATGCTAATACAACGCGAAAAGATTTTATAGCTGATACTGTTATTGCTAATAATCCTAAGCGAGTTGGCATTTATCGACTAGTTATGAAGGCTGGTTCAGATAATTTTAGAGCATCGGCAATACAAGGTGTAATGAAAAGAATAAAGGCAAAAGGAATTGAGGTGGTTGTTTATGAACCTTCATTAAAAGAACCTGACTTCTTTCGCTCAAAGATCATCACTAATGTATCCGAGTTTAAAAATATGTGTGACATTATATTAGCTAACCGTATGCATCCTGAATTAGTCGATGTGATAGATAAGGTATATACGCGGGACATTTTTGGCTGCGATTAAAGTAGACTACATATTTTTAATTGCTGTGCTTTCATCAGACT
>NZ_JRGK01000113.1 GCF_000764645.1 Aeromonas finlandensis
TGCGCCCCTCCGGCGATGCTCTGGTGCGCGATGGCCTGCGCAATCTCGACGGGGTGCGGCTGGACGGCGCCAAGGGGCGCTACCAGCTCACCCTCTGGCTGGATGATCCCGGCGAGTGGGAGTACCTGCCCCACCCCTTCGAGCGCAGCGTGCTGGTCAATGGCGAGCCCATCTGGGCCGAGCAGTGGCAACCGCAAGAATGGCTAACACAGCGCTATCTGGCGGGGCAATCCCGCGAGGCGCTGCCAAATCCGGATCCCTGGCAGCTGTTCGGGGCACGACAGGGCGGCCCGGTCCATGTCACCCTGAGCCACCCCGGCGGCCCGATCACTATCACACTGGTGGGTCACTCACCGGATGCCAAATACCTGGCGGGGCTGCTGCTTGCCCCCTATCCGGCCAGCACCGACAAAACCGCCCCCTCGAAGGGTAATAAAGGCCATGGTATGCAGGCCGAGGCTGATACACAGAGGCTGGCCGACGCCACCGCTCGGGTGCTAACCAAACAGCGCCAGCTGTTTTTGGAAAAGTGGACCCTGGCCCCCTATGCGCCAGCTCCGACTCCGGCACAGCTCAGTCTCACGCCCATCCCGGATGCCGCCCCAACCCTGCAGATCGCCCCGGCATCTGCGGCAGATGCGTTGCAGCACGCCTCGCAACCCGTGCTGGCGGCCCGTGGCAGCCAGCTGTTGCTGGAGTTTGCCATCCACGCCGCCACCGACGATCCGGCCCCTTTGCTGGTGATCCAGCCCCCCGAGCAGGCAGGATCGCCGCTGGCGCTGACCCCCTATTACGGTCAGTGGCATCTGGTTCGCCCGCAGGCGAGCGGCACCTTGCTGGTCCCTTCGGATCAGGAGCTGGTCGAAGGGATCGCCGGGCTCACCCTGCAGGCGGGGGTGCCACGGCGT
Organism: Aeromonas finlandensis; assembly: GCF_000764645.1. Lineage (GTDB taxonomy): Bacteria > Pseudomonadota > Gammaproteobacteria > Enterobacterales > Aeromonadaceae > Aeromonas > Aeromonas finlandensis. The sequence continues at coordinate 909 of NZ_JRGK01000113.1, forward strand.
CTGGTGCTGCACATCACAGTCCCCCGCGACGCCCCGGCGGGGCGCTATCTCGGCAATATTCAGCTGCTCAGCCAGCAGCAACTGGTGCAGCTGCCGCTGACTATCGAGGTGCTGCCGCTGACCCTGCCCGCGGCCAGCAAACCGGTCGGTATCTATGTCGAAGCCCCCCCTTATCTGAACTGGCTGAGCCCCAACCCCGAGGCGCTGCAACAGCAGATCGCCGCGGCGAGCAGTTGCGATCTGGAGCGGCTCGCCAAGCTGGGGATCAGCGGCCTCTCGCCCGCCCTGCCACAGGATGAGGCGGGGATGCGGGAGATCATGGGAGAGGCGGCCGGGCTTGGGTTTGTGCCACCCCTGCTGGCCTATACCCCGCTCAAACGCTGGGGGGGCGACCCTGCCAGCCAGCTCGAACAGTGGCAGGCGCGGCAACAGGCGCTGACTGCCAGCGGCTTGCCGCCACTGGCATGGAGCCTGTTTGATGAGCCCGATCTCGCCACCCTGCCCGCCATCACCACCTTGGCGCGGGAGATGAAACGGCGGGATCCGGCGGTGATCCGCGCGGGCCACTTCAATCACCCGGATCAGGTTGGTCTGCTGGCAGAGGTGGAGATTGCCCTTATCAACGCAGGTTTTGGCGCCGACAAGGCCGATGTGGCGCGGGTGCGCCAGCACAAGGCCACCCCCTGGTTTTACAATCTGGGTACTCCGAGAGCCGCCGGTTTTTACCTGTGGCAAAGTGGCGCCGAGGGCTATTTGCAGTGGCATGGCCGCATGCCCACCGCCCTGCCCTATGACCCCACCGATGGACGAGAGAGCGACTTTATGCTGCTCGGCCCGCAAGCCTGCGAGGCACACCGCCTCTCTCACGATCTGTTGCTGCTGCAGCAAGCCATCGAGGATCTGCGCTGGCTCGCCTGGCTGGAGCAGGAGGCCCGCTATCAAGTGGAAGCCGCCCTGCTGCTGGAGCGCCTGCACGAACAGCTGCCGACCCGCTGGCAGGTGGCAGAGCAACTGCCCTCCGCCGCCTGGATCCAGTGGCGCAGCGAGATTGAACAACTGGCCAAGCGATTGAAAACATTGCAAACTGGTGCCAACTCCTCCTCCTGAAGTGACTGCGTATGGCCAACCAGACTCCCCGCTCCACAGCCAAAGACTGCGCCCTGCGCCGCCTGTTGCCCCTGATGTTGCCGCTGCTGATCCTCAGCGGCTGCACCCGTCAGGAGCCGGTCAATGAGACCCTGCCGATCCTCAACCAGTTGCGGGAACAGCAAATGGCCGAACAGCCCCAATTGCAACTGCAGTACCAGAAAGCGGAGACGCAACTTGCGGCGGATCAGGAGCAGCAGTTGCATCAGTTTTTGGGCCGCAAGGATCCGGCCCGGATTGCGCTGATAAGCGGCCCCGGGCTGCAAACAGACATGCTGGAGAGTGCGCGGATGGCGAGCGTGCGACTGACCGCCCTGACCCGCTTGCTGGGATCTCGCGCCATTGAATTGGAGCCCCGCTATGACCCCATGCTGGCCCCCAATACCTTGCTGATCCGCATTCTGCCAAACGGAGAACCGGGGTCGGTCACCCCAGCGGCGACGCAATAAGGCCGAGGCAAGAGGTTGGCAAGGCCACCCGATAGAGGGGATAAGGGGTCAGCCCCCACAACTTGCGCCAACCCTGGCTGAGCCGGTAAGAGAGCAGCGGCGGACTCTGGTGCAACTCACCTAAAAACATCACCCCTTGGCTCATCCCTTCACCCGCCAGCGTCACCGACATCGCCTCGCTATCCGGCGCCACCAGCATGGCCTGCAGCAGGCCGTCACAGCGGGGATGGGCCAGCTGATAGCTGACATAGGTGCCGCCCAATACCGGCGTGGCCACCCGCAAGCGCCATCCCTGCTGAACCAGCTCCAGCAACATGGGCTTGGCCCCCTCATTGACCGCCCGATTCTGATAACGCCAGCCCATAGCAGCAGCACTGAGCAGGGCCACCAGCAACAGCAGCAGATATCCCCTAGATAGACGCATCATGGCGCCCCCTTAGAAAGAGGATGGTCATCACCAGCAGCATGATTGCCCACTGGTAGAGCTGGGCCAGCGAGCCGGTATGTAGCCAGCCGTACCAGCGCAGATCCAGGCTCATCAGCACCAACCGCAACTGATTGGCACCGATATAGAGCAGGCAAACCAGCAGCAACATGGGCCACTGCCGGTAGAGGGGGCGCTCCGGCGCCAGCCAGCAGCAGGAGACCAACCAGGAGAGCACCACCAGATAGAGTTGGGAAAAAGAGGAGCACCCCTTGAGCACGATGAGGGCATGGCCCCCCAGCCGCTCGATGCGATTGCCATCCAGCCGAATGTCCCAGCCCAGCAGTTGCAACCACTGGCCCACCCCCCAGGCATCGAGCGCCAGCACCTGGCCGGAGAGCAACGCAAACACCTGCTGCCCCCACAACACCGCCACGGTAAAGGCGAGCACAATCTGCAACACCGCCCGCTCATCGCCACTCTGATGACGGCGCCACAGCGAGGCCACCAACAACAGACAGGCCAGCGCCTTGCAACTGGCGCTGGGGATCAGGATCAGCAGAATAAACAGGGCGAGCGCCAGTGGATGCGGGCGCCAGCTTGGCGCAGCCCGCGATGCAATTTGCCACCAGATAGCAATCAGCAACACCACCAGCAGGTTGAAGTGACCGGTATTGAGCCACACCATGCCCCACTGATTGGCCAAACCAAGCAGCAGCCAGTTGGGTGCCCACTGCCAAGGACGGATCTCCATCGCAACTCCTGCCGGTTATCAGCTCTCTTGACCGCTGTCGCAAGTTCCATGCCTGCCCGGCCTCACCCAGCTCAAGCCAAGTCAGAGGATTCAACAAAGCTGGCACGGTTTATTCATTCACCCTGTTGGCACTACAGCCAAGGAAAGGAGTGAGCGATGAAACTCAAACCGCTGGCAGGGCTGCTGGGGATGCTATTGGTAACCTCCCCCGCATACGCCTTGACCGAAGTCGATACCGAACTGCAACTGCTGATGGATGTGTCGGGCAGCGTCAGTTCATCGGAATTCAATCTGCAGTTACAGGGCTATGTGGACGCCTTTTATAACCAGGATGTACAAAGCGCCATCCTCAACACCAGTGGCGGCAAGCTGGGCTCTATCGCCGTACAGATGATCATGTGGAGCAGTGGCAACCAGCAAAGAGTGATGACCGACTGGTTCCACCTCTACGACATGACCTCCATCAACAACTTCGCCGCCACCCTGGACAACCTGGTGCGCCCCTATGCGGGGATGACGGCCCCCGGCTCGGCCATGGCCTTTGGTGCCCAGCAGTTTGATACCAACAACTACACCGCCGCCCGCCAGGTGATGGATGTGTCGGGAGACGGCATCCAGAACAACGGGCTGGACACCTCCACCGTGCGGGATCAACTGCTCGCCTCCGGCATCGACACCATCAACGGCATCACCATCGGTCAGGACTATCCTGATGGCGTGCTGCAAGAGTGGTATGTGGACAATATCGCCGGTGGTCAGGATGCGTTTGTTATCAACGCCACCACCTTCGCCGACTTTGGCAATGCGCTGGAGCTCAAACTGGCGGCCGAAATTGAGGGGGGCATTATTCCGGAAGGGGCACTGGCCGCCCCCATCGAGGAGATCCCGCTGGCCGCCCAGTTGCTGCTCGGTATGCCACTACTGCTGGCCTGGCGCTATCAACGCCGAACTCAAGGCCGTCCGCCGCAAGCCAACTGGCAACAAATCCCAGCCATCGGCTAGTGAATCACCCCGTGTGGAGCGATTAGGGAGCTATGGCTCCCTGATTTTTTTGTGGCGGTGATGACCTGAATACAGCGCGAAAAGGCTAGTCGCCCTGACGAAATTCGCCCGATTGACCAATATGCCAAGTCTGACCATATGGATGCTGCGCCGCTTGTTCTTCTGAGGGCAACAACGATAACGCCTCTAGAGTGGATGCGATAAGTTCACTCTTACCCAGCGCCTAGCGTAGAGATAGCGCCTCTGACAACACGGCGCGAGCGTTGTCATAAGCACCTGTCTGTGCGAGAGCCTTGCCAAGATGATGCAGTGCGAAATGCCGCATAAGGGATTTTGGTTGCAACCGACAAACTACTTGGGTGGCCAAGCTGACAGCTTCATCTGCACGATCGAGCCGCTGCAAAACCTGCACCAGGCGTAGTTCTGAGCTAACGCGAGCAACATCGTCCTCTGAAACCATCTGCGCGGAGATCACCTCTCGGAGAATGGCTTCTGCCTACGCGGCTCGTCCCACACATAGCAACATAAAGGCGGCAGCGCTCCGAGCTCTTGAAGCAGCTCGTGACAATGCAGCACAGGGATGTAGGTCGAGGGACTGATTGGCAGCAGCCTGCATGGCTATTGGGTCTACCGCTTCGGGGAGCAGATAGGGAGCGCACAAGCGGTATTCCGTACCGGTGCCTGCGATGCAAAACGTGTAGCCATCAGTGAGCGCCATGGGTTGATTCATCGATCCTCACGTTTGAAATAAGCTGCCTTGCAGCATTCGATATTTTCCGGAAGCAAGGGCTGTAGGTTCGATTAGCGAAGCGTAATCGGACATTCGCGGTCTTTTTGCAATATTTCTATTAAACTCACCAAAACCCTCCCAGCTTGCCACTTCACCCCTCCCCAAAAACACTTACTCTCGAACTGGCTCCGGTCGTGACGTTATTGCCATATTGACATGTAATTTCACCACTCTTAAACAGTTTGTTATGTGAATTTAAACCCATATGCTTTGATCGAAATATCCTTAATTTTACTTTCACCGATACATCTTTTTAAATTTGAGTACACTTTTAGTGCTTCACTGTAAAATTGCTCATGTTCAGGATCATCAGAAGCACAATCGACAGCCTTTGCAAAACATTTGGTGGCAGAGAACAGCTTGGAAATACAGAGAATCATCAACATATGCTTCAAAGCGAGGCTTTCGTTACGAGTGTCCGGTAATGGGATAACTGCAAACTCACCTTTATGATTCAAGGCAGACCTTGTCTCATCTGCTACCTGTTGTAACGTAGGGTGCTTCATTTTGCACAATAGCTTGTAGTTGTGATAACACATTTTCCAAGCCGTATTAAATTCATCATCATTTGGAAATTCATCCGGAACGCTCCCGTATAAATCTTTGTATGCTGCCATTTTGCAAAGTTTTTGAGCCCCCCAAGGAACATCACCATTCTTGTTAAGTAGAACTTCATCAGCCAAGTCTTGACACTCAACAAGACAATTAACAACAAGTGCATTTTCATAAAGCGAAGCAGCGACACATGCAGCTTGGTAAGGATAACACCAATTAATCAATAA
>NZ_JRGK01000114.1 GCF_000764645.1 Aeromonas finlandensis
AAGTGCGAGGCGCATACTATCAGATCCAGAGGCTTTGTGAACCCCTTGATGGCCCATCTGGCAGTAAAAAATGACTGTTCGTCGATTTTTGATACACAAAGCTCAAAATTCAAGCTTATCAGCAAGTTGTGCGTTGCTTTTCTGCACAAGTGAGCACTCGTAGCGCGTGGCGAGTGCGGTGAAGATGACGCTGATAGCAGAAGACCGCCAGTGTCGGCGGTCTTCTCGGGCATCACATTGAGCGCTGGAACGGGTAGACGGAGCCCAGTTTGAGGATCTGGGTCAGCTCGTCCAGCGCGCTGCGGGACTCCTGCACCAGCGCCGGATCCCGCAGATCATCGAGGGTCAGGCGGTCACGGTAGTGGCGATCCACCCAGCCATCGAGGCGGGCAAACTGGCTGTCGTTGATAAGGCAGGCCGGATTGACCGCGGCGAGCTCCTGATCGTTCATGGCAACCCGCAGCCGCAGGCAGGCCGGGCCGCCGCCATTGCGCATGCTCTGTTTCACATCCATGTAGTGCACCGTCTTGATCGGGGTGCCCTGCGTCAGCAGCTTGCCGAGATAGGCAGAGACCGCCGGATTGTCGCGGCACTCGGTAGGGGCGATGATGGCCATCTCGCCGCTCGGCAGGGTGAGGATCTGGGTGTTGAACAGGTAGGATTTTACCGCATCCAGCACGGATACCTCGGCGGTCGGCACTTCGATAAAATGCAGATCCCCCTCGCCAAACTTGCCGTTGATCTCGGCCAGCACCGCCTCGGTGTTGAGGAAGGCTTGTTGGTGGAAGAACAGCACGTTCTGGTTGCCCACCGCGATCACGTCGTTGTGGAACACCCCCTGATCGATCACCTCCGGGTTTTGCTGGATAAATACCACGCTCTCCTCGTCAAGGCCATGCAGGCGGGCGATAGCCTGGCTCGCTTCCAGGGTCTGACGGGCCGGGTAGCGCTTCGGCGCCGGGTGGGAGTGGTCAAACGCGCTGCGGCCATAGACGAACAGCTCGACACCGGCTTCACCATATGCACGGCAGAGGCGGGTGTGGTTGGCGGCACCCTCATCGCCGAAGTGATCATTTTCCGGCAGGTGGAGGTGGTGGCTGAAGTGGCGATCGTTGTTGAACACGGCGCGCAGGATACGGCCAGTGACGTCTGGCTCCAGGGAGCGGTGAAACTTGTTGGTAAGGTTGGCGGGGGTGAAGTGAATGCGGCCATCCTGGGTATCGGCACTGGGAGAGACGGTGGCGGCGTTGGCGGTCCACATGCTGGAGGCCGAATAGCAGGCGGCCAGCACGGCAGGAGCCTGTTTGGCGGCCTGCTCCAGCACCCGGGCATCGTTGCCGGTGAAGCCGAGGCGGCGCAGGGTGGCGAGATCGGGGCGCTCTTGTGGTGCCAGTACCCCCTGGGTCATGCCAAGCTCGGTCAGCGCCTTCATCTTGCGCAGCCCCTGTTTGGCCGCCTCTTTTGGATTGGAGGCTTCTTGGGCATTGCTCTGGGAGGCGACGTTGCCGTAGGAGAGACCGGCGTAGTTGTGGGTCGGGCCGACCAGTCCGTCGAAATTGACCTCGAAGTGCTTCATTGAGTACATCCTTTCGATTTTTATGATGGGTAGCGGATTCCTTCCGCGCACAATGCGTCGGGGTTGGGCCATTATAAAGAGATTTTATGTTTTTGTAACAAGCCGGTAACCAGCAGACGTTTTTATGTCGTTTCCGATATAAAAAGAGGGGCGGTATGGCAGAAAATTGAAAAAGCGGTTGCGTCCGGCCTGTTGCCTTCGCATTAATAAATAAAGAAGCAATAAAAGAAGCATTGTGGTTCGGGCTGGTCAGGCAAATTTGCTCACAAGATTGCTTTTTCGCGCCAAATCTCTTATACAGCCCCACAAAACCGCACACCAACCCCGTCGGGTGCAATGAGGATAATAGTTACAGCATGGGCAAATCACTGGTCATAGTGGAGTCTCCGGCCAAGGCCAAGACGATCAACAAATATCTGGGCAAGGACTACGTGGTGAAATCCAGCGTGGGTCATGTTCGCGATCTGCCCACCAGCGGCAGCGCCAGCACCGAGCCCAAGAAACCTGTCATTCGCGGCATCAAGTTGAGCGAATCCGAGAAGGCTGCCAAGGATCGCAAGGCCCTGTTTGCCCGGATGGGTATCAATCCGACCGCTGGCTGGCAGGCTAACTACCAGATTTTGCCCGGCAAGGAGAAGGTGGTCAGCGAGTTGCAAAGTCTGGCCGAGAAAGCCGACACCATCTATCTCGCAACCGACTTGGATAGAGAAGGGGAAGCGATCGCCTGGCACCTGCGCGAGATCATCGGTGGCGACGACAGCCGCTACAAGCGCGTGGTGTTCAACGAGATCACCAAGAGCGCCATCAAGGAGGCGTTCGCCCAGCCATCCGAACTCAATATTGACCGCGTCAATGCCCAGCAGGCCCGTCGTTTCCTCGACCGCGTGGTGGGTTACATGGTCTCCCCGCTGCTGTGGAAGAAGCTGGCCCGCGGTCTCTCCGCCGGTCGGGTGCAGTCCGTTGCGGTGCGCCTCATTGTCGACAAAGAGCGCGAAATCAAGGCGTTCGTACCGGTCGAGTTCTGGGATCTCAATGCCGACCTGCTGACCGGTGACAAGGCTGATCTGCGGATGGAAGTGGTCAGCCGCAACGGCGCCGACTTCAAGCCGGTGACCCAGGCCGAGACCTTCGCCGCCGTGGCTGCCCTGGAAGGGGTCGACTACAAGGTAGTGAACCGGGAAGACAAGCCGACCGGCTCCAAGCCGTCCGCACCGTTCATCACCTCCACCCTGCAGCAGGCGGCCTCTACCCGTCTGAGCTTCGGGGTCAAGAAGACCATGATGATGGCCCAGCGTCTCTATGAAGCGGGTTACATCACCTATATGCGTACCGACTCCACCAACCTCAGCAAAGAGGCGGTTGAAGCGGTGCGTGAATATATCGGCGAGCAGTATGGCGCGGCCTATCTGCCAGCCGAGCCGAATTTGTATGGCGCCAAGGCCAACGCCCAGGAAGCGCACGAGGCGATCCGTCCCTCCAGCGTCTTGGTTACGTCCGAGATGCTGGAAGGGATGGAGCCGGATGCCATGCGTCTGTACGATCTCATCTGGCGTCAGTTTGTTGCCTGCCAGATGACCCCGGCCCAGTACGACTCCTCCACCCTGACCGTCAAGGCGGGTGAGTTCGAGCTCAAGGCCCGTGGCCGTACCCTGCGCTTCGCCGGTTGGACCAAGGCGCTGCCGCCGATGGGCCGCAAGGGCGAAGATAGCCAGCTGCCTGCGGTGACCGTGGGTGAGGTGTTGAAACTGGTCAAGCTGGATCCGCGCCAGCACTTCACCAAGCCGCCTGCCCGCTTTACCGAAGCGGCGCTGGTTCGCGAGCTGGAAAAACGCGGCATCGGCCGTCCGTCTACCTACGCCTCCATCATCTCCACCATCGTCGATCGTGGTTATGTGCGGGTCGAGAGCCGCCGTTTCTTCGCCGAGAAGATGGGTGAGATTGTCACCGATCGTCTGGTCGAGAACTTCGTCGAGCTGATGAACTACGAGTTCACCGCCAAGATGGAAGACAAGCTCGATGGCATCGCCGAAGGGAGCCTGGAGTGGAAGAAGGTGCTGGACAGCTTCTACGCCGAGTTTACCCAGGAGCTGGAGAAGGCCGACAAGGCGCCCGAAGAGGGCGGCATGCGTGCCAACCAGATGGTGATGACTGACATCGACTGCCCGGATTGCGGCCGCAAGATGGGTATTCGTACCGCCACCACCGGCGTGTTCCTCGGCTGCTCCGGCTATGCCCTGCCGCCGAAAGAGCGCTGCAAGAAGACCATCAACCTGGTCTCTGCCGACGAGTTTGTCTCCACCACCGACGGTGACGAAGCGGAAACCGAAGCGCTGCGCGCCAAGCACCGCTGCGGCGTCTGTGGTACTGCGATGGATGCCTACATCATCGACGACAGCCGCAAGCTGCACGTCTGTGGTCGCAACCCGGACTGCGATGGTTACGAAATCGAGAAGGGCCAGTTCAAGCTCAAGGGCTACGAAGGGCCGAGCATCGAGTGCGACCGTTGTGGCAGCGAGATGCAGCTCAAGAACGGCCGTTTCGGCAAGTACATGGGCTGCACCAACGAGACCTGCAAGAACACCCGCAAGATCCTGAAAAACGGCGACATCGCGCCGCCGAAAGAGGATCCGGTACCGATGCCGGAGCTCAAGTGCACCCAGTCCGATGCCCATTTTGTGCTGCGTGACGGTGCTGCCGGTCTGTTCCTGGCGGCCAGCAACTTCCCCAAATCCCGCGAAACCCGCGCGCCGTTGGTGGAAGAGCTCAAGCGCTTCAAGGATCGCATCTCTGCCAAGCACAAGTATCTGGCCGGTGCACCGCTCACCGATCCGGACGGCAACCCCGCCATCGTGCGCTTCAGTCGCAAGACCAAGGAGCAGTACGTGATGAGCGAGGTTAACGGCAAGGCGACCGGTTGGACCGCGCACTACGACAACGGTACCTGGCAAGAGAGTTTGCCGAAGGCGAAGAAAGCCTGATGAGAAAGAGGCCCCGACAAGGGGCCTCTTTGCTTATGGATAGCGGTATACTGAGACAGCTGCAAGGAGTGCAGCTGTCGTCAATCGCGAAGTACACAAGGAGGTTGAGATGGAGATTAACGAGATCCGGCCGGGCATGAGCTGCATGACCCGGGAAGGGGCGGCCTATGTGCTGGAGGTTGACCGGCAGAGCCTGCTGGTGCTGCTGCAGCGCGAGGACGAGACCATACCGGTGCAGGTGCGCAGCGAAGAGATCCTGGCGCCGCTGGAGTGATCCGGCAGTGACCCACTCAAAACGGCAGTAGAAAAAGCAGCTCGGCCAGATCGGGCTGCCATTGCCACTCCTTCATTCTGACCCGTCCCCCGATCACCACGACCCCCTCCTGCTGCAGGCGTCCCGTCTGTTCGGCAAAGCCTTGCGAGCCTTTTGGTAACGAGATAGTGCCCGCCGCGCCCAGCACCCGATGCCACGGTAGTACCTTGTCAGTTTCCCGCAGCACCTTGCCCACCAATCTTGCCCGTCCGGGCAGCCCGGCCAGATCGGCCACCTGACCATAACTGACCACCCGGCCCGCCGGGATCAGGGCGATTATCGCCTCGATTCTTGCCACTTTTTCATGGGAGGGGTGAAACATGGATGCCTGCTGTGGCTGTTGTACTGAGGGGCCATTGTGGCCTCTTGGTAGGGCCGGGAGCAAGGGGGCGGGGAGCGGGCGGCATATCGGATCTCCGGGGCCAAGATGAAAAAAGGCGGCCGATTGGCCGCCAAAATAGAGACAACATTACCTCTGTGGCATCCGGTAGCGCACCTGCAACTGATCGAGGATCTGCAACTGGCCCGGCAGGCGGGCGGCGAAGTGATCCCAGCCCTTGTGGGCCGGATCGCTCCAGGCCACCTCGGCCGTGGCCAGCATACGCGGGAACAACATGTAGTCGAGACGATCACGGCTGGTGATCAATTCTGACCACAAGGGGCTCAACACCCCGAGGATGTTATCGTTGGCATGGAAATCGGCTGGCGCAGGATCGCAAGCATAGACCTGCTCCAGATTGAGGGTCCCCGCCCAGTAGAGGCCGGGTTCATGAATGTCCTGGCTCCAGGCCAGATCCAGATAGAGGGACTGGGCGGGCGCCATCACCACCGGATAACCGGCCGCGGCAGCATCCAGCCCCGCCTGAAAGCTGGTCCAGGCACAGATGGCCGCTTTGCGGCTCACCTTGTCCCCATGCAGGATCTCCTCCCAGCCGATCATCTGTTTGCCTCTGGCGGCCAGATAGCGCTGGCAGTGGCGCAGCAGATGGCCCTGCAGCTCGCGGCAGTCGGAGTAGCCCTGCTCGGCCATCAGCTGCTGGCAGGCGGGGCTGTCGGTCCAGACCCCGGTCGGCACCTCGTCACCCCCCATGTGGATCTGCGGGCCGGGGAAGAGTTCGCACACCTCGTCCAGCACCGCCTCCAGAAAGCGGTAGGTGCCGGGCAGGGCGGGGTTGAGCACGTTGTCGTCGAAATGCTGTACCGAGAGGTAGCGGGAGTGATCCGCCGCTTCCACCAGCAGCTCGGGCAGCGCCTTGATGGCGGCGTGACAGTGGCCCGGAATGTCGATCTCGGGAATGACGGTGATGCCGAGCTCACCGGCATAGCTCACCAGCTCCTTCACTTCGCTCTGGGTGTAGTAGCCGCCATAGGGTTCGGCGCCGCCGCTCAGTTGGGGGCCGATCGCCAGATCGTGGCCGCGCCAGGCGCCCACGTCGGTCAGCGCCGGGAAGGCCTTGATCTCGATGCGCCACCCCTCGTCATCGGTCAGGTGCCAGTGGAAGCGGTTGAACTTGTAGAGACTCATCAGCTTGAGCAGGCGCTTGATGGTTGCCGGGGTGTGGAAGTGGCGGGCACAGTCGAGAAAAATGCCGCGAAAGCCAAAGCGCGGGGCATCCTCCAGCCTGACGCAGGGAAGGCTCTCCCCATGTTGCAGATACCACTGGGCCAGAGTCACCAGCCCATGACGCCAGCCCGCTTCGTCGGCGGCGGCAATCACCACCTCTTGCGGCGTGATGGTTAGTTGATAGGCTTCGGGGGCCAGTTTGGCCTCGGTCAGCCGGATTTCAGCGTCGTGATCCTGCTCCAGCGCCAGTGACGTCAGCTCGTTGAAGTGGGCCAGCAGCCGCGGCACATCGCGGGGGGCGCTGACATGGGCCCGTTCAGCCAGCCGGAAGTTCCCCTCCAGCAGCACCAGATGGGCCGGTTGCGGCACTATGCCGTAGAGAGGTTCGTCGCACTCGGGGTTGACCTCGGGCAGGTCGGGGTGGGTGACCGGCGGGTTTTCCAGCCCGAGCTCCTGCGCCGCCAGCGTCACCGGCAGCAGCTGGGCTCCTGTGGTCGCCTCTGGCAGGCTGAGGAAGAAGCCCTGCGGCATGTCGGAGAGCTTCTTGATGGGGGTCTGGCGGCAGCAAAAGCGCAGCTCATTGCTGCCCTCTTTTGGGACAATCACCTTGTAGCTGCCGCTCTGGCGCTCCAGCTCACCCCCTTGCAAGGAGTCGGGGTCGATATGGCGAGCCAGACAGAAGTGCAGCTTCCACCGGGTATCCGGCATGTGGGAGAGGGTGAAGGTGAACCAGACATCCTCGCCGTCACGTCGGGCGACCTGGGTGTGGATCAGGGGTGTAGACATGGAAAATCCTCTGATTGGGCAAACAGGATGGCGCCATCGAGCGCATCTGCCAGGGGGGGGATCAGGTTGAGCTGGCCGAGACGGGGGGCAAGGCGGGTGCCAATCCCCCCCAGCAGGGCGATCTGTCTGGCACCCAGCTGGGTCATCCCCTCCAGCAGGATCCGCAGTTGTTCGCAGGTTTCGTCCAGCAACTGATTGGCGAGCTCGTCGCCATCGCTGGCGGCATCGAATACCCAGGGGGCAAAGTGGCCATAGTCCGCCGGAATGGCGCGGGCGGCCCAGCGTACCACCTCGGCCTGATCTCGCTTGAAGCGGTCCATCAAGCGGATGGCGAGGGTGCTGGGGGGCAGAATGCCGTCGTGGCAGAGCAGGGATTGCTGGATGGCGCGCAGCCCCAGCCAGGCGCCGCTGCCTATGTCTGAAATGGGGAAGCCGCGGCCGGAGCAGGTGCGGATCAGCCCCTCCTGATAGACCAGCCCCACCGAGCCGGTACCGGCGATGAGGATGGCTCCCTCACGGCCACCAAAGGCGCCGAGGCAGGCACCGAAGGCATCGGAGGTGAGCCTGACGCTGGCAAAGGGGAAGGGCATCTCGAGCAGGGCGTGATAGCAGTCGGCCAGCTCGGCGGAGGCAAGCGCCAGCCCGACCCCCATCTGCTGTTCGCTCTCGATAGCGATCCCGGCGGCAAGGCGGGCACTGGCGATGGCGGCCAGCACATTGGCGTGGGCATGGGGGATGCCCAGCTCCAGATTGGATCCTGCCGCGCGCCCCTCTCCGAGCAGCTTGCCCGCCCGATCCCGAATGCGGGCGCGGGTGTGGGTGCCCCCGCCGTCGACCCCGACCCAGAACTCAATCATGGCGACCTCCATTTCCCTGCGCATTCAGCCAGGTGATGGCCAGGGCAAACCAGGCGGCATGGGGGATCCACTGCTCGCCCCAGCGCCAGTTCTGATCCAGCCGATCCTTGTACTCCTCCGGAATAAAGGCCACCTCATTTTCGTCATCGAATCCGGCGGTGATGCCGTTGCAGATACCCCCCTGCGCATTGGGATACCCGGCGGTATAGGCGGGGTTGTTGATGCCGTGGCCCGCCAGCATGCAGGCGTTGAAGGGGTTTTGCCCGAGGATCCAGTCGAGTTGGCGCTGACCGTAAGTGATGAGCGGCTGGCTCTGGCGGGGGAAGTGGCGGGCGCCAGCAAAGGCCATGGTCGCCAGCGAGGCCAGGCGGGCATTCTCCCCCTGCCACCAGTAACCGGACTCGTTGTGGTGGGGCATAAAGAAGCTGACGCGCGGCGCTTCATCCACCCCTTTCACATATTGGCGGGCGAGGGAGAAGGGATTACCCGCGCGGGCGCAGAGCGCCAACTCGGCGGCCAGTGCCTGTTCCACCACGGTCTGTGCTTGGGCCTTGTGCTCCTGCTCCGGCTCTACGCCCAGATATTCCAGCAGCGCCAGCACCGGCAGGCCCGCCTCGGCGGCGTGATAGTAGGGGCGCGAGCCATCCTCGTTGGCCGACCAGTAGTGACCCAGCTC
>NZ_JRGK01000115.1 GCF_000764645.1 Aeromonas finlandensis
GGATATCCTCTGTCACCAGCTGGGGGGCGAGCGCTACAGCAGCGACGATCTGCGCAAGATCGCCTTCCACGTGCGGATCAACCGCCCCATGTCACTGTTTGCCCGTTGCTGGCTGCTGGTGGAGGGGGAGACCGAGATCTGGCTGCTCTCCGAGCTGGCTCAGATCTGCGGTTACAGTTTGCGGGCTGAAGGGGTGCGGATCATCGAGTTTGCCCAGTGTGGCCAGTCGCCGCTGATCAAGGTGGCGCGGGATTTTGGCATTGAGTGGCACCTGCTGACCGATGGCGACGAGGCGGGGCTCAAGTATGCTGCCTCGGCCCGTGGCCAGCTCAAGGGAGAGCGGGAGCGGGATAGGTTGACCCAGCTCCCGGCCGCCGACATCGAGCACTACCTCTATCACAACGGCTTTGAAGCGGTGTTTCGCCGCGAGGCCGGGGTGGGCGGGCGCGCCATGTGGAGTGCCAGCCACATCATCAACAAGGCGATTCATCATCGCAGCAAGCCGGGCATGGCGCTGGCGGTGGTGGAAGAGGCGGAGCGACTCGGCGCCGAGCATATACCATCGGTGATCCGCCAGATGTTTGCCCGGGTGGTGGCGCTGGCCCGCGGTCAGGGCTGAATCCGGCCAGGTATCCCGTCACGATGGGGCATGGCTGCCAGCCGGGCTCCCTTCAAGGTGCATTGTTCTGGCGGCAATTGCCCCTGATCGTTTGCCGCGATTGGGGATAGCCGCCAGTTTGGGTATACTCGCCCCCTCTCTGGCGCCCCGGTGGCGCACCTCGAATCTTTACTGCTGGAGGCGTCGTGTTCGTCCAACTCCCTTTTTGGCTCTTTCCCCTCACCGGATTGATGGCGCTTGGCGCGCTGATCGCCCTCGGTATCGTGCTGTGGCGCGGTGATATCTGCCCCGGCCAGCGCTCGCGCATCAGTCAGCAGCTCTTCTCCATCTGGGTCATTACCGCCCTCTCTCTGATGTTGGCGGTGGAGGCCAAGGCGGCCAGCTGGCTCATCTGGAGTGGTGGTGTGGCACTGGTGCTCGGGGTCGGCTTGTCGCTGGCCCAGTCACGGCTGGAGGGCAAACGTTCAGTTCCCTCAACGTTGCTCTGGCTACCGGCGTTGCCGCTCGCTGTGTATGGCTTCGGGCTGCTGCAACTGCAGGGCTGGGTGAGCGGCCTGCTGCAGATGGCGATGCTGGGGGCGGCCTTTGCCCACCTGATGCTGCTGCGGGCGCGTCATCGTCTCCAGGCATTCAACACCCTGTTGCCGCTGGCTGGTCTGGTGGGGGCGATGGTCAGCCTTATCTGGCTGGCGGTGCTGGTGGGCTGGCAAGGGGGCGAAGCCAATCTCGATGCCCTGATCCCGGCAGTGGTGACGCAGGCTGCGCTGCTGGTGGCCTCTCTGCTGCTCTGGTTCAGCCCGCTCTACTTGCAGCGTGAGACCGCGCCGGTGGTGGTCTCCACCTCCCTGTGTGGTCTGCTGATCGCCCAGATCGCCGCCACCAGCGTGTTGCACCAGCTGGTCTGATACCGGCGCTGAAAAGAGAAAGCCCCGAGCCTTGGCTCGGGGCTTTTGCATATCTGACGCTCAGCTATCAATAGAAGTCGTCGGCGCCGCAGATAAAGAGGCAACTGCTGCGCGGTTGGGCGAGATACTCCCGGGTCAGCCCTTCCAGCGGCATACCGAAGGTGCAGATATCTTGCGGCGAGGGGAGGGCGGTATCGAGGATCCGCCGCCAGTAGCCGCCGACTCCCTTGGGGGGGCTCGGCAGGTTGAAGGTGAGGGGCTCCCAGTAGGCGTTGAACAGCACATAGAGCGCCAGCTTGGTTTCGCTCGACAGCGCCGACATGGCGATGGCGTGGGAGTGGGGGCTGAAGTCCGGCTGCATGGCGTTGACTCCGTGCCAGCAGATTTCGCTGTGGCGCAGGATCTCGGTGAGCGAGAGCGGCATGCTCTCCTGCTCCGGCCGTTGGAACAGGTGTTTGCGGTACTGGATCAGCTCCTTCATAAAGCGGAACATATCTTGACTGCGGGCATTGGGTAGCCAGTTCATCCAGCAGGTGGCGTTGTCCTGGCAGTAGCCGTTGTTGTTGCCCCGCTGGGTACGCAGCAGCTCATCCCCCATCAACAGCATCGGGGAGCCCACCGAGAGCAGGGTCGCTACCATCATGTTTTTGGCCTGGCGCAACCGCAGGGCGTTGATCTGGGGATCCTCCGTCGCCCCTTCATGGCCGTGGTTCCAGCTGAAGTTGTGATCGCAGCCATCGCGGTTCTCCTCCCCGTTGGCCTCGTTGTGCTTGCCGTTGTAACTGGCCCAGTCCCACAGGGTAAAGCCGTCGTGGCAGGTGACGAAGTTGATGCTCTTCTCGGGGTCGGCGTGGTGGTAGTGATAGATGTCGGGGCTGCCGCACAGCCGCTCGACAAAGGTGGTGACGCTGTTGTCATCCCCACGCAGGAAGCAGCGCACATCATCCCTGAACTGGCCGTTCCACTCACGCCAGCGGGCGCCGGCGAGCGACCCCACCTGATAGAGTCCCCCCGCATCCCAGGCTTCGGCAATCAGCTTGATGTCGGCGATGTTGGGATCGGTATCTATGGTGCGCAGGGTCGGCGCATTGGCTTGCGGCTGGCCCGATTCATCCCGCGACAGGATGGCGGCCAGATCGAATCGGAAGCCATCGACGTGCATCTCCTGACGCCAGAAGTGGAGGCTGTCCATGATCATCCGCAGCACCACAGGATGGGCACCGTTGAAGGTGTTGCCGCAGCCCGAGTAGTTGGTGTCCTTCTGGTTGTTGTCGAGGATGTAGTAGGCCTCGTTGTCGATACCGCGAAACGAGAAGATGGGGCCATCATCGCCCCCCTCGGCGGTGTGGTTGTAAACCACGTCCAGGATCACCTCGATATTGGCCTTGTGCAGCGCCTTGACCATGTCGCGAAACTCGGTCAGCGGATCATCGCCGCAGGCGTATTGCGCGTGGGGGGCGAAAAAGGACATGGGGCTGTAACCCCAGTAGTTGGAGAGCCCCTTTGGCGCATCCTGGGGATCGAACTGGAACACCGGCAGCAGCTCGACGGCGGTGATGCCGAGGGATTGCAGATAGGGGATCTTCTCGATAAGCCCGAGATAGGTGCCGCGCAGCGCCGGATCGACCCCGGAGCTTGGGGACTTGGTAAAGCCCCCCAGATGCAGCTCGTAGATCACCGAGCGGGAGAGAGAGTGGGCGGGCAGCTTGTCCCCTTCCCAGTTGTAGTGGCGGGTATCGACCACCTTGTTCTTGGCGCAGCAGACCAGATTGCTGCCGGGACGGGCCGCCGCCCATCGGTCGTAGTTGGCGCCGAGTTCGATGCTGCGGCCATAGGGGTCGAGCAACACCTTCTCGGCATCGAAGCGGGTACCGCCGTAAGGGCGCCACGGGCCCTGAATGCGATAGGCGTAGCGCTGCCCGACCGCGAGCCCCTCAACATGGATGTGCCAGT
>NZ_JRGK01000116.1 GCF_000764645.1 Aeromonas finlandensis
GAATACGGTTGCCTTGAGAGCCATAGAAAACCTTGAACACCTGAATAAGAGAAGGGTGAGTGGGAAATACGGGCGCCAGTGTAATCAAAATCAGCGGCAGGTTCGACCATCCTGACCAAAGATTTCCCCTTCCCTGCCGGGATAAGTGCTTTAAAAGACACAAAAAACAAATGCCAGTCCGAAGACTGGCATTTGGCGGCATGGAGAAGCGACTCACTTCTCGGCGGACTGTACTCCGAACGCGTTAAGCAGCAGGCAACAGGTCACTGCCACGGCTACGAATCCGCTCAGAAAGATAAAGGGCATGGCCCCGTATCCCAGTACTGTCCAGATGGTGTGTTCAAGAAGACTCATTGTTGTGTCCTTCATCCGGTGAAAGGTGTGTTCCTTCTGGCGGATATTGGCTCCGCTCTTGATGCCACCATTTGACCTCAATCAGCGGTTGGGTCCTATGCCACCAAAGTGATAAATGCAGGGTTCATTTGCGCTGGATCAAGCTTTTTGGCCAAATATCCATGCAGTTCAAGCAATTACCACACCAATCAAGGATAGACACAAACACGGCAAGATAAAAAAACGCGCCGGATGGCGCGTTTATTGGACAGAACAGGCAAGGGATCAGTTGTCGCACAGATCGCTTGGCATATCCTGACGCAGGCGGGTCCATAGCTTGCCGGACTCGATACCGTACTGACGGACCGTCATGAACACGGCGTCGTGGTTCTTGGTCTCGGCCAGATTGAGCAGGGTCTTGTAGTAGGCATCTGCGGTCTCGCGAGCCTGCTTGTCGGAGAAATAGTAACTGCCGACCCGGCTATACAACCCTTTGAAACCGTTCAGGATCAGGGCGTAGATCGGATTGCCGGAGGCAAACGCCAGCTGGTGATGCAGGCGATAATCGAACTCGGCATAGGCTTGTGCGTTGTTCTCGACCCCATCGGCGCCACGCAGGATCTCGGCGGCCTGCTCCGGATTGTGGCGGATCGCCCCACGGATGAAGATGGTGCAGATGTGGGTACGGGCGGAGAGCAGCTGGGCCACCAGATCCGGCACCTTGTCCTGATCCAGACGGGCCAACGTCTCCAGAATATTGAGGCCGGAGGTTTCCCAGAAATTGTTCACCTTGGTCGGCTTGCCATGCTGTATGGTCAACCAGCCATCACGGGCCAAACGCTGCAGTACTTCGCGCAATGTGGTCCGTGTCACCCCGATCAACTCGGACAATTCACGCTCGGCGGGCAGAATAGATCCGGGAGGAAAGCGATTGTTCCAGATGGACTCGATAATGTATTCCTCGGCAAACCCTGCTGGGCTCTGCGCTTTTATGACCATGAAATGACTCTGTTGTAATACGTAAAAAGGCTGACGAATGATATCAAAGCAAGGAAGGGTGGCAAGCATAAGGTCAGTCCTCTGCTCACATCTGGCGAATATAGTGTTATGAATTTGTATTTAATCACCCAATCAGAGTCAGCCAGCACCACCCATGCGGATTATAAAACCATCACATGGTCACAATTGCAGCAATCATTGTGGTTACAAAACAACCACTTGGCCGCAATTCCACCAACCATTATTTATAATCGGTCCGATTTTTGATTAAAATCACGTGGAACTACCTTGATAAAGGCCACCATCCGGACAGCCAAACATCACTGCATAGATGCAGACCATGACCACAACCCCGAGACCCATCATCATGCCTATAAGCCTAGGGCAGGCATTTGCCAAGAACTTCTTGGGCAATGCGCCACAGTGGTATAAAAACGCCATTTTGTTGTTTTTGGTGATCAATCCGATTGCCTTCCATTTCGATCCTTTCATCGCAGGATGGTTGCTGATCGTCGAGTTTATCTTCACCCTCGCCATGGCCCTCAAGTGCTACCCCCTGCAACCCGGCGGTCTGCTGGCCATCGAAGCGGTGCTGATCGGCATGACCTCCGCCGATCAGGTCAAACATGAGCTGGTTGCCAATATCGAGGTATTGCTGCTGCTGGTGTTCATGGTGGCAGGCATCTATTTCATGAAGCAGTTGCTGCTCTATGTTTTTACCAAGCTGCTGATCGGGGTCCGATCCAAGATCCTGCTCTCCCTCTCTTTCTGTCTGGTCTCCGCGTTCTTGTCCGCTTTCCTTGATGCCCTCACCGTGATTGCCGTGGTGATCAGCGTGGCCACCGGCTTCTATGCCATTTACCACAAGGTCTCTTCCGGCAAGGAGTTTGGCAACCCCCACGACCATAGCAATGACCAGGAAGTGACCGAACTCAATCGCCAGGATCTCGACGACTTTCGTGCCTTCCTGCGCAGCCTGATGATGCATGCGGCCATCGGTACCGCCCTGGGTGGTGTCTGTACCCTGGTGGGCGAGCCGCAAAACCTTATCATCGGCGAGCAGGCGGGCTGGCACTTCGGCGAATTTGCCATTCGCATGTCCCCTGTAACAATCCCTGTCTTTATCTGTGGCCTGCTCACCTGCATGCTGGTGGAGCAGTTCCGCTGGTTTGGCTATGGTGCCCGCCTGCCGGACACAGTGCGGTCCATCATGGAGGAGTACAACCGCTACGAAGAGGCAAAACGCACGCCCCAGGACAAAGCCAAACTGATCGTTCAGGCATTGATTGCAGTCTGGCTGATCGTCGGTCTGGCCATGCACCTTGCGGCCGTTGGCCTGATCGGCCTCTCAGTCATCGTGCTGGCCACCTCGCTAACCGGCATTACCGAAGAGCATGCGCTGGGCAAGGCGTTTGAAGAGGCACTCCCCTTCACGGCCCTGCTGGCAGTCTTCTTCAGCGTGGTGGCGGTGATCATCGATCAGGAGCTGTTCAAACCGGTGATCCACTGGGTGCTCTCGGCCGAACCGGAACAGCAGTTGACCCTCTTCTATGTGGCTAACGGCCTCCTCTCCATGGTCAGTGACAACGTCTTTGTCGGTACCGTCTATATCAACGAGGTAAAGACCGCCCTGCTCAATGGCGCCATCAGCCGCGAACAGTTTGATCTGCTGGCCGTGGCCATCAACACCGGTACCAACCTGCCCTCGGTTGCCACCCCCAATGGTCAGGCTGCCTTCTTGTTCCTGCTCACCTCGGCACTGGCTCCGCTGCTGCGCCTCTCCTATGGCCGCATGGTCTGGATGGCGCTGCCCTATACCCTGG
>NZ_JRGK01000117.1 GCF_000764645.1 Aeromonas finlandensis
CTTCACGCATATAGGCGTTACCGGCGCCGAGGAACATGTCGTCACGAATACCGATGGCATCGGCGCAGAAGGAGATCATGTTGGCCGTTTCACGGACGGTTTCACCGTGGGCGATCTGGGATTTGCCCTCATCCAGATCCTGCTGGGCCAGACCGAGCAGGTTCAGCGCGGAGGCATAAGAGAAGCGGGTTCGGGTGGAGTTATCGCGGAAAACCGAGATACCGAGCCCGCTATTAAACAGTTTGGTAGAGATATTTTCGGCACGCAGGGTCTTGAGGGATTCAGCCAGCTTCAATACCAGCTCCAGCTCTTGAGGAGTTTGCTCCCAAGTCAGCAGAAAATCTTTTTCGTGCAGGTTGGATTTGAGTGCTTTGATCTCTTTGATTAATTCATTAACAGCTTTCATCGTTCGCCCCAATCATTGGATGATATATGGATAGCTCCCCTTTCACTCACGATGTCACCAGCGACTTTGTTATTGGTGAGCGCATCGGTTAGCGTCGATGTAAGGCAATCAATAACCGTGCCAAACTAAAAAAATATGTACCAATAAGAACAACTGAAAAAAATATGTGATGTACTCCACAAAAAATCGGTCTATTTCAGCCTTTTCTCAAACAAAATCGGCTGTGCTGCCACAGCCCTGTGAGCACATCGCTGAATATTTGTAAGTGCGACTATTTTGGGATGAGTGAGAATTATCACCAATGACACAGGTTGGGGATAGAAATGATATAACCGGAGCCTTGGTTATCATTATGATAATTGTGTCGACTGCACTGATATCACCACGTTATATATCAGCACGTCACTACCACAGGCGCCCTCCCCACTCCGCCATTTTCCCTGCTGTCTGGGCGCTTGGGGCCAAAAGTGCTACCGTGAATAGGCCTGCTCCCGCATCTATCCCGGATGCCCGCGAGTGGCTGTTGTTCACTGCCACTGATGCCGCGGTGAACCTGCATCATTTACATCGTTGAGGTATTTTTTATGTCCAGGAATGCTGCACTGCTCGTCACCCTGACCCTGCTCGGTATCGCCCCCGCCCACGCCATCAGCGCCAAATATGCCCAGCAACTGGAGCGCTCCGGCTGCACCCAGGTCACCGAGGCGCAGGGCTGCGACATTCACAAGAGCAAGGCCGAGAACGCCAAGGCTGGATTTGGCACTGCGGCTGCCCCTGCCGCCGACTCGGGCTTGAATCTGAGCTACAAGCAAAAACTCGAACGCTCCGGCTGTACTCAGGTAAGCGAGCTCAACGGCTGCGATATCAACAAGACCAAGGCCGAGAACGCCGCTGCCGGGGTTGGTAATGCTCCGGCCGCAGCAACCAGTGGCAGCCCCTATGCTGGCAACTGGATCGCCACCTTCCCTGAAACCGGCGCCACCGTGGCCAATATCCGCATTGATGGCAAGGATCAGGTGTGGGTCAACAACAAGAAGGTCAAAGCCAAAAAATCCGATGGGGCGCTGGTGTTCAAGGATGGCATGGTCATCTACACCATTCAGGGGGATCGCCGCCTCAAGGGTGAAGATGGCTGGGTCGATAACGATGCCGGCACCAAAGGTCCGATCAACGCTAATTAAGCACTGCTGACCACACTATGACGGGGAGCCCAGGCTCCCCGTTTCACGCTTAATGATTGCCCTCTTCCAGTGCCCAGCTCCGCCAATACGGGGCCCGAAGCAACACCTCCTGCTCCAGCCACGCCCCGGTAGTCATC
This sequence comes from Aeromonas finlandensis, assembly GCF_000764645.1. Classification (GTDB taxonomy): domain Bacteria; phylum Pseudomonadota; class Gammaproteobacteria; order Enterobacterales; family Aeromonadaceae; genus Aeromonas; species Aeromonas finlandensis. The sequence continues at coordinate 1,725 of NZ_JRGK01000117.1, forward strand.
AATGCATCGAGCCAGGGCAGCAACTCTTTCACCCCTTTCCCATCAACCCGCGCTGTCGACCGCCAGGGCACCTTGCCACTGCCCGCTGCAAAACTGCGTACCGGGCGGGCGTAGTGATCCAGATAGGGCTGCAGATCACAGGGGAGCCAGAGCATGGCCGGACGCTGTAGCTCACGCGCCAGCTCGACGGCAATATCAATTCCCCGTTGATCGAGATCGCCAAAATGGGCCCACGTCACCCCCGCTGGCAACAACGGGATCAGCTGTTTGGCCAGCGTGGTATTGCGACCGGGGGCAAAGAGCAGCAGTTGCCCGGGTTGCAGCGGGTAGTCGACAAAGGCCCCCTTGTTCTCCACCGTAATGACCCGCTCCCCTTGCCAGCCGATAGCCGCCAGCATAGCCAGTGCCCGCTCCGGCAAGGCCAGCTCACCCAGCAGCGCTATCACCGCCGTCATATCGTGCTGCTGGCCATGCCGGTCGACCAGTGAGAGCGGATCCCGTGTGCGGATGCGGATCACCTCATCCTGGGTGAGCGTCAGATCCGCAAGCAGTGGGTCCGCAGGGCAGAGTGCGCGGGGATGCTTGCTGTCACCGTGCCAAAGCGCATGAAAGCTGGCCTGATTGAGCTGTGATGGCAAAGTCACTCCAAGGCTTTGCAGTTGCTCACGCTTGTCCGGTTCGGGGGGCACCACCTGCGCCAGTTGTCCGGTAAGGTAAGTCCGCCCCGCCTCGGTCAGTGCATAACGGGCACTGCGCCCGACGGGTCTTAGCCCGCCAACTGCCTGCAGCAGAGCCAGCAACTCACGACCATGTCGGCTCTCAAGGGAGCAGCCCTTCTCGTTCTGGCTATCGAGCAAGCGGACACAAAGCTCCTGCACCCGACTCTCAGCAAACAGCGACATCCTCACCTCTCCCTCACGGTGTCATATAAAGAAGTAGATGTGTTTTTTCCCGCAGTTACCGTGACCCGCTTCGCAAGCGGTTATCATCAGCACCGCGATGTCCTGCACTGCGCCACCAGAGACTGGTAAAGCCGAGGTAAACGGCGCAAGCTGGTCTGGTATAGAGTTATGCTGCCGCCGTGCGGCACGGGCTGACTACGCGATACCCGCTTCCACAAGGGCTTGCTATGACTGACGCCACAGACCTACCGCCTTCATCTTCCTGGCACCTTTCGGATATCCGCGAGCTGGCGCAACTGCTGACTCTGGCGCTGCCCGCCGCCGTGCAGATCACCGAAGAGGTGCATCAGGCGGTGCTCAGCGGGATGGGGATCAAAGGACGGGATGAGGGGAAGACGGCCGGGATCACCGGGCTCGTCTACAAGGGGGTGCACGGCGCAGCCAACACTCTGGCGAGCGGTATCAACGGGCTGCTGACCCGTCTGCCACCCACACCGCCGCCACACCATATTCCCGAAACCCCGAAACGCGCGGCCCTTATCGCCACCCTCAACGGCGTCATGGGGGACAAGCTGGTCGAGCACAAAAATGCCCTCGCTACCCCCATGACCCTGCGCTATCAAGGCAAGCCCCTCGATTGGCAGGCCATGCCGATTGATCTACCTCACGAGGGACGGGTGCTGTTGATGGTCCATGGCCTCTGCATGAACGATCTGCAGTGGCACACCCAGCATCAGGGCAAGCCGGTCAATCATGGGGAACAGCTTGCCACTGCACTCGGCTATCAGCCCCTCTATCTGCGTTACAACTCAGGAATGTCCATTGCACAGAACGGGCAGCAACTTGCCCAGTTGCTGGAACAGCTGCTCGCCCATTGGCCGGGGAAACTAAAAGAGATCAGCGTACTGGGCTACAGCATGGGAGGACTGGTTGCGCGCAGCGCCTGCCACCATGCCAACGTGGCCGGGCTCGGCTGGCCCGCGCGCCTTGCCAACCTGATCTTTCTCGGCACGCCACATCACGGCGCGCCGCTCGAGCACGCCGGGCACTGGCTGGAGCAGCTGCTGCCCGCCACCGCCTACAGCGAACCCTTCGTCAGGCTGGCTCGACTGCGCAGCACAGGCATCAAGGATCTGCGTCACGGCAAGGTGATCGATGCCGTCGCCCCACCCGATCCCGCCGTGCCCTCACCTGATCCCCGTGCGCCACTCCCCTTGCCCAGCGGCGCCAACTGCTATGCCATCGCCGCGACCACTGCCGCCAAGCGCAGCCTGCTGGCTGACCGGCTGATTGGCGATGGACTGGTGCCCCTGCGCAGCGCACTCGGCCAGCACAGCGAGGCGCGCCATCAGCTGGCCTTCCTTCCCGCTCATACCCTGATTGTCTATCGCACCAGCCATATGGCCCTGCTCGGCAGCCCCCAGGTGGGCCAGCAACTGCTGCACTGGCTCAAAACAGGGTCACATCCGTGAAGGTGGTGTAAATTCGGCAGCAGCGCTTCGGCTTATATATTGAGATGGTATTCACCTGACAATTGCCGCCACGCCTGGGGACGGCTCTACACCAGCAAGCTGCCGGTCACCTCAGTCCATGTGTTCAACGAACCGATACAGCCGTTCTTTGAAGCCCTTGAGGCACAGCGCTATACCATCCTGTCGAACAACGGGCGCGAGTTCTATCGGCGCCCTGACCCTCATCCCTACGAGCTGTTCCTGCAACTTGAGAGGGGATTGAATACCGGACCTCCAAGGTGCGCAAGCCGCCGCGCAATGGCGTTATCGAGCGGTTGCACCTTGCTGGATGAACACTTCCGCATCAAAGGGCGGACAATCAGGTATGAGTCGGTGGGGCAAATGCAGACAGACCTGGACAGCTATCTGGAACACTACAACAACCAGCGGCCACATCAGGGCAGGATGACGGAAGGACATACCCCCACAACATGCTCAAGAAGGGTCTGAAATTGATACAGAAGGAAGTGCGCACTTAAAGTAGCATAAATAAGACACCGGTTTGAGGCCGGTGTCAGGTGATAATTTTAGCTGTCCTGTTTAGGATCTCCGAGAAACGGGATTACCACATATCTGTCGACTTGTGTACGTCAAGCCCCTGTCGGTGAACGGGTACATCAGTAGAGAGATTGAATTTATTCAGGAGCAGAGAGCCACATACAGCAAGAACAAAAGGAATATAAGAAAATAAAAGAATGATACCATCCATTGCTGCCGTTGTAATTCCTGACTCGGGGTCATATCCGTATTGAGTTAGTACAAAACCAGTAATAACACCTGATAACGCCATGCCCAACTTTTGACAGAAGCTAAACGCAGAGTAAACAAGACCTTCACTACGGATACCTGTCTGTTTTTCACCATACTCAATAGTGTCAGGCAGCATCGCCCAACCCATTGACCAAGCAAACGCATTCAGCAAACCTTTAGCAGCAACAATCACAAAATAAAACTCAACTGAGTTAACGCTATAGGAGTTCCATGCGAAAAATAAATGAGCAACCCCAAAAGCAGCCAATATAACAATGGCAGTCTCTTTTTTACCATACATTTTAGTTACTATAGGAACAAAAAAAGTCCCTAAAAACGTAGTGATAGTACCGACCATGATTGACGTACCAATCAGGTCTGGGCGTTTCATTACATGCTCCAAGAAGTAAATATTCATAGAGAATGAGATAAAACCTGCTGTCATGGTCATTAAGAATACTATTGACAGGATAATGAGAGGTCTATTATTGGAAAGTAATCTCACACAATCTTTTAGGGTGTAACTCGTTTCACTTTTTGAATCAGCAATACAACGCTCTTTTGTGGTTGCAAAAGTTATCCAAAGCAATGCCGTGGAAAGAAATGCCGCAAAACCAATCGCATAACGGTAGCCAAGTAATTTGTCGCCTTCACCAAAGAAATCAACAAGGTTACCAATTTGAGCGACGACTAAACCTGATAAAACTGCAAACATAACACGAATTGCCGTGATCTTTGTGCGCTCATCGGGGTCGGCTGATATCGCTGAAGTTAATGCCGAATAAGGAATGTTAACAACTGTATAAGCAATGCTAAGTACTATGTAGGTTATTGCAGCATACGCAATCTTACCGTTCTCACTATAATCAACTGGAATAGTAAAACAAGCGAATGCAGTTAAGCCAAGAAACACTGACCCAAATAATAGATACGGCCGAAAACGACCATATCGCGTATTTGTTTTATCAATGATGAACCCCATGACGGGATCTGAAATGGCATCAATAATGCGAGTCATCAGGAAAATAACCCCAACTGTTGCTGCATTAATTAGCGCAATATCTGTATAGTAAAACATTAAATATGCCATAACCGTTTGAAATATGACATTACATCCCAAATCACCTAAACCATAGCCAACTTTCTCTTTCAATGCAATTTTCATAGTGTAATGCCTTTTAATATAACGTAACCATAACCGGACAGATTAGTATTACTAAAATTATTCGACATTAAATCTGTTAAACCATGAAAATCTATCGTTTTAATACTTGTGGCATCTTTAGATAAATTCACTATAACAATGAATCGCACGCCGTTAAACGAGCGTTCAAATGCAATGATGTTTTTACCCAAGTCTAGTAATTTGGTACTTCCTGCGATAAGAGCT
>NZ_JRGK01000118.1 GCF_000764645.1 Aeromonas finlandensis
GGGCGGGCAGCGCCGTGACCCGGCAGACCCGGGGGTTGAGGGGCTCGGTGATCGCCTTGATGACGCCCCCTTTACCGGCGGCGTCCCGTCCCTCGAACAGCACCACCACCTTCAGTCCCTCCTGCTTGACCCACTCCTGCAGTTTGACCAGCTCCTCCTGCAGATGGGCGAGGTGGTGCTCGTAACACTTCTTGTCCAGACGCGGCCGCTTCTTGCTCTTCTCCTTCGCCATGGGCTTCTCCTTTTGGCATCCTTTCATGGGTGACTTCTTTGAGTCACTTCCAGCTTGCACCAGGGAGGCGCCACTGCCAAGGGGGACGTGATACACTGCTGCCCCATGAACAGTTGGCAACAGAAACAGAAAAAAACATGAGGCAATTATGGCGATTTATCCTGCCGCCTCATCAGCCGCTGGCAATAGAAAAAACATGACGCCATTTATGGCAATTCGCACTGCCGCCTCATCATCAGCAGCTGGCAACAGGAGATAACATGAAGCATTTTATGGAGATAGCGGGCCGCCGGATGGCCTATCTGGACGAAGGGCAGGGCCCGGTGCTGCTGTTTGGCCACAGCTATCTGTGGGACAGCGCCATGTGGGCGCCGCAAATCGAGGCGCTCAAGAGCAGCTATCGCTGCATCGTCCCCGAGCTGTGGGGCCACGGTGATTCCGACGTGCTCCCCGAAGGTGGCTGCACCCTGGCCACTCTGGCGCGCGATCATCTGGCGCTGCTCGATGCCCTCGGGGTCGATGAGTTCGTGCTGGTGGGCCTCTCCATCGGTGGCATGTGGGGGGTGGAGCTGGCGCGCATGGCTCCAGCTCGCCTCAAGGGTCTGGTGCTGATGGACAGCTTCGTTGGTCTCGAGCCGCAGATCACCTGCGAGCGCTATCTCGGCATGCTGGCGATGATCGAGCAGCACGGCACAGTGCCGGCGCCCATCATCGAACAGGTGGCACCCATCTTCTTTGCCAACCAGCCCGATGTCACCTTGCTGGCCGATTTCAAGGCGCGACTGGCCGCCTGGCCAAGGGAGAAGATCGCCGCCATGGTGGCAGTGGGGCGCAGCTTTGTGACTCGCGAAGATCGCATCGAGTGGTTGGAAGAGATCACTGTGCCTGCGCTGGTGATGACTGGCTGCGAGGACAAGGCCCGTCCGGTGCTGGAGGGCTATTTGATGGCCGAGGTGCTGGGTTGCCCGTTCAAGGAGATCCCGGCGGCTGGTCACATCTCTTCACAAGAGAACCCCGCCTTCGTCAATCAGGCGCTGGCTGAGTTTCTGACTGCGCTGTAAGCCAGACGCAAGTTATAAACAAGGGAGCCCGTGGCTCCCTTGTTGCGTTTGGTGAGTGGGCAGGTGCCTATCGGCGCAGCCTGTTACCTGACAGGGTGTTACCAGATATAGCCAAGCCCAAACCCGGCATAGAGTTCGCCATCGTGCTGGACGATGGGGCTGTTTTTGATGTCCCGATCATACCATTCGTAGTTCATGGCAAACATGCCAATCCAGTTGGGGCTGAAGCGGTAGCTGGTGATGAGGGCCGCCATCGGGGAGAGGGTGGTGCCGGTATCCCATGCGGGCCGCTGGGCGGTCGCTTCGCTCTCGGTGATGCCGCCGAAGTAGTAGTTGGCCATCTTGTCGCTGCGCAGCATCACACCCATCCCCGGCATGATCAGCAGGTTGTCGCGCATGATGGGGAAATCGGCCCACAGCAGCAGCTCCTGCCCCTTGCTGCGGCCGGTGACGTCACTGTTGGCGCGGATGGTCAGCAGGGCGTAAGGGGTAACGATATTGCCGCCAATTCCCCCTTCCAGCTGCCACTTGCGCTGATCCATGCCGCTGAAGGCGGGAGAGTCCTCGGGGTCCAGATTGCCAAAACGGACCCGGCCATAGCCATAGAGGGCGACCTTCTCATCCTTATGGAAGTAGTAGCGGGCCCGATCCCCCAGAAACATGAAGTCGTCGCCGAAGTAGATAAAGCCGGGGATGGCGTAGATGGCGTTGTCCTGCGCCTCGTAACGGGCCTTGCCCCCGAGCACGGTGGCTCCCACCACCAACCCTTGCGGCACCGGGCTGGTGGGACTGTCACTGGCCAGCATATCGACCGAGCCGAGATCGATCTCGGCTTGTGCCGGGGTCACGGCTGCGAAAAGCAGGGTCATAAGCCCGCCAAGGGTGATGCGACGTGAAAGGGTCATAGGCGCTCTCGTATCAGTAGCTGGATCTGTGTGTATGTCGCCGATCATTTAACGGCATGGGCACTCTCTTCCCGCTTGGGCCAGGCGTTGATCACCGCCTTGACCAAGGTGGCGAGGGGAATGGCAAAGAAGATCCCCCAAAATCCCCACAAGCCGCCAAACACCAGTACGGCGATGATGATGGCCACCGGATGGAGGTTGACCGCTTCAGAGAAGAGTACCGGCACCAGCAGGTTGCCATCGAGGGCCTGGATAACCAGATAGGCCACCATCAGCCAGGCGAACTCGGGGGTGAGCCCCCACTGGAACAGGGCGACCATGGCGACCGGCACGGTCACCACGGCGGCGCCGATATAGGGGATCAGCACCGAGAAGCCGACCGCGACTGCCAGCAGCACCGAGTAGCGCAGCCCCATCAGGGCGAAGGGAATATAGGTGGCGATGCCGACGATCAGGATCTCGATCACCTTGCCGCGGATGTAGTTGATGATCTGGTTGTTCATCTCCACCCAGACCCGGTTGACCAGCGTGCGGTTGCGCGGCAGAAAGCGGCGCAGGCTGCCCATCAAGACCCGCTTGTCTTTGAGCATGAAGAAAACCATCAGCGGCACCAGGATCAGGTAGATCATGATGGCCACCACGTTCACCAGCGAGCTGAGGGAGGCGCTCACCAGATGCTCGCCACCACTGAGGATGCGCTGGCGGATATTGTCGATGACGGTCTCCACCAGACTGACATCGATAAGCTCGGGATAGCGGTCGGGCAGGGTGCGCACGTAGTCCTGGGCGTGAGTCAGCATGGCGGGCGCCTCTTTGGCCAGATTGATCCCCTGGCTCACCAGCGTCGGGATCAGGCCAAGCAAGGAGGCAACGGCCACCGCGATAAAGATCAGCAGCACCAGACTGGTCGCCGGGGTGCGCGACAGCCCCGCTTTTTGCAGCCGGGCGACTGGCCACTCCAGCAGATAGGCCATCACCAGCGCCACCAGCAGGGGAGCCAGCAGATCGCCAAATAGCCAGATGATGGTGAAGCAGAACACCAACAGCAGGAAAAGGGTAACGGCATCGGGATCGGAAAAACGGGTCTGATACCAGCGCTTCAATACTTCTAACATGACTGCATCCTTACATCACTGGGGCTCAAGATGGCTGTTTTGCCCCGACAACCAACTGCAAAGAGAGGGTTTTGTCCGCTTCTTGCTGCATCTCGACATGGTGGCCCTGACGCTGCAGATAGGTCGGAATATCCTGCCGTGATCCCGCATCGGCCAGCCGAATGGTGACGGATTGACCGCTTTTGGCCTCCCTTAACCAGAGCTTGAGCCGGATCAGTGGCTCGGGACAACGCCAGGGGGTCAGGTCGAGAACTTCCATGGGGACTCCATCAGGCAGGTGGCCGCTATTATGGCTGTGATGAGAGCGTGAAACAACGCTTGTAGCCCTTGATAGGCAAGGGTATTCTGCCGAGGCCCTTTCTGATGGAGATAGAGATAACGTGGCACGCTTTTCACCCCTGATGGCATCTATACCCCTGCTGGTTTCCCTGATGGGGGCCACGTTTCATGCCCAGGCGAGCAATCAGCTTCCCGACATAGGTACGGCCGGGGTCGCGGCCCTGCCCATCGAGCAGGAGGTGCGTTACGGTAACGCCTTTATGCGCTTTGCCCGGGCGGGCTTGCCGATCATCGATGATCCGGTGCTGAGCCAGTATATCGATGACTTGGGACAGCGGCTGCTGACCAACGCCGATGGGGTGCGTTTCCCGTTTAGCTTCTTCCTGATCAATGATCCCACCATCAACGCAGCAGCCTTCCTCGGCGGGCGGGTCAAGGTGCACACCGGTCTGTTCCTCTACGCCGACAGCGAGAGCGAGCTCGCCTCGGTTCTGGCCCACGAAATTACCCACGTGACCCAGCGCCATATCGCCCGCTACATGGAAGCGCAGGCGAGCAGCTCGGCAGTGACCCTGGCCGGTCTGGTGGGCTCCATCGCACTGGCGGTGATCAACCCCACCGCCGGTATCGCTGCGCTGCAGACCACGCTGGGCCTCTCCATGCAGTCAGCCATCAACTACACCCGCGACAACGAATACGAAGCAGATCGCATCGGCATGAAGACCCTCTATGATGCCGGTTTCGATCCCATGGGGATGGCCAACTTCTTCCAGAAACTGGCCGCCGAGTACCGTTACGCCAGCAAGCCGCCGGAAATGCTGCTCACTCACCCGCTGCCGGAGACCCGGATCAGCGAAGCGCGTGCCCGAGCGAGCAGCTATGGCCGCCGCGATCTGCCGCCCAGCCTCGACTTCTGGCTGGCCAAGGTGCGCATTCAGGTGCGTTATGGCACCGATACCCCGCAGGGGATGCTCAGCTACTTCGATACCCGGATCCAGAAGGGGGATTACCCGCTCAAGGATGCGGCCATTTATGGCAAGGCACTGGCGTTGATCCAGCTCAAGCGCACCGACGAGGCTGACACCCTGATGCAGGAGCTGGCGGCCCGTCATCCGGAAGATCTCTTTATTGTCGATGCCCAGACCGACATCGATCTGGCCAAGGGGCGCAGCGCCCAGGCCATCGCGCGCCTCGAGAAGTTCCGCAGCCGGATGCCGGACAACGAAGTGGTGGTGGTCAACCTCGGCAACGCTTACCTCGAGAGTGGCAACTACAAGAAGTCCATCGCCATCCTCGACCCCTATGCCCGCGAGCATGAAGAGAACAATCTGGCCTGGAACCTGCTCTCCGATGCTTATCGCAAGGCGGGCAGGATGACCGAGCTGCACATGGCGCGGGCCGAGATCCTCGCCCTGCGCGGGGATTATCAGGCGGCCATCGACGAGCTGATTGTGGCGCGCGGCACCACCAGCGATCGGATGACCCTGGCTCGTCTGGAGGCGCGCATCACCGAACTGGAGCGGGCCAAGAAGGATCTCGACAGCCTCAAGGGCTAACGACACCGGGCATTGGCCAATACAACAAGGGCGCACCACGGTGCGCCCTTGTTGTTTATGGTGTTGATGTCGGTGACGGTGATAGCGCGCCGCGCTAGTGACTCAGACTGCTGGCGGCCGCTCTGAGCATCCCGATCTGCTGCTGGTCGAGCTCGCCGACCAGTGTCTGCTTGAGTTTGCCCTCACTATCGAGCAGATAGCTGGTGGGCAGGGCGCCCGGGCGCGGGAAGGGGAGGCTGGCATCCGCATTGGCGATCAGCAGCGGCACCTTGATCTCATATCGGGTTGCCAGCTGGCCCAGCTCTGCTGGGGTGGTCGGATCGTAGTTGATGGCCACCACGGCGATCTGGCCCTCTGCCGCCAGCCCGTTGAGGCGTGGCATTTCCCGCAGGCAGGGGGCGCACCAGGGGGCGAAGTAGTTGACCAGTAGCGGCTTGCCAACCCAGTGGCTCAAGCTGACCGGCTGCCCTTTGGCATCGGTAAATTCGGGGGCGGGCGTGCAGGCGCCCAGCAGGCCAGCCACAATCAGCCAACAAATTCGTTTCAATTCCTTTCCACTGCCGCTTACCCTGACCATCACTTTCCCCTACAATAGCGCCGTTTCTAGTCCCATCTTGCGATTAATCAGGGAGTTACCATGAGCGAGACCCAAATCTACCACAATCCGCGCTGCTCCAAGAGTCGCGAAACCCTGGCCCTGCTGGAACAGCACGGGATCGCCCCTGATGTGGTGCTCTATCTGGAGCAGGCCCCGAGCGAAGATGAGATCAGCAACCTGCTCTCTCTGCTCGGTTTTAGCGATCCGCGCCAGCTGATGCGCACCAAGGAGGATCTCTACAAGGAGCTGGGATTGGCCGAGGTCAGCGGCGATGATCTCATTCGCGCCATGCATCAGCATCCCAAGCTGATTGAGCGCCCCATCGTCATCAAGAGTGGTCAGGCCCGCATTGGCCGCCCGCCGGAGCAGGTGCTGGAGATCCTCAAGTGAGCACCCGCTTCGCCCGTCTGCTGACCCTGGTCGGCTTCTTCGGTCTGCTGGGCTGGGTCATTCTCTGGCACCTGTGGCTGTCACCCCATCCGGATCTCAATCCCTGGCTGCTGCCGGTGATCTGGACGGTGCCGCTGCTCTTTCCGCTCAAGGGGATCGTGCAGGGCAACCCCTACACCCACGCCTGGGGCAACTTCGTGTTGATGCCCTATTTCCTCCACGCTCTCACCCTGATCACCACGGATGAGGGGGAGCGCGCTCTGGCGGTGGTGGAGCTGCTGTTCACCACCCTCGCCTTTGTCGGCACCATCTACTACGCCCGACTGCGTGGTCGGGAACTTGGCCTTAGCATTCGCAAGAAGAAAGATGAAGCCAACTGATGAAAAACGCCCCGCAAGGGGCGTTTTTTATGGGGAAGTTGGTCTATCCGCAGGGATTACTCGGCCCCTTGCAGGGGGCGAAAAAGGGCCAGCTGCTGCTGGCTAAAGTCCATCAGCGCGGGATAGAAGCGCAGAAATCCCGCTTCGCATGTTTGCCACTGCGACTCATCGAGGGTAAACAGCGCCTCTCCCAGCGGTATCGGGCGGCGCAGTCGGCGACCGATGCCATTTAGCGCTTGCCCCAGCCCCTCCCTGTGGCGGTAGGAGGCGATCCAGTTCTGCTCGGCCATCCGCTTGAGGGGGAGCGGCAACCCGTCCGGCAGGCGTGGGTGATCCGCCAATAGCTGGTCATAACTGCGTTGCAGGAAGTGGGGCAGGGGCTCGGCACTGAACAACCCCCAGTGCTGGCTCAGCCAGTGGTCGTAGATCATATCCACCACTATGCCGCCAAAGCGGCGCCAGGGGGCCTCGAAGCTGGCAACGGCCGCCTTGTGTTCGGGGTGGCTGTCGGTGAAGGCGTCGATTTTGCGGTGCAGCCAGATCCCCTCATCGAAGTGGGTTGCAAGACCGGTGGGCAGTGGCCCCTTGATAAAATCCCCCAACAGGTTGCCGGTGAGGGAGCTTCCGGTGTGGGCGGCCAGATGGAGATGTGCCAGAAAATTCATGGAAAAGTCGCTTCACAGAGGGACAGTGCCGCTGAGCCTAGCGGATCCGCTTCCCCTTGCCTATGGCTGCCATGACATCGTGATCGGCAGGAAGGACTTTCACTGGGCCGCCAATAGTGGGTAAATAGGGTTTTGCCTCGCGACATTTCACCGGATTGAGAGAAGGAGTAGCCATGATGTTGACCCTGATCGAGGGGGCCGAGATCTTCAGCCCCACCCACCTTGGCCAGCAGGATCTGCTGGTGGCCGATGGCCGTATCGCCTGGATGGGCAAGGGGTTGACGGTACCCGCAAACTGGCCGCTAAGTCGGGTCGATGGTCGTGGCAGCTATCTGGTGCCCGGGCTGGTGGATCCGCTGGCCCATATCACGGGCGGCGGCGGTGAGGGGGGCTTTGCCTTTCGCACTCCTGAACTCGCGGCGAGCGAGGCGCTCAAGGCCGGTGTCACCACCCTGGTAGCCGCGCTTGGCACCGACAGCCTGACCCGCACCCCCGTGCAGGTGCTCGGCAAGGTGCGAGAGTTTCGCGCCGCCGGGGTGAGCGCGTTTATGTATACCGGCTCCTACCATCTGCCGGTCAAGACCCTGACCGGCACGGTGGAGTCGGACATCATCCTCATTCCCGAGGTATTGGGGGTGGGGGAGGTGGCCATCAGTGACCACAGATCCAGTGCGCCGACCCACGACGAGCTGGCCAGACTTGCCAGCGAGACGCGGGTGGCCGGGCTGCTCGCGGGCAAGAGCGGGGTCAGCTTCTTCCATATCGGGGATGGCAAGGGGGCATTGGCGCCCCTGCGCGCCCTGCGCGATGAGACCGATATTCCGCTGCGCCAGCTCTATCCCACCCACTGCAACCGCAATCCCTGGCTCTTTGCCGAGGCCATCGAGTGGGGCAAGGCGGGGGGCTGGGTCGACCTCACCACCTCCAGCTTCCCCGATCTGGTGGAAGATGGCGAGCGGCTTGCCGCTGATGGGCTGGCCGAGTTGCTGGCTGCCGGTGTGCCTGCCGATCGCATCAGCTTCAGCTCGGATGCCAACGCCAGTCTGCCGCGCTTTGATGGCGAGGGGCGCCTTATCGAGATGCGCTGCGGCCAGATCGCCAGCCTGTGGCAGGAGTGCGTGCGGGCGACCCAGCTCGGTGTGTCGCTGGAGAGGGCGTTGGCTGCGGTGACGATCAATCCGGCGCAGGCGCTGGGGCTCGGCAGCAAGGGGCGTATCGGGGTCGGGCAGGATGCGGATCTGCTGCTGGTGCACTCCCGGACGTTCGCTATCGAGCGGGTGATGAGTGGCGGCCAGTGGCGCGAATAATGCCGCAGGCCATATCGTAGCGCGTGCTGTAGACAGTACGACCGCATGGTTGATTCAGCCAGCAAAAGCCCGACAACAAGGTCGGGCTTTTTCGTGCTGGCGGCTGGCAAATGCAGCTAGATCGCTAGAAATCCGAGGATCAGGATGGGGCCGAGCAGGCTCAGGATAAAGCCGGAGACGATGGCCACCGGCACCACCTGAATGCCCCCTGATTTCTGGATGACCGGCAGGGTGAAGTCGAGGGCGGTGGCGCCGCCGTAACCGATGGCCGCCGAGGGGTGGCGACGCATCAAGACCGGGATGATCAGGATGGCGATAAGCTCGCGCCCCAGATCGTTGATAAAGGCGGCCGAGCCCAGCACCGGCCCCAGTTTGTCGGCCACCAGAATGCCGGAGAGCGAATACCAGCCGAAACTGGAACTGAGGGCCAACCCGTGGCTCAGTGGCATGCCCAATAGCTGGGCCGCCAGCAGGCTGCCAATCCAGCTGCTGATGATGACGGTGAAGGCGATCTTCATCCCCCAGGGATTGAGCAGGATCTGGCGCAGCCGCATGCCGGAGTTGCGCATCTGCACCCCGATGAGAAACAGCAGCAGCATCAGCGCCCACTCGCTCCATTTGTCGATGGGCAGGGCGCGCAGATCCACCAG
>NZ_JRGK01000119.1 GCF_000764645.1 Aeromonas finlandensis
ATCTACGGGGGCAAAACTCAGTATCTTCAAACTAGTCTGGATGGTTTTAAAAGGTTTCTTTAAACGCTAAAATTTCTATGTTAAACAATTAACAATAACGTATAACATCATACCAGCAGGAAGGTGAGAATAGGTTGCCTTTTCCATCAAGGCTACTCATCCTATTTCCATTAGTTATAGAGGTAGACTTTCATACCCAGTGACTTGTTCACACCTTCCGCAGTAGTAAGCAGCCGAAGACTATAACGACTCTGATGAACCATATCGAAACGCGGGGAATAATTGATTTTTTTAAAAAATTATGCCATAAATAAAATTATTGAACATGCTTCACTATCCCCTGAATGAGATAAATAGCCGTTTATGAAAAAAACTTATCATAACTCTTTTCTAGATGGATTAAAAGTATCAGAAGAATATGTTAGCATTTTAAATACAACGTTGATTGCCAACACAGAGGTCGTGCTTCATAAACATGAATGGGGACAGCTAAACGTCATCAATGTTGGTGTTATGGAGGTGAATGTAAATAATCAAAAAACCCTTATAGCTCCATATAAATATGGCGTATGGATCCCACCCAATATCTTACATTCTAGTTATAATGAAAAAAATGCAGAGTACTGCTCAATATCTATTCCATTCAAATTTTGTCACCAATTATCCAGCTCCCCCTGCATTCTTGCAATTTCTGATATCAATCGCGCTATAATCAATGATCTGCTGATGAGAAAAGTTAACGTTTTAATGACTAGCAAGGATATTGCCCTCTCTATGGTCATGATTGACCAGTTGGAAGAACACGCTAAAGGACTGACCTATCTACCAAATACCACAGATAAGTTTATCAAAAAGATTCTTGAATCTCTTTATGAAAATCCGGGTGATAGTAGGACACTGAGACAATGGGGAGAGAAAGTGTATGTTTCGGAGAAGACTCTATCCAGAAGGTTTAAAGAAAAATTAAACATGTCATTTCGTGAATGGCGATCTCGTCTGAGATTTATTCAATCGTTATCACTTTTGAAAACCAGCATGTCCATACAAGATATTTCATACCAGCTAGGTTACAGTAACTCATCATCTTTTATTATAATGTTTGAAAAAATATCAGGAACCACACCTGATAAATATAGAAAAAACATGTTTATGAAATATGATTAAATGCTGTTTCTTTCATAATTGTTCTATATCGATTCTGCGAAATAGGCTGCAAGCCTCAGCAACCGTTTGGCGGTATCGATGCCACGGCCTTAGGCCGTCATGAAACAGACCGCAATCTTGCTCAACACCATCCACATCCAGCGCCACTCCTGATAACCCCCCTCGGCACTGGCTTGCGTCTCTGATCCGCATCCCCTACATCCCCTTTCACAAGCCGTGGCGTCACCCCGCATTAGCGCTGTGATGGCTGACACGCTCAAACTGTCAGCCATCATCAATGTTCAAGAGAAATGCGCAAGAGAGCCGGATGTCAGGTGCGCACGGCGCGGATCAGGATATTGCGCGGGGTCATGGGTTTGGCACAAAACTCCCCCACTTCGACCCGGTAACCCTGCTCTTGCAAAAAGAGCGCGCGATCGAGCGCCAGCCAGATCTCGAGGGGGCGGCGAAACAGGTGGCGCACCAGCTCCATGCGGGCGACATCGCCGAAGCGGCGCTCCCCTTGGGCCAACCAGGCGGGATAGTCGAGCTCGACGGGCAGCACAATTCCTTTGCGCTCTGCTGCCCAGCGGCAGAATGCCTCGAAGGTGCCGGTCAGCAGGCTCTTTTGCATATTGGGCACCGGCAGATACTCATCCACCCCACGCACCTGACGCTGCAGGCAGTCAAATCCAAGCCGCCACACCACTTCGAGCTCCCGCAGACGAGCGATCCGCGCACCGCCGGTCACAGTCTCCTGCAGTGGCAGCTTGAGATCCGCCTTGCTCAATGCCAGCTCGCTGGCTCTGGCCGCCGCCGACAGCGGGCGGTAGTGGCTGGTACGGATCAGGTGGTAGCAGCAAGGCGAGATGGTCACCCCGCTGGCACTGCGCTCGGCTACCCGCTCCAGCAGATGGGTGTGCAGCTCGCCGCAGGCATGGAGCGCCATGGCATGGTGCTCGGGGGCGATCAGCGCCGCCGACTCGGGGGCAAAGGCATCTGCGCAGGTAAAGGTCATGGTCGCGCCATCCCGCTCGGCCAACATCCGACCTTCGTCACAGAGCTGCCCTTGCAGCTCCAGACTGAGGATGGGGGCCTGTCGGTGGAGCGACACCAACCGCCCAAGGTGGCCCTTGCCGGCACACCACTCCAGATAGGGGCCCTGATGGGCGGGCAGGCAGGCAGTGAATGACTCAATCTGGGCCTGTTTGCGCCCCGGCATATGCAGCGCCATCTCCTTGCTGCAGGTAATGGGCTCGGGGGTAAAAGGGGCAAGCTGGCTGAGCTGCTGCAACTCGGCCCCCTCGGCAATCCAGGGGGCAAGCAGCTTGCTGAGGGCATCCATATCGGCATCGAGTTCTGACAGCTGGGCCAGGGTCAGCCCATTGAGCTGCGCCGCCAGATCGGGGGCCTCATCGGCAAAGGCCATGGTCAGATGATGGTATGGCTGATATTGCCACCAGCGCCGGTAGCGAGTGAGCAGTCGATCCAGTTGTTGAAAACGTTGAGCCAGCACGAATGCCCCTGTCTTGCAGTCAAAAAAAGAGGCTCATTCTAAAGAGCTGACCCTCATAGTGCTACCGCTACGTCACGATTCCCCGGGAAGAGGGAGACGGCGCACTAAAGAGAGTGACTCGCACAAACATACTGGCTCTCCATTGATCTATTGGCGCTTGCCCATGATGCTCTTCAACTTGTGCCTGATGGTTCCACTGGCGCTCGACTGACTGGCTATCAGACAAAACGTGGGGTTCTTCTGCAACCCCAGCTCACTCTGCTTGCATGGGCGCGAGAACGGCGTCATGCCGTTGCTCCACCGCAGTGAGCAACAGGGGAGCATCGCCCCACCTTGGTGACGCAACATCAATACGATGACATCCAGCTTGATGATGAAATCGTTAATATTGTCTCTCTTGCTATGGCAGAGCTACTTCTACATTTTGAATAACTGAGATGAGTATTAGGAATAACTGAGATGAACATGTTTAAATATTGAATAACCGTCAATGCATTAACATTGGTGGTGGTTTTTGTGCCAAACATCACACATCTACCCATGGATAAAATCTATTATCATCGCGTTTGGGAAAGCGCGCGTGAAGCTGAGAGAAGAACAGGTACATATATCTATGTGTCATCACGCGCAAAACCTATCTATTTAATGCCGTCTGTACCATCCCCTGACACCAATGTTTATGGTGGGTATTGCCCTGATTAAAATGCACCGGAAACACTAACGTATTAGTAGTGTACATACACATGTACCCCAAACGCAGTTGTCGGGCTTGGCAAGTAATCAATATATTATTTGCTTGCGCTTGGGATCTTTCCCCTCCATGACTGTTCATGGCAGTAACGCAGTCCATTTTGTGATGATTCATGATCGCAATGAGACATACAGATACGGCGACTGAACAGAATGACCGTTTCATTAATAATGACAACCATAGGACCGTCACATGCAAAAAACATTACTCGCGCTATCCTCCATTCTGCTGCTGGGGACCTCATCATATACTGCATATGCAGCCGATTTGTCGCCGCAGATAAATACGGATTTTGATGCCTATGTACTGGCACTCTCCTGGCAACCCGGTTTTTGCCTGACTAAAAGTAATAACCCTCCTTACGAATGCCAGAACCCGAAAATCGGAACAGATGAGCTTGCTGCGCTTACCATTCATGGATTGTGGCCAAGCCTGCCCGCTTCGCTTGAAATGAGTGAGAGTAGCTGGAGATCCAAAGGATGCAGTGCTGCCATTGATCCCTCAATGGGCAGGCCCTATCCCTCGGTGAAAAAGAACTGGTGTGGTGCCGAGGATGTGGGAATGTCTGATGCCTTCCATCATAAATTGCAGGAGTACATGCCGGGCGCCAGCAATAATACATGTTTGCATAAATATGAGTACGCCAAACATGGGGTCTGTTTTAACTTCCCTCCTGAAGATTATTTTGGTGCGATGATCCGGCTTAATAATGATATCCGGAGCAGTGCTGTCGGGAACTTCATGAAAGAGCACTATGGCAAGGTAGTCAATACAGCTGAATTTATGCAAGCTTTTGCCGACGCCTATGATAATGATGCTAAATCTGCCGTGCAGCTTAGCTGTAACAGTAACAAACGCGGTAATAAGCAACGGTTCCTCACCGAAATCCGGCTAACCTTGAAGGCTGATGCGATCAATTACCCCTTATCAGAAACCTCATTTGTCACCACCGAGGCCAATGGTAATCAATCCTGTGGCAAAAGTTTTATGCTGACCGCTTATTGAGCGTCCCGTTGTATTTGGTGAGGGCTACCCCATCCAAATTTGACTACCGACCAACAGCAGGCATACAGCTCGGTGCATCACCTTTACGCTTGGCGAGCCAGTGTATGGTGGCTTGGCTGCGTGAAATAACGGATCACACGATGAGGCGTGATATAAGGGTAATACTTCCGATCAGATGAACCGGTATGATGGGTGCTTGCAAGACGCAACGCGTCATGGCATCCATCACCGATCACAACCTTTGCTGACTCTCAACGTATAACGTCACGGTAATCCCCCCTTTTTGCTATTCCCCAGGCTATTCTCACGCACGCCAACCCCTTACCTTTACGAAGCACGAAACAAGGGCAAGATGGTTGATTGAGCTTGCTCCGATCGTACCAACTGGCTCGAGTAATCTGCCTCCAGCATCCGGTTATTCGACACGACCATTGATCGATCCCGCCGCGGTTCGCGGCCCCCGCCAAGGCCCGACCTGACAAAGTACGGGGTTTTATGCTATATTCCGCCCCCTCTTTCACGCGCCCCGCCCACCGCGGGTCGCTTTACCACTAGCTATGGGACCAACAACATGACCATCAACGCCATCCTGCAAGCGCGCGCGGGCGCCAAGTGTGAACTGTGCAGCGCCGAGCAGGCGCTGACCGCCTTCGTGGTACCTCACTCCCCCGCCAGCGACGATGATCACAGCGTTGCTATCTGTGACACCTGCCGTGGTCAGCTGGAACAACCGGATACCTTGGTGGTCAACCACTGGCGTTGCCTGAGTGACAGCATGTGGAGCCAGGTGCCTGCGGTGCAGGTGATGGCATGGCGCCAGCTGAAAGCACTCTCCGGCAAGGGTGAAGTGTGGGCTCAGGATCTGCTGGACATGATGTACATGGAAGACGAGGCCAAGGCCTGGGCCGAAGCCGGACTGGCTGACGAAGATGACGACAGCACACCGACCGTTGACTCCAACGGCGCCGTGCTGCAAGAGGGCGACTCGGTCACCCTGATCAAGGATCTGGACGTGAAAGGCGCCGGTTTCACCGCCAAGCGCGGCACCCTGGTCAAGGGCATCCGTCTGACCAACAACCCGCTCCATATCGAAGGCAAGGTCAACGGCGTGCAGATCGTATTGGTTGCCGCCTACCTGAAAAAAGCCTAAGCCTGTCCGCCATCACTCAGTGATGGGGCCGGTTCAGAACAAAAAAGGATGGTTGCCCATGGCACCATCCTTTTTTAACGTTTGAGCGGCGTACCTGCGGGTCTGACTCACTCAACGCGCAATCTCAAGCCCCAAGGCCAATAAGGTTTCCCGCCACGGCTGCGCTGGCAAGGTTTCGTAAACCAACCCGCCTTCGACACTGATAAATGATCCAAAGTCGATCAGCCTCATCTCGGCCAGATCTGCCGTCAAGGTGCCATCAACCAGCAGCCAGGGCGAGCCCTCATACATCTCGATAGCGTAAAGCGGTAACGCATTCATCCTGTTACATCCTCCTTGTTGCCGAGTTCAGATTCAGCACTCTCATTGGGTCCTCTCTTTGGACAATTTACCACCAGAAGCATGTCAATATTGCGGTGATCGGCCAACAAAAAGGCGCATCCCGATGGACGCGCCTTGTTTACTGGCCACGGTCGTTAACCGGCCGCGGGAACGGTCACTCAGGAGGAGAGTTTGCCGTCCAGCTCGGCAATCTTGGCAGACCAGTAGGCCGGGCCGGTTTCGTGGATATTGTTGCCTTCGGAGTCGACTGCAACGGTCACCGGCATATCTTCCACTTCAAACTCGTAGATCGCTTCCATGCCGAGATCGGCAAAGGCCACCACGCGCGCCTTCTTGATGGCCTTGGCCACCAGATAGGCGGCGCCGCCCACCGCCATCAGATAGACGGCTTTGTGCTGCTTGATGCTCTCGACGGTTTTCGGGCCACGCTCGGATTTGCCGATCATGCCGATAAGGCCGGTGTCACCCAGCATCATGTCGGTGAACTTGTCCATCCGGGTGGAGGTGGTGGGGCCTGCCGGGCCAACCACTTCGTCACGCACCGCATCGACCGGGCCCACGTAGTAGATGAAGCGGTTGGTGAAATCGACCCCTTCCGGCAGCCCTTCACCATTTTTCAGCATGTCGGCGATGCGCTTGTGAGCAGCATCACGACCGGTGAGGATCTTGCCGGAGAGCAGCACGGTATCGCCGCTCTTCCAGCTGGCAAGTTCTGCCTTGGTGATGCCGTCGACATTGACGCGGCGCACGTTAGCGCCCGCTTCGCGGGTGATCTCCGGCCAGTCGCTCAGCTTCGGCGGGGTCAGTTCGGCGGGGCCTGAACCATCCAGTTCGAAGTGAACGTGACGGGTGGCGGCGCAGTTGGGGATCATCACCACCGGCTTGGAGGCGGCGTGAGTCGGGGCGGATTTGACCTTCACATCCAGCACGGTCGTGAGGCCGCCCAGACCCTGGGCACCGATCCCCAGCTTGTTGACCTTGTCGTAAAGCTCGACCCGCAGCTTCTCTTCAGTGGTCTTGGGACCACGGGCGATCAGCTCCTGAATGTCGATGTGCTCCATCAGGGCCTCTTTGGCCAGCACTGCCGCTTTCTCGGCGGTACCGCCGATGCCGATGCCCAGCATGCCGGGCGGGCACCAGCCTGCGCCCATGGTCGGCACGGTTTTCAACACCCACTCGACGATATCGTCAGAGGGGTTGAGCATCACCATCTTGGATTTGTTCTCGGAGCCGCCGCCTTTGGCCGCGATGCTCACTTCCACCTTGTTTCCGGGGATCATGTCGATATGCACGACAGCAGGGGCGTTGTCTTTGGTGTTTTTGCGACTGCCAGCCGGATCGGCCAGCACGGAGGCGCGCAACGGGTTGTCAGGATTGGTGTAGGCACGACGGGTACCTTCGTCCACCATCTCCTGCACGGTCATGTCGCTGTCCCACTGCACCTGCATGCCGATCTTGACGAAACAGGTCACGATACCGGTGTCCTGGCAGAGCGGACGATGCCCTTCGGCGGACATGCGGGAGTTAATCAGGATCTGGGCCAACGCATCTTTTGCCGCCGGATTGGCCTCGCGGTCATACGCCGCTTTGGCTGCCTGAACAAAATCCAACGGGTGGTAATAGGAGATGTACTGGAGGGCATCTGCGATCGAATCGATGAAATCCTGTTTTTTTATAATGCTCATATCATCCTCACTGGTCCTTATCTCTGCCACAGAGCAGAGCAAGGGCTTCCATATGATGGGCCGTGCTGACGCGCTGGCTAAAAACTATCAACCAGCAAAAAACGAACAACACGGCAGTTTTTTCTTAAGTCACCGACACCTATGATACGCTTGCCCACCAGCACCGACTAGGGTTCGGGAACTAAACTGTTGCCTGTATAACATAAAATGACGCCAACACTTCATATCCATCATCTAGACCATCGCGCTGAACTCCATCAGCTTTTTGCCCGCCTGCAACATCAGCCTTGGGCCATGTTGCTGGAGTCGGCTGGGCCGCTCGGGGCCGACAACGGCTTTGATATCATCACTGCCGATCCGCTGGCGACCCTCGAGACCCGCGGCGAGGTGACGACTCTACGCGTCGGGGCGGATATCAGCGAACACAACGAAGATCCCCTCACCCTGCTTGCCCGCACCCAGCAACAGCTGCTGGGGGCGCTGGATCTGTGCGCTACTCGCCTCCCCTTTATTGGCGGCGCCCTCGGTCTGTTTGGCTATGATCTGGGCCGCCGCTTCGAACGGCTGCCGGTGCAGGCTAGCGCCGATATCGCGGTGCCGGACATGGCGGTGGGGATCTACGACTGGGCGCTGCTGCGTAATGTGGCGACCGGTGACTGGCAGCTGGTGCACTGGGGAGATGAAGCGGGCCTTGCCAGACGGCTGACCTGGCTCGAACAGCAACAGGCCAAACCGGCCCCCGCTTTTGCCTTGCTGGGGCCCTGGCAGAGCAATATGAGTCGCGCTGAGTATGGCGAGAAGTTTGCCCGCATTCAGGCCTACCTCGCCGCAGGGGATTGCTACCAGATCAACCTGACCCAGCGATTCAGCGCCCCCTATCAGGGGAATGAGTGGCAGGCCTATTGTGTGTTGGCCGCCGCCAACAAGGCCCCCTTTTCTGCCTTTATCCGCTTGCCGGATAGCGCGCTGCTCAGCCTCTCCCCCGAGCGGTTCCTGCTGCTCGACGGTCGCCATATCGAGACCAAGCCCATCAAGGGGACTCGCCCTCGCCACGCAGATCCGGCCACCGATCAGCAAGTCGCGCTTGAGCTGGCCTGGGCCGACAAGGACAGATCCGAGAATCTGATGATCGTTGATCTGCTGCGCAACGACATCGGTCGGGTCAGCCGACCGGGTTCGGTCAGCGTGCCTCATCTATTTACCGTGGAGTCGTTTCCGGCGGTACATCATCTGGTCTCGACCATTCACGGTGAGCTCGATGCGCGCTGGCAAGGGGTCGATCTGCTGCGCGCCTGTTTCCCGGGGGGCTCCATCACCGGCGCCCCCAAGATCCGCGCCATGGCGATCATCGAGGAGCTGGAGCCCCAGCGGCGCAATGCCTATTGCGGCAGCATCGGCTATCTCAGCCAGCATGGCCGGATGGACACCAGCATCTGCATTCGCACCCTGATCGCCGAAGCGGGTCGCCTGCACTGCTGGGCCGGTGGCGGCATCATCGCCGACTCCGACGCCGACAGCGAATATCAGGAGACCTATGACAAGGTCGCCCGCATCCTGCCGCCGCTCTCGGCGCTGTAACCATCCACACTGTCAGGCCACCGCACAGGAGATAACCCACGCCATGGATCGCCACGAACTGCTGACCCGCTTCCTGTTGCAGCAACCCGCCCCGGCCCATCGCCTCGCCATTGGCGGGCTCAGTCCGGCGGCGGTATTGATACCCATAGTGGCGCGGGAAGATGGTCTTTATATGCTGCTTACCCGTCGAAGCCCTCACCTGCGCCACCATGCGGGGCAGATCAGCTTCCCCGGCGGGCGGCAGGATCCCGGCGATGAGAACCTGATTGCCACGGCGCTGCGGGAAACCGAGGAGGAGCTCGGCATTCCGGCGCGGCTTATTGAAGTGATCGGCACCCTCAACCAGCTCAATACCGTATCGCGATTCGAGGTTCTGCCGGTGTTGGGGCTGCTCGAACCCGACTACCCGCTCACCCTGAGCCCGGATGAAGTCGAGCACGCGTTTGAAGTGCCACTGGACCATCTGCTGGATCGACGCAATCACATTCCCCTGACCATTGCCAGGGGGGGAAAGCAGCACACCATCTACTGGATCCCCTGGCAACAGCACTTTATCTGGGGGGCCACCGCCAGCATGATCAACCAGCTTGCCCAGCATCTTTCAAAACAACAATTTAATAACATGCAGCCCGGCGAAATTTAATCACCAGCCTTAAATTCACGCGTAAAAGGGCAAACAAAAATTGATTACTTACTGTTTTGATCACATTTCCATAAGAAAGTGAGGGTTTTGGCTCGATAAAGGTGAATTTGATCAACATTTTTGATTAAAAAAAACGTATCCTTGCGCCGACTTAATAAGAACCACAATTCGGGGTGAGATACATGTCTAATACTGTCACTGGCACGCAAAAAGTTGCGTCGTCAACAGAGCAAGGGACCAATGCAGCTAAAGCTGCTCGTTGGGAAAAACGCGACTCTACCTGGGTTATCAGCCTGTTTGGTACCGCTGTCGGCGCAGGGATCCTGTTCCTGCCAATCAACGCAGGTATGGGCGGCTTCTGGCCACTGGTGATCATGGCACTGTTGGTTGGCCCCATGACCTACCTGGCTCACCGTGGGCTGGCACGCTTTGTTCTCTCCTCCAAAAAGCCCAATGCGGACATCACTGAAGTGGTGGAAGAGCATTTCGGCGTGGGTGCAGGCAAGCTGATCACCCTGCTCTACTTCTTCGCCATCTACCCCATCGTGCTGATCTACGGCGTGGGTATCACCAACACCGTTGAAAGCTTCATGGTCAACCAGTTGCAGATGAGTGCTCCGCCACGCTGGATCCTCTCCATCGTACTGATCATGGGCATGATGTCAGTGATGCTGGCCGGTGAAAAGCTGATGCTGAAAGTGACCGAGGTCCTGGTCTATCCGCTTATCGCCATTCTGGCCGGTATCTCTTTGTACCTCATTCCGGACTGGACCGGCGCCGCGCTGGAGCAAGTGCCCTCAGCCAAGGATTTCGCCACCACCCTGTGGCTGACCATCCCGGTACTGGTGTTCTCCTTCAACCACAGCCCGGCCATCTCCAGCTTCTCGCTGGCCCAGCGCCGCGATCACGGTGATCAGGCCGTCGAGAAAGCCGATGCCATCCTCAAGCGTACCGCCATGGTGCTGCTGGGCTTCGTGATGTTCTTCGTCTTCTCCTGCGTCATGAGCCTGACTCCGGCCCAGCTGGCGGAAGCCAAGGCCCAGAACATCGCCGTGCTCTCCTATCTGGCCAACCAGCATGCCAGCCCCATCATCTCCTACTTCGGTCCGTTAGTTGCATTCGTGGCCATCGTCTCCTCCTTCTTCGGTCACTATCTGGGTGCCCGTGAAGGTCTGAAAGGGATGATCGTGCAGAACATGCGCAAGTCTGGCAAAGAGCCGAACGCCAAGAAAGTCGAGATGTTCATCATTGCCTTCTTCATCCTGACCCTGTGGGGCACCGCCATTGCCAACCCCTCCATCCTGGGC
>NZ_JRGK01000012.1 GCF_000764645.1 Aeromonas finlandensis
CGTCGGGAGGCAGGGTCTGGCTGCGGGTATCGGCGTGGGGTTGACCATCGCCGCCCTGGCGCAAGGAGTGAAGAATGATCTTGTCGATATCGAGACTCATGTCACAAAGCCATAGTGTTAGCCGAAAGGGTGAAGTATTATAAGGCGCTTTGAACCGAGATGAACTGAAGATTATGCCCATCGTATCAAAGTACAATAACGAGCAGTTTGACGCCCTGATGAACGACCTGATCACCGCGCTGGAAAAGCATAAAGCGCCGGTGGATCTCAGCCTTATGGTGCTTGGTAATCTGACCACCAATATCATCAACGGTATGGCACCGGCCCAGCGCCAGGCCATCACTGAAAAGTTTGTCCAGGCCCTGACCGCATCGGTCGATAATCGCCACGACGCACACTGAGTCCCCGACTCTGTTGATTTGACGTTTCTCAACGCAGATGGATCACTATGGTCGAAACCGGTAACCCCTATCGTGATAATGTCTCTCGCCTGATCACCTGGGGGCATTGGTTCTCCTTCTTCAACATTATTCTGGCCATGCTTATTGCCACCCGTTATCTGGGTGCCATCAGCTGGCCATCGACCACGCTTGGCGTGATCTATCTCGTTGTAAGCTGGATTGGCCACTTCTCGTTCTTGAGTTTTGTCACCTACCTGTTGACGATCTTCCCGCTCAGCTTCGTGCTGCCCAAGGAGAAATCGTTGCGGTTCATCTCGGCCATCATCGCCACCCTGGCGCTGGTGCTGCTGCTGATCGACACCCAGGTATTCCGGCTGTTCAAGTTCCACCTCAACAGTCAGGTATGGCAGTTGCTGCTGGATCAGGCACAAACCGAAGAGGGCTCAATCTGGAGCATCATCTTCGTTGCCGTGCCCACCATCTTCCTGCTGCAACTGCTGCTGTCGGCCTATGTCTGGCGCAAGATCAACAAGCGCAAGCGCCGCCAGTACGGCAATCAGGTGGGGCTGGCCCTGCTGATCTGCTTTATTCTGACCCACGTGGTCAACAGCTGGGCGGATGCGACCCTCTATCAGCCCATCACCATGCAGAGAGCCAACTTCCCCCTCTCCTACCCCATGACGGCCCGCTCCTTCCTGGCCAAACATGGCTGGCTGGATCTGGATCAGTACGAGAAACAGGCGGCCTCCCAGGGTGATAACAGCGACAGCCGGATGCACTATCCGTTGCGCCCGCTCAACGTCAACGCGCCTCTGACCCACAACAATCTGCTGGTTGTGGTGGTCGACTCCCTGCGTTTTGACATGCTCAACAACATCAACATGCCCAATCTGCAGCGCTATGCGGATCAGCACCTGACGTTCCGCAATCACTTGAGTGGCGGCAACGACGATCTGATGGGCATGTTCAGCCTCTTCTACGGCTTGCCCGGCCACTACTACAAGGACATCAGCAGCGACAAGCGTCCGCCGGTGCTGTTCGACGAGATGCTGCGCCAGGATTACCAGTTCGGGCTGTTCGGCGCGATGGAAGATGCCCAGAAGTATCGCAAGAGCATCCTCTCCGGCCTGCGCAAACAGGTGTTTGTCTCCGAGCAGAGTGACGATGGCAAGCTGCTGACCGACTGGCAGCAGTGGCTGGATAAGCGCTCCCCCGAGCGTCCCTGGTTCTCGCTGGTCTACCTCTCTAGCCCCGGCGACTACCAGTTGCCTGCCACCATGAAGGGGCCGTTCCAGCCAGAACTCGCCAACTTCAATCCGGCGACCGCCTATCGGGCGGAGAACCTGCAAAAACTGGAGAACCGCTACAAGAACTCGGTCTTCTATACCGACCAGTTGCTTGAGCAGATGCTGACCAAATTGCAGTCGCAGGGGATGGACAGCAACACCATCGTCGTGATCACCGCCAACCACGGTCAGGAATTCAACGACACCCGCAGCAACAGTTGGGGCGCAGGTAGCAACTACTCACCCTATCAGGTACAGGTGCCGCTGGTGCTCGCCTGGCCGGGTCGCAACAGTGAGGTGCAGGAACAGCCGAGCAGCCATTTCGATCTGGCGCCGACCCTGATGCAGGGGATGCTGGGGGTACGCAATCCGGCGCGTGATTACAGCATTGGCCGCTCGCTGTTCGATACCAGCCCGCGCAACTGGCTGCTGGCGGGTGATCAGAACGACTTCGCCATCTATGAGGGCGACACCATCACCCACTTCAACAAGCAAGGTGACTTCGAGCTGCTGGAGCGCAACAGCTATCGCCCGATCAAGCACGGTACCCCCGATATGGGCGCCATGATCCAGGTGATGAACGAGCTGAACCGCTTCTATCGCAATCAATGAAGCCCGCGCTGATGGCTTGACACCATGAAAAACGCCCCACATTTGGGGCGTTTTTCATGCCATAACGGAATAGTTACACCCTGAATGGGCGTTAGCCACCCCACCCTTGCGGGTACTTGTAGCCAACGAAACGCTTGGCCGCATAGGCTTTGAAAGCCGCCGAGTTGTAGGCCGCCGCCACATCCCTGGCAAACGGCTGATCCGCATCCGCGCTTTTCACCACCACCCAGTTGATGAAGTCGTAGCTGCGCTCCAGAAACAGTCCTTCGCTGAACGGAATACCGCTGGAAGCGGCAAAGTTACCGTTGATCACCGAGAAGTCCACATCCTCTCGCGAGCGGGGCAGTTGCGCAGCCTCCAGCAACACCAGCTTGAGATTGTGCGGGTTGTTCACCACATCTAACTCGCTCGCCTTGAGCGGGTTGATCCCCTCCTTGAGGGTGAGCCAACCGAGCTCCTGCAACATCAACAGGGCCCGCGCCTGATTGGTGGGATCGTTGGGAATGGCCACCGTACTCCCCTCTTTTACCTTGTCGAGTGCCGCCAGCTTGCCGGAGTAGAGCCCCATCGGGCCGGTTGGCACCTGGGTAATGGGTGCCAGTGACAAGCCGCGGTCTTTGGCAAAACTCTCAAGATAGGGTTTGTGCTGGAAACAGTTCACATCCAGTGATCCATCGGCCAGGGCGATATTGGGGGTCACATAGTCGGTAAACTCCACCAGCTTGACCTTGTACCCCTTGGCCTCCAGCTGCGGCTTGATGGAGTCGGTCACCATGTCGGCAAAATCACCCACCGTGGTGCCAATCACTATCTCCTTTTTAGCGGGCAAGGTGACATCGGCGGCAACTGCGGAAAAAGAGAGACTCCCGACCGCCATCGCGGCAAGGAAGGTGCTGGCGCCAGCAGTGGCGCGCAAGGAAGCAGTGAAAGAAGAAGGTAAGAAGGAACGAAACGGCATAGAGACTCCCTGTCAGGTACACATCAAGATATGGGCCTGCGGTGGGGGTTGCCCCCAGAGGCAACGCATCTCACACCGCAGCAATCCAGCCATCTAAACGGCCAAGGCAATTACCATAACAGAGCTATCCACCGCCGCCAAGCAATAAACCGCTGGCACACCCCCGCCATATCGCCCTTGCAGTGCCTGCCACCCGCCTGTCTGCACTCACTCCAGTACACACAGCGATGCCGTTCACTTTACAGGACGCACGACGCCCCCTCGGGATTGCCCCGTACCGAGATGGATGCTGCGAAGGAGAGTAACGAGAGAGTTAACTACAGACAAAAAGATCAGCAACAAAAAATGAGAGGCGTTCTCAATAGAACACAAAATGAACACCATTGAAACCCTTATCACAAACCAGATCGAGCTTCTTTGACACATATCCCAGTTTTCAAAAAATACCTTTTTGGATCTCCATCATCCGTGTATAGCTTTCCGTCGCACCCAGGATGGTGCGATCCAAAATGGAGTTTAAAAATAATGAAGCAAACATCGTTAGCACTGGCGATCACAGCACTGCTGTCGACCCTGCCCAGTGCACTCGTTCAGGCAAATGAAGGTTGTGCGCCGCTCACCGGCAAGGAGAGTGGCGTGGATATCGGACGCAACAGCAGCGAGCGCTGTCTGCCAGGTAGCAATCCCCTGCAGGATCAGCAGTGGTATCTGCTCAACAGCGGGCAGGATGGGTTCAGCGACCGTAGCGGGGTAGCGGGCAATGATCTCAACCTCTGGTGGGCTCATCGTGCCGGGATATTGGGACAGGGCGTCAACGTCGCGGTCGTCGACGATGGCTTGGCCATCGCCCACCCGGATCTGGCGGACAACGTGCGCCCGGGCTCGAAAAACGTGGTGACCGGCAGCGATGATCCGACCCCGACCGCTCCGAAGACGGCGCATGGCACCTCGGTATCCGGCATTATTGCGTCGGTGGACAACGTGCTCGGCACCAAAGGGATCGCCCCGCGAGCCCAGTTGCAGGGGTTCAACCTGCTGGATAATAAAAGCCGGCAGTTGCAGAAAGATTGGCTCTACGCCCTTGGCGACAGCGAGGCCAGCCGCGACAACCGGGTCTTCAATCAGAGCTACGGCAAGAGTGTGGTGGATCCCAGCTCATCCAACTCTCTGGATCAATCCCAGATCGATCGCCTGTTCGAACGGCAGACCCTCAAGGCGCAGGGTGCGGCCTATATCAAGGCCGCCGGCAACGGCTTCAGCAAGATAATTTCGGGTGGCTATATCCTCAACCGCACCGGCAACGGCCCCAAATTGCCGTTTGAAAACAGCAACCTCGACCCATCCAACAGCAACTTCTGGAACCTGGTGGTGAGCGCCCTCAACGCCGATGGGGTCAGATCCTCCTACTCCAGCGTCGGCAGCAACGTTTTCCTGAGCGCCCCTGGCGGCGAGTATGGCTCCAACTCTCCGGCGATGGTGACCACGGATCTGCCCGGTTGCGACATGGGCTACAACCGCACCGACGCTCCCAGCACCAACCGGCTGCACGGCAACCCGCAACTGGATGCCAGCTGCGACTACAACGGCGTGATGAACGGCACCTCCTCCGCGACCCCCAGCACCTCGGGCGCCATGGCGCTGTTGATGTCTGCCTACCCGGATCTACCGGTACGGGACCTGCGGGATCTGCTGGCCCGCAGCGCGACCCGGGTTGATGCCAAACAGCCGCCGGTGATGGTGCGCTACACCAGCAACAACGGCAGCGTGCGTGACGTGAAAGGGCTGGAAGGGTGGGAGCGCAATGCCGCCGGCATGTGGTTCAGCCCCACTTACGGCTTTGGTCTGATCGACGTCAACAAGGCCCTTGCGCTGGCAGCGAGCCACCAGCCGCTCCCCCCTCTGGTG
>NZ_JRGK01000120.1 GCF_000764645.1 Aeromonas finlandensis
CGAGCTCAGCACCACAGAAGGTGCTGAGATCGACTATCGCGAAATCCTGGCCGTAGCCAAAGAGGCCGCAGCCAGTGGCAACGTGCTGGAAGTCCCGCTCGACCCGGCAGGCGCAACCGCGCTGGCTCACGATCTGGCAGATGAGGGATTGACCCCCATCTCCATCACCCAGAACTACACCAACATGAGCGACCCGATGCGAGAGCTGGAGGCCGCCATTCAGTCCGGCCGTTTCCATCACGATGGAAACAGCCTGATGACCTGGTGTATCGGCAACGTGATCGGCAAGAACCTGCCCGGTAACGATGATGTGGTGCGCCCGGTCAAGGAGTCTGCCGATCAGAAAATTGACGGCGCTGTCGCGCTCATGATGGCCATCGGCCGCGCCATGGTCGCGGGCCGCGGCAATACCAAATCCATTTACGAAACCACGGACGTCCTATGCTGATGAACATCGTCGCCTTTCTGGTGGGCCTGCTTGGTGCCGCCGCGCTGACCTATGGCGCCTGGCTCTGGTCTGCCCCGCTCGGTTGGGTGGTCGGTGGCCTGCTGGCGCTGGGCTGGTCTGCCTGGTTGAGCCGCGCCATCGCCTGGCACCAGTACAACAAACAGCGAGGGGGTGACTGATGTTCTTCCCATTCCTGTTTGAGCGCAGGGGTGGCGGCGGCAACTTCAGTCAGTGGATCTCGAGCGTAGGGGCGCGGCGCAGCAAGGCTGGCATCATGGTCACGCCGGAATCTGCGCTGGCGCAGGGCACTGTCCGCGCCTGCGTCACCCTGCTGGCAGAATCCATTGCGCAGCTGCCGTGCGAGCTCTACCAGCGCAGCGACGACAGTCGCACCCGGGCGACCGACCACCCTCTGTACGACATTATCCACGCCTGCCCCAACCAGAAAGACACCAGCTTCGAATTCAACGAGCAGCGCATGGGCCACCTCGGCCTGCGCGGCAACAGCTACAGCCTGATCGAGCGCAGTGGTAACGGCTACATCAGCGAGCTGATCCCGGTCAACCCGGACAAGATGATGGTGCTCAAGGGGCCTGACGGGCTGCCTTACTACCAGCTGCTGGATGGCAGCAACCAGATCCTGCCGATGCGTATGGTGCACCACGTCAAGGCCTTCAGTCTGGATGGCTACCTCGGCGTCTCGCCGATCCAGAGCAACCCGGATGCAATCGGGCTGGCCATGGCGGTGGACGAGCATGCCGGTTCGGTATTTGCCAACGGCACCACCTTGTCAGGAACAATCGAAACTTCCGGGAAGCCATTCACGACCCAGGATTCATTGGAGCAGTTCAAGGCGAAGTTTGTTGATACCTATGCAGGTGCTCGAAATTCATTTGGGGTAGCCATCCTGCAGGAGGGCATGCAGTACAAACAGATGTCGATGAACAACGAGCAGGCGCAACTGCTCGAGTCGCGCAAGTATGGCGCCATCGAAATCTGCCGTCTCTACAAGGTCCCGCCGCACATGATCGGCGAGCTGGATCGGGCAACCAACAACAACATCGAGCATCAGGGGCTGCAGTTCGTCATCTACACCCTGCTGCCGTGGGTCAAGCGCATCGAGGCCGCCATGATGCGCGACCTGCTGCTGCCGAGTGAGCGCAAAGACCTCTATATCGAGTTCAACCTCTCCGGCCTGCTGCGGGCAGACCAGAAGTCCCGTTACGAGTCATACGCCCTCGGTCGCCAGTGGGGCTGGCTCAGCGTCAACGATATCCGCCGGTTGGAAAACCTGCCCCCGATCCCGGGTGGTGATATCTACCTGACCCCGCTCAACATGGTCTCTACTGGCAAGCTGCCGCAAGGCATCAGCCAGGCGACCCCGGAACAAATCACGGAAATTGAGGCCATCCTATGCCGAAGCTGATGATCAACTACCCGCACCTGGCCAGCCAGGTGTTCGGGTGTCCGCTCTACGTCACCCAGGAGGTGCTGGCAGGGGTCAAGAGCCTGCTGATGCCCCGCATGCTGGGCAGCCAGATCGAGGTGATGGCCGCCGATGACCTGCCGGATGGGCTGGAGCCAAAACAGCTCGAGGCCCGCAGCGAATCGCAGTACCGCATTGAAGGGCTGGCGGTGATCCCGCTGCACGGCATTCTGGTGGCGCGGCGCGGTCAAATCGATAACGCCTGCACCGAGCTGACCAGCTACGAGTGGGCGCGGGCGCAGATCGCCACGGCACTCGCCGATGAGCGGGTCAAAGAGATAGTGCTCGACATCAACTCCGGTGGCGGCCATGCGGTCGGCTGCAAGGAGCTGGCCGAATACATCTATTCCAAGCGCAGCGTCAAGCCGATCACCGCGCTGGTCAACTTCTCTGCCTACTCGGCGGCCTACTTCATCGCCTCCGCCTGCAGCAAGGTGGTGGTCAGTGAAACCGGCGGCTGCGGCTCCATTGGCGTCATCATGGAGCACATGGAGGTGAGCAAGTGGGAGGAGGAGGTAGGGCTCAAGTTCACCACCTTCTACCGCGGTGACCGCAAAAAGGACGGCACCCCCCATGAGCCACTCAGCGATGGCGCTATGGCGGCAATCAACCACCGCATGGATCAGGCCTACGACCTGTTTATCAGCTCGGTGGCCCGCTATCGCGGCCTGTCAGTCGAACAGGTGAAAACCACCGAGGCCACCCTCTACAGCGGGGCCGAAGCGGTCAGCAACGGGCTGGCCGATGAGCTGGCCAACCCGCAGGATTATCTCAACGGCCTGGCCGCCAGCGTGGCCAAGTCGGCAAAACCGGCGCAAAGCATCGGCATGCGGGCCCGCGCCATCGAATTACAGAACCAGTTCTAGCCCAGCGGCGGAACCGATCCAACAAGCCCCGAAAGGGGCTTTTTTTATGTCCAAAGGAAACCAATCGATGAAGACTATCGAAGCCCTCCGCCGCGAGCGTGGCGAACTGACCGCCGAAGTGAAGAAGCTGGCAGATATTGAAGCCAGCGGTACTGAACTCACCGCCGAGCAGCTCCAGCAATTTACCGAGCTGGAAACCAAGATCGGCGACATCAGCGCCAAGATCGCCCGCATGGAGAGCGCCGAGCGCCTGATGGCCCAGCAGGCTGCCCCCGTCACCGCCAGCCAGTCCCCTGCTGTACATGTGAAGCAGGAAGTGAAGCAGTATGCCGGTTCCGGCTTTGCCCGTATGGCGATGGCTGTAGCCGCCGGCAAGGGTGATCTGCAGCTGGCCGAGCAGTTCGCCGCCAAAGAGATCGGCGATCAGCAGGTTGCCATGGCCATCAGCACCGCCGCCGGTTCCGGTGGCGCCCTGATCCCCGAGAATCTGCACTCCGAAGTGATCGAGCTGCTGCGTCCCAAGACCATTGTGCGCAAGCTGGGCGCCCGCGTACTGCCGCTGCCCAATGGCAACCTCTCTCTGCCACGCATGAGTGGCGGCGCGACATCCAGCTACGTGGGCGAGGGCTCTGATGCCAACAGCAGCGCCAGCCAGTTCAACGATGTGAAGCTGTCCGCAAAAACCCTGATCACCCTGGTGCCCATCAGCAACCAGCTGATCGGCTGCTCCGGCTACAACGTCGAGCAGCTGGTGCTGAGCGACATGATCGCCGCCATGGCAGTGCGCGAGGATAAAGCCTTCCTGCGCGATGACGGCACTGGCAATACCCCGACCGGCTTCAAGAAGGTCGCGACCGATGCGGGCCGCACCGTCGAGTGGGCCGGTACCGCCGACATGCAGACCATCGACGCTTACCTCGACAAGCTCATCCTCAAGCTGATGAGCTCCGACAGCCTGATGGTCAACCCGGGCTGGGGTATGAGCCCGCGCACTTGGATGAAGCTGTTCGGCCTGCGCGATGGCAACGGCAACAAGGTCTATCCGGAGATGGCGCAAGGTCTGCTCAAGGGGTACCCAATTGCGCACACCAACACCATCCCGGCCAACCTCGGCACCGGTACCAACGAGTCTGAGATCTACTTCGCCGACTGGAACGACGTGGTGATCGGCGAGCAGGACAACATGACCATCGACTTCTCCACCGAAGCCACCTACAAGGACACCAACGGCGATCTGGTCAGCGCCTTCTCCCGCAACCAGTCGCTGATCCGCCTGGTCGGCAACCACGATGTGGGCTTCCGTCATCCGGAAGGTCTGGCGCTGGGTACCAAGGTTACCTGGTAAGGCCGCAGCAGGGCGCCGCACAGGCGCCCTTTCTCATCCCCTTGTAACAAGGAGCCGACATGGCCAAGCCACTGAAAGGCCGTCGCGCAGGGCAGACACCTGCCACTGACGCGGATAACGAGCAGCAGAGCGGCGAACTGCCGCAGGAGCCGACCAGCAATGCAACTGACACCACCCAACCCGATGCCGATGCAGGCACTGGGCAAGATCCCCACGCCGGAACTGGCGAAGACGATGAATCAGATCCTGACCACCACGCAGCAGATCAAGCGCCAGGCGATGCATCCGGAGCTGGCCCCGCGGCGCTGACCGGTGATCAGGCCACCGGAGCCACTGACGCCGATCATGAGCAGTATGGCGGCGGAGATGAGCCTGCATCTATCCCTGATGAGCGTGTACTGGTGCGCTTCACCGGCCCATGGAAGAACTACAGCCGCGACGATATCACCCGCCTGTCACCGGCTGAAGCCGAGCTGGTGATCAAGAAAACACTGGCACAGGTCGAGCCGGAACAAGCCGAGGAGTAGTTATGCCGTGGATCACGCTGGAAGAGGTGAAGCACCAGTGCCGCCTCGAAGAGGATGACGCCAGCCAGGATCTGCTGCTTAACCTCTACATCGGGGCCGCCCGCCGGGCTATCGAGCAGCACACCGATCGAGAGCTGCTCGATGCGCCTCTGGCTGAGATGACGGATCGCCATCTGGTGATCGGCGATGACATCAAGGCCGCGGGCCTGCTGATGGTGGCGCACTGGTTCAACAACCGCGAGGCGGTCTCCGACTTCGAGAAAGTCGAGGTTCCCTTTGCCTTTCGCTACCTGATTGGCCCCTACACCAGGATGCCAATATGAAGATCAGACAGTCATCTGTCGTTAACTCGATGCGCCCGCCCAGTGCAGGCGAGCTCAAGCACCGCCTGCAGATCCGGCGCGTTACCGAGGTACCCGACGAGGACTTTTCCACCAGGCAGGAGTACCACGACCAGCTCAACGTATGGGGAAAGCTGATGCCTGTCACCGGCGGCATCTATCAGGCCGGGGTGCAGATTGACGAGAAGGTGACGCACAAATGCCTGATCCGCTGGCGCCAGCTCACCTGTGACCACCAGATGGTACACAAGGGGGCCGTCTATCGGGTGAAGCGCTGCGAGCCGCTCAACGGCGAAACCGTCTGGGCGCTGGTTGAACTGGAGCAGCTGGATCTTCCGACATAACGAGAGGTCGCCATGTCGTTTGAGAACTCCAATTCAGGCATCTACCTCCACGTTGATTTTCCTGACGCGCAGGAGATCCGCTTCAACAAGGCCCGCGTCAGGCGGGCATTTGTCGATATCGGCCGCACCCTTCTGCGCGACAACCGGCGGGCAGTGGCGCGGCGGGCCATATCAGGAGCCGGGCAGGCCCCTGGCTACCAGTCCGGCGATCTGGCCAAGTCAATCGGCTACTTCGTGCCAAGGGCGACCGCCAACCGCCCAGGCTTTATGGTCAAGGTCAGCCACAACAAGGGCGAAGGGGCATCTAAAGATATTCCGAGCGACGGCTTTTACCCTGCATACCTCTTTTACGGGGTCAGGCGTGGCGCCAAGCGGGTCAAGAGCCATCGTAAAGGGGCCAGCGGCGGCTCGCCGTGGCGCATCGCCCCCCGCCAGAACTACTTTGCCAAAACCCTCAAATACCGCAGCTACGAAATCCAGCGAACCCTGTTCACTGCGCTGCGCTCCTCGGTCAGGCCGGAGAAACTGACATGAAGATAAGCCCGCTGATTGCGGCCATTCGCCAGCGCTGCCCCATGTTTGGCGGCAGGGTCGCCGGTGCGTCCGAGTTCAAGCCTCTGGCCGAGAACAACAAGCTGGCCCTGCCCGCCGCCTATGTCCTCCCCCTCGATGACAATGCAGAAGAGAATCGCAGCCAGACCGACTACTGGCAGAAGATCACCGACGCCTTTGCTGTAGTGGTGGTGGTCAACAACACCCAGGACGCCCGCGGGCAAGCCTCGGTTGATGTGATAGAGGAGGCGCGAGAGGCGCTCTGGAAGGCCCTGAATGGCTGGTCGCCGGACGAGAAGAAGTACGACGGCATTACCTATCAGGGTGGCAACCTGCTCGATATGAATCGGGCGCACCTCTACTACCAGCTTGAATTCTCGGCCGAGTTCGAGATCGGCCCGGAAGATACCCGCCAATGGACAGAGCTGGAGGCACTCCCCGAGTTTGAGGGGCTATGTGGCCACGGCGACCAGTGGGGTATCGACTATATCAGCCCGGGGCTGGGCCCGGATGTGGTGCCGCCAGAGTGGCGCATCATCGAGCATCAGTTCAACCTCCCGGTCAACACCGTATTCGTCAGCGATTACAGCAACATGCTCAAGTTGGCTCACGCCATGAATGACGCCAGCCCGCTCGGATTCGCCCCAACCCCACAGGAATAACCATGTTCGTCAAACCCAATGACGGTCGATCGGTCCCCGATCCTGACCGTGGCGACCGGCTGCCCGCTGAAGGGCGCGAGGTGATCGCCAATCAGTATTGGTATCGCCGCCAGCTTGATGGCGATGTCGTCATCGAACCTCCGGTTGAGCAAGAACCGGCAGCAGAGCAAGAGCCAACAGCCGAGGCAGCGCCTCAGGTCACGGTCAGCAAGAAGGGAGCAAAATAATGCCCGTCAGCTTCAATAATGTTCCCGCCGATCTGCGGGTGCCGCTGTTCTATGCGGAGATGGACAACTCGGCAGCCAATAGCGCCAGCGAAACCCTGCGGGCGCTGGTGCTGGGCCATGGCCTGGCTGCTGTCACCACCGGCAAGAACCAGCTGCAGCAGATCACCAACCCTGCCCAGGCGGCAGGTATGGTCGGTGCCGGCAGTCAGCTGGCCGCCATGGTGGCCGCCTATCGCAATGTCGATTCGTTCGGCGAACTGTGGCTGATCGATGTACCCGAGCCCAGCGCAGGCACCGCCGCGACCGCCACCATCACGGTGACCGGTACCGCTATCTCTGCCGGGGTGGTCTCGCTCTACATCGCGGGCAAACGGGTGCAGGCCGGGGTATCCGCCTCTGCCGCCGCCACTGCGGTGGCATCCAGCATCAAGGCCGCCATCGATGCCGATACCAGTCTGCCGGTGACCGCCTCCGTCTCGGCTGGCGTGGTGACCCTCACCGCGAAATGGAAGGGGTTGACCGGCAACGACATCAACCTCGCGCTCAACTATCGCGGCGTGATGGGTGGGGAATCCCTGCCGAACGGCATCAACGTAGCGCTGCCTGCCCAGTCATGCCTTAGCGGTGGCGCCGGATCTCCCGATCTGACCGCCGCCATTGCCGCCATGGGTGATGAGCCGTTCGACTTTATCGCCACCCCCTGGCACGACAGCGGCTCGCTGGATGTGCTGGAGGCGGAGATGAACGACGCCACCGGCCGCTGGTCTTGGCTGCGTCAAATCTACGGCCATCTCTACAGCGCCAAGCGCGGCACGCTCTCTGAACTCTCAACCTTCGGCAAGGCCCGCAACGGCCAGCACATCACCACGATCGGCGTCGAGCCGCTGACGGCTGCCTCGCCTTACGAAGTGGCGGCTGCCAGCTGCGCCCGCAATGCGGTGTTTATCCGCATCGACCCGGCACGGCCGACCCAGACCGGCGAACTGAACGGCCTGCTGCCGGCACCGACCGGCAAGCGCTTCACCATTTCCGAGCGGCAGGTACTGCTGACCAGTGGCATCGCCACCCAGACGGCCAGCTCTGGCGTGATGATGGTCGAACGGGCGATCACCATGTACCAGCGCAACAAGTACGGCGCGGCAGACAACTCCTATCTCGACAGCGAGACCCTGCACACATCCGCCTACGTGATCCGCCGTCTGCGCACTCTGGTGACCAGTAAATATGGCCGCCACAAGCTGGCCAATGACGGCACCCGCTTCGGCGAGGGTCAGGCCATCGTCACCCCGGCGGTGATCAAGGGCGAGCTCAACGGCGAATACCGCATCATGGAGCGCCTCGGCATCGTCGAGAACAGCGAGCTGTTCGCCAAGTACTTGATCGTAGAGCGAGATGGCGACTCTGGTCGGGTCAACGTGCTGTTCCCGCCCGACTACGTCAACGGCCTGCGCGTCTTTGCGCTGCTTAACCAGTTCCGTCTGCAATATCAGGAGGCATAAATGGGCCGCATCTCAGGTACTTGTTATTTCAAGGTTGATGGCGAGCAACTGTCAGTTACCGGGGGCATGGAGATCCCCCTTAACACCAACGTCAAGGAGTCCATCGTGGGCCTCGATGGCAGCGTTGATTACAAGGAGACTCACCGAGCGCCCTATATCAAGGCGTCGTTCAAGATCCCGAAGAGTTTTCCGCTCAAAAAAATCACCACAAGCGATGACATGACCATCACCGCCGAACTGGCGAATGGTCAGGTGTATGTGCTGAAAGGCGCCTGGCTCGAGGGTGAGGCCAACCACAACCCAGAAGACGGCACCGCCGACATGCAATTCAACGGAAAAGAAGGGTTCCATCAATGAACCATAAAGTCATCACGCTATCCGCCCCGATCCAGGCGCACGGCGAGTCACTCGCCAAGCTGGAGCTTAAAAAGCCCACTGGCGAACAGGTTTGCCGCCTCGGCCTGCCCTATACCATGACCCCCGAAGGGGAGGTCAGCATCAACATGAAAAAGGTGAAGGGCTACCTGATCGAGCTGTGCGCCATTCCGGCCAGCGCGGTTGAACAGATTGAGCCTGCCGACCTCAACAATGCTGCCTGGGATGTCGCCGGTTTTTTCCTGAAGGGGTAACCGAGCGCGACATTCTCGACCGCTACTTCGATATGGCGCGGTGGTGGAAGGCGGGCGATCCCATCGCCTTCCTTCACCACGACTTTGACGCGCTGGCCTTGATGGAGCGCCAGTGTGAACGGCTGGCAAAAGCAGAGTCCGGGTGATTTATGGCCAATGAATTTCAACTGAAAGCCCTGATCACCGGTGTGGACAAGCTCTCTCCGGCGCTCAAGGGTATCCGCAAAAACATCAAGGTCTGGCAGCGCGACCTCAAGAGCGCCGGTGAAGGTGCGCCCGCCATCGGTGCGGGTCTGGCCGCCGCAGTGGGTGGCAGCCTGGCCGCCTTTGCCCAGTCAGAGAATGCCGCCACCGGCCTCAAGGTCGCAATGATGGATGCCGGTGGTTCGGTCGGCCCCGAATTCAAGAAGATCAACGATCTGGCGGTCGGCCTTGGCAACAAGCTGCCGGGCACCACCGCCGACTTTCAGGACATGATGACCATGCTGCAGCGGCAGGGTCTGAGTGCCGAGACCGTGCTGGGCGGGGTGGGTGAGGCCACTGCCTATCTGGCCGTGCAGCTTGGCAAGGCGCCCGCCGCCGCCGCCGAGTTCGCCGCCAAGATGCAGGACGCCACCGGTACCGCCTCCAAAGACATGATGAGTCTGTTCGATACCATCCAGAAAGCCTTCTACATGGGGGTGGATGACACCAACATGCTCAGCTTCTTCAGCAAGACCAGTTCGGTGCTGAAGATGATCGACAAGGACGGCCTCAAGGCATCCCAGTCGCTGGCGCCGCTGGCGATCATGATGGACCAGATGGGGATGGCGGGGGAGTCATCAGGTAACGCGATCCGCAAGGTGCTGCAAGCCGGATTCGACAGCAAGAAGATCAGCGCCGCCAACCGCCTGATGAGCCGCAAGGGGATCAAGCTCGATTTCACCGACGGCAAGGGCGAATTTGGCGGGCTGGATAACCTGTTTTCCCAACTTCACAAGTTGCAATCTCTCACGAGCCAGCAGCGCACCACCATCATCAAGCAGATTTTCGGCGATGACGCGGAAACCCTGCAGGTGGTCAACGCCCTGATCGACAAGGGGCGCTCTGGTTATGACGAGATCCAGCAGAAGATGGCGCGGCAGGCCAGCCTGCAACAGCGGGTTGGCGCCCAGCTCGGCACCCTGAAAAACCTGTGGGATGCCATGACGGGTACCGCCGTGAACGGCTTGGCCGCCATTGGTGGCGCCTTTCAGGGGGAGGCGAAAGACACGGTCACCTGGCTTGGTGATATGGCAGCGAAGTTCAGCGAGTTTGCCGCCGCCAACCCCGAGGTGATCCGCGGGGTGGTCGGGGTGGCTGCCGGGTTCGCTGCGCTCAAGCTGGTGCTCTATGCCTGCGGCGTCGCGGCGACATTCTTTGGCAACGCCCTTACAGCAACTCCGCTTGGCTTGATCCTGCGTGGTGTCGCCATGGCGGCCGGTCTGATTATCGCCAACTGGGGCACCATTGGCCCCTGGTTCCAGCGTACATGGGCCAGCATCGTCGGCTTTTTCAGTGACGCATGGGATGGCATCAAGGCGGTCAGCCTCGACGCCTGGGAGCTGATCAAGTCGGCATTTTTCAACTTCTCACCACTGGGCATCCTGATTAAGAACTGGGATCCCATCGTCGGGTACTTCCGCGCCCTGTGGGCGCAGATCAAACCCTACATCGATCCGTTGATGAACGGGGCCAAATGGGCGAGTGAAACCGCCAGCTCATTGGCTTCTGGCGCCAAAGGCGCGTTCGGCAGCGCGGTTGACACCGTGGGCAGCTGGTTCGGTGGCTCGCCACTTGGCAAGCACTCGCCGCTGTCCGCCTCATCTCCTGCTGCTGGCGCCAATGCCGGTGGCGGTCGCGTGGCGGGCGAGATGGTGGTGCGCTTTGAAGATGCCCCGCAGAACATGCGCGTCGATGAGGGCAAGGCCTCTCCTGGCTGGTCCATGTTGCCCGATGTCGGGTATTCACGTTATGCAACGAAGGGGTAGCGATGAGCTGGACAGATCGCCTGCAGGCCGCCTCGTTTCGCGGGGTGGCATTCAAGGTTGACGGCGATGACCTGCAGATCGGTCGTCGCACCGTGATCCATGAGTATCCCGGTCGTGATACCCCCAGCGTCGAGGATATGGGGCGCGAGACCCGGGAATACGCCATCACAGCTTACCTGATCGGGCCCGACTTTATCGCCGAGCGGGATCGGCTGATTGCAGCGCTCGAGCAGGTGGGCCCCGGTGAGCTGGTGAGCCCCTGGTACGGGCGGATGAACGTGGTGGTGATGGGCAAGCAGCGCATCAGCCACAGCAAGAAAGATGGGCGCATGTGTGTCGTCAGCTTCACCTTTGTGGAGTCTGGCGAGGATGAGTGGCCAACCGCCACCCCGCTCGGATCATCGCTGTTGGCGGGTCGCTCAACCAGCCTGCTCGACCGGGCGCAGAGCGCCTTCGCCAGCGCCTTTGGTCTTGATGGCCTGCCGGAGTGGATGTCGATGGCCACCGTCGAGCACGCATCAGCCCTGCTGGGGGATGTGGCCGATATGCTCGGCAGTGCTGACGGCAAGATGTCTGCCGCCATGCGGCTGATACAGGGGGATATCGGTGTGCTGATGCAGCCCCCCTCTACCGCCTGGATCTTCTCGCGGCGCCTCGCCGATGTGCTGGATGCCAGCAAGAGCTCCAGCAGTACGGCCCGCGCCCTGCTGTCGCTGTCAAACCGCACCGCCACCGCCTCGCAGACCCCGTCAGCCAGGCCGGTTGGTGTGTGGCCATCGGCCGCGCAGGACAAGCAGCAGGCCGATCGGCTGACCAACAGCGTATCCGAGCTGGTGAGGGTCAACCTGATCGCCAGCAGCGCCCAGGCGGTTGCCTTGATGCCGCCGCCGAGCCAACCAACCACCACCCCGGCACGGGCCCCCGCGCTCGATAGCGTAGTGGTTACCCCACCCGCCGAGGAGATAGATACCCCGACCCATGATGAGCTGGAGGAGACCCGCCAGACCATCATTGCGGCGATCGACAAGGAGAGCGAGCGTACCACCGATGACGGCGTCTATCAGGCGTTGCGGGATCTGCGCCGCGAACTGGTCAGCACCCTGCGCCAGCAGCAACAGCATGCCTCAAAACTGGTGACGCGCACCCCGAGCGACACGGTACCGGCGTTGGTGCTGGCGGCGGAGTGGTATGACGATGCCAGTCGAGCGGATGAGCTGATCGCCAAAAACAACATTTCTCACCCGGGCTTTGTGCCCCCCGACCCCCTGCGGACACTGGCATCATGAGCGACGAGTATCACCTGCGGATCAATGGCAATGCCTGGTATGGCTGGATGGCCATGCGGATCAGCGCAGGTATCGACCGGCTGGCTCGCGATTTCGAGGTGCAAGTCACCAGGCGGGCCAGCGAAAAGGGCGAGCTGCTTGATGCGGTATCCACCGGGATTAAGCAGGGCGACAGGGTGGAGGTGCTGATCGGCCGCGATCTGGTGCTCACCGGCTACGTTGATGCGAAGCCGGTCAGTTATGACGCCCGCAGCATCACCCGCTCCATTCGTGGGCGATCCCGCACCGGCGACCTGATCGACAGCGCCGCCACGGTGCGCCAGTTCCGGGGGCAGACCCCGCAGCAAATTGCCGCTGCGCTCTGCCAGCCGTTCGGGGTATCAGTGTTCGGTGCGGCCGGACAATCCCCCATCTCCGATTTCTCGGTGGACTGGGGGGAGGCGGTTGCCGAGGTCATCGACAGAATGATGCAGCAGCAACGCTTGCTGGCCTATGACGATGCAAACGGTGATCTGCACTTCGGCGCGGTCGGTGCGCTGCGCGCCACCACGCCGCTGGTCTATGGCAAAAACATACTCAGCTGCAGCGCCCCGCAAGATCAGAGCGACTGCCACTCGGAATACCGGGTTGCAGGCCAGCGAGCGGGTACCGATGACGACTTCGGTGAATCCAGCTCGACTAAGGTCAGCCACAAGGTCGGCGGCCAGGTTGGTCGCTACCGCCCGCTGCTGATCAAGCAGACCGGACAGGCCAGCGTTGCCAGCTGCCGCGCCATGTGTGAGTTCGAGGCCCGCCGCCGTGAGGCCAAGGCGCGAGAGGCGACCTATACGGTACGCGGTTGGCGGCAGGAGTCCGGTGCACTGTGGTTGCCAAACATGGTTGTTCCTGTGTTCGACCCCCATAACGACTTTGCCGGTGACGAACTGGTGATCGCCGAAGTGGAGTACAGCCGCACCGATCGCGGCACCATCGCGACCCTGCGCGTCGGCCCTGCCGATGCCTATCTGCCTGATGTGCCGGATCCCAAGCCAGCCCGCAAGAGCAAGGATGAGGACGTTTTCTAATGCGTGAACTGAAAAACGCTATCCGCAACCTGCTATCACGCGGCGTGATCAGGCTGGTCAACTCGGCTGCAAAGTGCCAGCTGGTGCAGATCGAGATGCTTGGCGGTGAGCTTAAGGATGATGTCGAGCATCTCGAGCCCTATGGTTTCACCTCCTGTCCCCATGACGGGGCCGAACATGTCGCCGTCTTCCCGGATGGTGACAAGTCCCACGGTGTGGTGCTGGTTGTGGCCGATCGGCGCTACCGGCTGAAGGGGCTAGCGGCGGGGGAGGTGGCGCTCTACACCGATGAGGGTGACCGTATTGTGCTGCGCAGGGGGCGCCGCATCGAGGTGAAAACCCTGACCCTTGAGGTTGAGGCCAAGACCAAGGCTCGCTTCGATACCCCGCTGCTGGAGTGTACCGGCGAGATCCGCGACAAGACCGGCACCATGCAGAAGATGCGCGACTAATTCAACGACCACGAACACCCCGGCGGCACCCCGACCGGCAAGCCAAAAAACCGGATGGAGTAACCCCATGCTGATCTCTGTCAACGGCGTCCTCACCGACTCCGGCGACCTGCTGCACCCGCTGCACAGGGCGGTGTTTATCAGCCTCTTCACCTGGCGCCGCGCTGGCGCCTCCGACGATAGCGATCGCCCGTACGGATGGTGGGGAGACAGCTACCCGACCGTGGCCGGTGACCGGATCGGCAGCCGCCTCTATCTGCTTCGGCGTGAGAAGAACCTGCCAGAGGTGCGCGAGCGGGCCCGCGACTACGCCCTCGAGGCGCTGGCCTGGCTGAAAGATGACAAGCTGGTCACCCGCATCGATGCCGAGTGCCGCCGCCGCGAGATTGACGGCGCCGAACTGATCGTGACGCTC
The DNA here is from genome assembly GCF_000764645.1 of Aeromonas finlandensis. Lineage (GTDB taxonomy): Bacteria > Pseudomonadota > Gammaproteobacteria > Enterobacterales > Aeromonadaceae > Aeromonas > Aeromonas finlandensis. The sequence continues at coordinate 14,153 of NZ_JRGK01000120.1, forward strand.
ACCGTCGATGGATCTGACCAGCAAATTACCATCCCCGACATTCTGGAGGCCGTCAATGTCTAGCTACTCCCTGCGCCCAACCCTGCGCGAGATTATCCAGCGGGTGCGAGCCGATGTGACGGCAGAGCTGGATGACCCGCTGCGCCGATCGGATGCCGAGGTTTACGCCCGCGCCTATGCGGGCGCCGTGCACGGGGTGAACGGCCATATCGAATACCTCGAGCGCAACCTGCTGCCGGATCTCTGTGATGAGCAGTGGCTGCTGCGCCATGCAGGCATGAAGAAGTGCCCCCGCAAAGAGGCGCAACCCGCTGCCGGCTGGCTGCGGATCGCCGGTGTCAGCGATGGCATCACTGTTCCGGCCGGTGCGGTGGCCGTTTATCAGGGCAGCACCCCGCTCCAGTATGTCGCCACCGAGGCGGCAACCTCATCCGGCGGCGTGCTGCGCCTTCCTATCACCTGCTCCGAGACCGGCTATCACACCAATCTGGATGATGGCGAGGGGCTGATCCTCTCCGAGCCAGTGCCAGGGCTCTCATCCTCCGGGGTGGCTGACAGCGTTCAGGGCGGTACCGACCTTGAGCGCATTGATGACTGGCGAGCAAGGGTGATTGACCGCTGGTTCTTCACCCCGCAGGGTGGGGCTGATACCGATTACCAGGTGTGGGCCGAAGAGGTGCCAGGGGTAACCCGAGCCTGGTGCTATCGCCACTGGATGGGGCCTGGCACGGTCGGGGTGTTTCTGGTTGATGACAACTCCGAGGCGATGGTGCCATCAGCGGCAATCATCGCCGCCGCCCGCCAGCATATCGAGCCCAAGGCGCCTGTTGCCGCCGCCGAGCTCTATCTGCTCGGCATCAACCTGAAAACCGTGGCTCACCGCATCAAGGTTACCCCGGACACTCCGGCCGTCCGCTCTGCCGTCACCGCTGCCCTGCGCGAGTTCTACCGCCGCGAGGGTGGTCCTGAGCAGGCCATAGCGCCGTCTCGCCTGTCTGAGGCTATCAGCGCCGCCAACGGCGAATACAAGCACCAACTGCTTTCCCCTGCGGCTGAATTTACCACCGCCAGGGGCGAGATAGTCGCGCTGGGGAGCACAACATGGGATTGACCGCCGCCGATTACGCCGACCAACTGCAGAAGCTGCTCCCCTATGGCCCGGCATGGGAGGGGGATCACCCCCTGCTCACCGCTGGCGCCGCCGAGCTGGCACGCACCGCCGAGCGGGTCGATGCGCTGGCGCAAGAAGAGATCGACCCGCTGCGCACTACGGTGCTGCTGACACGCTATGAGGGGATCTGCGGGCTGCCAGATGAGTGCGAGGTACCAGGCACCGCCACCATCAGGGAGCGCCAGCAGCGTCTCGATGCCAAGATCAACTCGCTTGGCGGCATCAATGCCGAATATTACCTGCAGCTGCTAGCCTCGCTCGGCTATCAGGATGCCACCATCTCCAACTACCACGGCGCCGTGTTCTGCGCCGGCAGCCGGGTTGGCGCCCCTATCTACGGCCCTGAGTGGCGCTATGTGTGGCAGGTAAATCTGCCGCGCATGAACGTTGACTACATGCGGGCTGGCTCGGTGGTCGGCAGTTCGCTCTGCGTCTGGGGGGATGCCGTCATGCAGTGCATCATCGGCAAGAAGGCGCCCTCTCACACCATTCTGAATTTCGTCTATACCACCGACCACGACAACATGATCCGCCTCGCTGATGCGATGCGAGCTGCATGCTGTCTGGGATTTGGAGATACCTGATGGCAGTAACCGATAAAGACCCCACCGAAGCGATCATGCTCGTAGAGCAGACGGTAAACACCTTTAATCAGATTGTCGTGGGGCAAGAGGGGCAGATGATTCCCGTCCCTGGCTACCCTGACCAGCCGACGCTGGCAGAACGAGTCAAACAGAACCTCAAGCCGAGCACCAATGCTGCAGCGAGTTACGCCGCACAGGCATCAGCCAGCGCCAAGGCAGCGGATGATGCCGCCAAACTTGCATCACAGATCTCCGGGCTTGACACTGTAGCGGATGCCATCGGCCTCGCGGCACTGCCGCTGCCGGATGTGTGGATTCCGTTCACCGATTTGCTGCGCATGTTTGCAGGCTATGGCCGAGAGGTTAAAGTCGGTGATGATGTAATCGCTCGCTATGTGAATTTTGAACGCACCACTAACGCCTGGTACTTTGACAAGATGGGTAATCTCCGTCTTGCCGCAGTCAACGAACCTCGTTTTGAGTCCGAAGGACTTCTTATTGAAGGTCAAAGCACGAATATTTTCAGGTGGGATGCCACTCGAATTCCCGCAGATGGTGGTTCTCAAACATCAGTAACGTCATCAAAATATACAGGGATAACAGCAAAGAAGATCACAGGTGGTTCTAATGCATTGGTATTCGGTGCATCTCGAGAGCAAATAAAAAATTCTACAATATACACGGCCACGGCAATCATTGATTTAGATAACAGCAATATTCCACTAAAGCGCTTGCGACTCCAATTTGCGTGGAGTGCCAACTGGCTTAATCGTCAAGTGAACGTTGATATAGATGGAAATATTCTGTCAACAACAGCAGATACGACCGGAACAGCAAAGAGGATAGGAAACCTCCTGATCGTTACGGCAACCACTATATCGTCAGTAGATGCCAGCACAAGCGGCGGCGGGTCACTAGATCTGTTCTATTTGAATGAGCAAGGTGGCGCTCAGGTTCCACAGGCAGACTGGTCTCTCTGTGTTGTAGGTTTTCAATTGGAGGAGGCTCCCGGGGCTAGTTCATTCATCCTAACAAGTAACGCCGCGGCCACGAGAGCTGCCGATTTCCCATACATCCCTCGCTCGGGTAATGACAATTATTTTGGCCAACTTACTGTCGCCGCAGAAATCCATCTGAATGCTGCAATGGTATCGGGAAACGTAACCGATGCTCGGCGTGGAATTCTGTCAGGCTACCCATCTAGCGCAGCGTATGAGGTGTTAATGGTTGATCCGTTAAACAGTCGTCTGGCATGGGCTTACGGCAATGCATCATTCAGCGGTGGGGCCAACCAGCCTGCGCTGAATGATCAAAAAATGCACACGATAGTGGCCCAGACAGATATTGTTCAAAACCGATGTTACACAGACGGGGTTGAAGGTTCGGTAAAACAACCAGCGACTCCGGTTTTCGGTGCTGACAACGGAACAAGTAAAGACCGCTGGCACATCGGTTATGGTGCAGGAGGGTCTATGGTTCGTCACCTATGGGGGCACATTAGAAACCTTCGCATATGGCATCGGGCGTTGACAGACTCACAAATCAAGGCGATCCGGTGACTCGGCACTACTGCACGGGGCTTGGCCCCGTCTCTCATGGAACTAATACCTGTTGCCAGCAGCACGACCGCGATTATGGCGCCAAAGGAACGGTCTCCCGCTCTGAGGCTGACCGCAGCCTGCGCCAGTGCATGATCACCAATGGCAAGCCGCTGCTTGCCTGGCTGTTCTGGCTCGTGTGCCGTGCGTTCGGCTGGTATTTCTGGAAGGATAAAACCCATGGAATTTATTGATCTCTATCTCAAGGCTGGCAGCAAGTCGGCCATGACCGCCGCCCTAAAGGCCGCAGGGTTCACGCAAGACAGCGAGAGCGGAACCTTGTATCGCCAGGGCTCTGACATCAGCGTGATTGGCACCATTTACCAGCCGACAGGTGAAACCACGATGGTTGATGGTGAGTCAGTGCCAGTGATGGCTGCCGTGCCAGGCTATCACGTCAATGTGCGAACCACCTCGCCAGAGTTGGCGGCCGCCATCGATGCGCTGCGCACCTACCCAGAAACCCCCGTCCGCAAGTGGGCATAGCTTAAAAACATTGGGAGCAATCCATGCACCGTATTGATACCCCATCACGCCAGAAAGATAAATTCGGCGCCGGAAAAGACGGATTCACCGGTGGCAATCCGCAGACTGGAACACAAGCCACTCAGGTAAGCGCAGATATCCTGGATGCCTTGCAGGAGGAGATCTGCGCAGTAATTGAAGATCCTGATAGCGGGATGAATTTAGATAAAAGCAAAAACAACCAGCTTGTTACAGCAATAAAAAAAATAATCCGCTCTGCAGGTATGGCGGCGAGTGAATCGCTGCGC